>CAYXES010000161.1:0-1507 GCA_964464075.1 uncultured Erysipelothrix sp. | reverse complement strand
GATTATAAGCTGTCAAGCATAGTAACTTGTTCCTTTAATTTTACGTTTTAATTTACGTTCGATCGCCATTACATCATCCGCTTCCTTGGTTAGTTTTAAGCGTTTTGAAACCCGACTAACATGGGTATCCACCGCAATGGCCGGATCATTAAAGGCCACTGAGCGAATCACATTGGCGGTCTTTTGACCAACCCCATCCAGTGATAATAAATCTTGATGACGATGCGGTATTTCCCCATCAAAGTCACTCACAACCTTCTGTGCCATCCCAACCAAAGCTTTCGCTTTATTTCGATAAAGGCCAATGGTCTTAATATAACCTTCGACCTCTTTAACTTCAGCTTGGGCTAAATCATAGACGCTTGGATAAGCCTCAAAGAGTTTAGGGGTCGCAAGATTCACCGAAACATCCGTAGCTTGGGCCGATAGAATCACCGCCACACTAAGCTCATAAGTATTTTTATGATCAAGTTCAGCCTTGGCATGAGGAAACATGCTACGCATGATATCCAGCATTTCATCCACATTATATTTAGTCATGGATAAAGTCCTTTAGGGTTTTACCCTGTTCGATATAATTTTCTAAAATGCGATTAATGTAGGCAAAGTGAGTCTTTTCTTGAATCAAGGCTTCCTTTAAAGCATGGATAATCATTTGATAAGGGTATTTTTTAGACCAACCACTAAGTTGGGTCATTTCGTTTTCACTTAAGGGACGCTTAATGGATTCCTCAAAAATTTCATAAAGACTGGGATCTACTTGAACTGGTTGTTTTTGATGCTTATTAAATACGCCACTTAAATCAAAGTAAATAGCACCATCCAATGAAGCAACCTTCACATAGCCTTTTACCATACATTGATTAAGCAATTGGTCGACTTTACTTTGTGAGAGTTTGGTGTATTCACTTAAACTCGCTAAATTGATTTCAATCTTAAATTCATTCATATAATCCATCAACAAAAGCAGGTAAGCTTCTTCTAAGCTACAATCCAATTGATTGAAATGTTGAATCATCCAATTACGACGATTAATAAAGGGTTGTTGGTGCCACATAATATCTTCCTTTCTTAAATATTATATCATAGGGTAGCCTTTGAAAAGGACTAAGTAAACATTGAAGTAACTTCAAATAAGTGATAGAATTTCAAAGAATAAAGGAGCTTCTATGATTAAACGTATTGCCTTTTTTGCCCTCGTATTATTTGGGATCGCATCCATTATTTTCACCATGCATTTATTCTATCAACCGACCCCTGCCCCCTTAGTACTCCTTAACTATGGACGAACTTTATCATTTGAATATTCTGATGCTAAGCCTTATGTGCTTAAACAAGAGGGCTCCGCTTATCTTTACTTCTGTGATGGTGAGGTTGACTGTCAGTATGTGAATGATAATATGCTTGCGCCTTTGGTTAAACAAATCAAAGAAGCTGATTTTAATGATTTAATCTTTGTGAGATCGGAAGAGCGTCGTGTAGGGAAAGAGTGTACGTCCTGGTGTAG
>CAYXES010000160.1:0-1569 GCA_964464075.1 uncultured Erysipelothrix sp. | reverse complement strand
CCCATAAAGTAGGGAATCTGAACCCGCCACCAAATCCAATCATGAGATACATCATGACCCCAATAATCAAACCACCCACTAATACCCTTCATATTAAAGACCTGTTCTAACTTATGGGTATCAGCTAAGTGTGGTCCTTCCCAATCGCCTTGACCGACTGAAATAATGTAGGTGTTTTGATGATAATGATTTATAAACCAGGGATCTGACATATTGGATAAATAATCAATGGGAGAATTATAATAAACCTTTTGATCGCCATGATATTCTTCGGTAAAGAAGCGGGCATCATAAACACCACTCTGGGCAATCACCACATCAAAGACATCGGGATGACGTAAGCCAAAGTTCAGTGCATGAAAGGCCCCCATACTACAACCACTCACGATTAAACCACTATGCCAGTTTGATTCATAACGAATCAAAGGTAGAAACTCAGATATAATATACTGATCATAAAGATCATGGGTTGCGGCTCGATCATGAGGATGTTTATGTAGGGCATACCAGGATTCACTATCAATGGAGTTGGGAGTGTAGACTCGAATGACACCTCGATTAATAAAATCAGATAAAGCTTCAATCATCCCAAAGGCAGCATACTCATCCTTACTTCCTCCAGTAGAAGGGAAGATAAGCATGGGCTTACCCCCATGTCCATAAACATTAAAATACATCTCACGATTTAAATGGCCACTATAATGGCTACGACTTTCAAAATGCATAATTTGACCTACTTCTTTAAGCTTATATAATCAATATAAGCATTCATTTCACGTTTGGTTTTACACTTAAATAAATAACCCTCATCCCCCATAATTGGCGCAAAGATACCTGGAATATTCTCCACACTAATAAAGGCATCCTGTAGTTTATCTCTGATTTGATCTTGAGTATAAACATACTCGTAAGTCTTATATTTACGGGAAACATAGACACAGTAATAGGGACGCGTAATCTTAGCCTCAAAGCCCTTGCCATAGGCTAAATTAGCGTATTCTTGGAAGATATCAAAGTCATTGGCATAATTAAACATGTCAATGGTTGAGCCTCCAGGGGGCCTCATATTAACCTCTAAGGGCACGAGCTGATTATCTGCGGTTTTAAAAAACTCAAAGTGGAAAAACCGTTCCTTAAGTCCATAAGCTTTAACGACTTTAGTACCTATCTCACGCAGTTCTTTATCAATGGTACGCGGTATATAGTAATAGAGATCTTGATCATACTTCACAATATCT
The DNA here is from genome assembly GCA_964464075.1 of uncultured Erysipelothrix sp. GTDB lineage: Bacteria > Bacillota_I > Bacilli_A > Erysipelotrichales > Erysipelotrichaceae > UBA6182. Next base: position 331 of record CAYXES010000160.1, on the reverse strand, counting down.
AAAATGTTATGTTCATAGATTAAGGATGATGCGAATACGATTTTACCATTACGATCCACTAAACCATCAAAGGTCACAATATCACCTTCAATATACTCCTCCATGATGTATTCAACATCAGGTTGATAGGATGCAAAGAAATCATGAAGATCTGCTTCATCCTTAATCTTATAAGTATCCGCAGCTCCTACACCACGATCCGGTTTAATAATTACTGGATAAGTATATTGTTTGGCCAACTTAAAAGCTTCTGCTTGATTCTTAAAGACTTTACCGCTTGCGACGGGTAAATTCAGGTCCTTGAAAATCTTCTTCATCGTTGATTTCTTAG
>CAYXES010000159.1:0-1598 GCA_964464075.1 uncultured Erysipelothrix sp. | reverse complement strand
TCTAAGAGCCTACTATCAAAACTGCGGGTCATATTCTTAAAACCATCTAAGGAAAACTCATTTTCAACTTCTTTAAGTTCCTCTATGTAACTGACATCTAAGACCTTATGTAAATAACGCCCAAACACATCATGCTTTAAAAATGCAGATGTCTTTAAAGGTAAATGCAAAGACAAGACATAGGTATTATGATGGATTTCTTGTTTTTGATAAGTCGAAACTAATTGAAATTGCTCACATTTTAGAAGTGCTTCATTCAGAGAATCAATATCGATATTTAAAATGTCGCATAATTTCCTACTTGAAAAAGCTCCGCCACTATGAGAGAGGGATACCAATAACAAATAACAAGCCACACTGGTTTGATTGGTACTAGGTAAATAAAGCATCATCAAACTATTTAAGTGGTCACTTGATAGGCTAGTTTTTTGGGCAATTATGACTTTATCCGTTAATTTCATGAACTTCTCTTTCTAATAATTTAAGTTGAGCATCAATTTGAGCTTCTAAATCATCAATCTCTTTATCATTATATAAAACTATTGACGACATTGCACATTTTTTTTCAGGACTTAACTGCAGTGACAACATCTTTAAGATGGCTGATTGAGTCATCTTTCGATGTTTGATTAAGCGATCAATGATTCGTGCTTGTTTGGTATAGATACACCAAACAACATCAAAATAAGTTTCCCAGCCTACTTCAAAAAGTAGCGGGATTTCCGCAAAGACAATGGGTTCAAGCGCCTGTCTTTCAAACTTAAAGTAAGCTTCTAAAACATAAGGATGAACGATGGATTCAATGACTTTAAGTTGATGAGGATACTTCACTAAATAAACTTTTAAGGCTTCCTTGTTAATCTTATGATCAATCACAACCCCTTCAAACTCGTGTTCAAAGGTTTTGATCAAGTCTTTATTATTTTCATACAGGTAAGCAACCGCTTCATCTGCGTCAAAAACTGGATAACCTTTTTGGATTAAAAGTTTTTTAACCGTACTTTTACCACTCCCGATTGAACCGGTTATAGCGATTTTAATTTTTGACATTTTGGACATAAATACGTACCTCGATTAGCGACTACCGTTTTAATAATCTTACTTTGGCAGGTATAACACGCTTCATCTTTTCGATGATGAACTTGTAGGGATAATTGGAAGCGACCACTTATCCCCTCACTATTGATATAGGAATAAATGGTAGTACCCCCATCCGCTATGGCTTTTTCAAAAATCTCAACGGTCGCTTCCGCAATTTTATTCCATTGTCTTCTTGATATCAAATGACAAGGCGTTGCGGGATGTGCTTTGGCATAAAAGCAAATTTCATCCGCATAAATATTCCCAATACCCGCTATAAATTCCTGGGCCAATAAAAATGACTTTAAAGATCGCTTCTTAGAATGCGCTAAATCATAGAGATATTTCCCCGAAAAGTTAGGATCATCATACTCGATACCAATATGGCTTAAGTAATCATCCAAAGCTTGTTTATCGTTTAAATAAATCATGCGCCCAAACTTGCGGGTATCATGGTAATGAAGGTGACGACCATCATCTAATTTAAAGATGACGTGCACATGTTTTTTCGCATTACG
>CAYXES010000158.1:0-1687 GCA_964464075.1 uncultured Erysipelothrix sp. | reverse complement strand
TACTCTGTCATCATGAACGTTATGATGGTCAAGGATATCCCCGCAAAATCAAAGGTGAAGATATTCCACTACTATCGCGTATTATCGCAGTCGTAGATGCATTTGATGCCATGACTTCCGATCGACCTTATCGTCAAGCATTGACTAAAACGCAAGCTATACAAGAAGTTAAAGCCAATGCTGGTACACAATTTGATCCCAATGTCGTCGAGATATTCTTAAAAGTAATTAACCAATAAGCTACTCAAAACCAAGTAGCTTTTTTAATGCATCCCATATAACAATGAGGTAAAATATAGCCAGATAAAAAGACAGATAATAGGAGCTCTTTAGCAAATAATGATTATAGATACAATTTTTGGTTTGGTTTTAGCGTTTAATAAAACAAGATGGAGATCAATATGAAAAAACTATTAATATTAGGATTATTGGTGGTTGTATTAGCGGCTTGTGCCAAAGGACCAGATCAAACAAAAACTGAAGGAAAGCCAACCGCTAGCGCAAGTGAGATTATCCCACGTGAAATATTCGCCAATGAAGCAGAAGTAAAACTGACTTATATTGGGCTTGAAGAATTTTCAGGATTCTGGGGCTATGTGTTTAAAACGGAAAACAATAATGACTTCATTGTCCATGTGAAGACTAAAGATGTGTTTGTAAATGGCAAGGTGAGTTGGTCTACCACGCAAGTTAATATTCATCCCCATGATACCCTTGAAATGGTTCAATCAATTTTTATGGAAGACCTAGAAGCAAAAGGTTTAACTGATAAAGTAGACTTTATTGAGTTAAAAATTGCGGTACATAATTATGATACGATGGAATTACTTTATGAAACTCCAGTCCTTCGAATCATGTATAATCCTGATTGATTGTATTTGATTAGCCCTATGTATAAAGGGCTTTTTAAATTCAATTAATGGGCTTCACAAACCAAAAGAGCTTATTTAATGCACTCAGTAAAATTGTGAGGTAAAATAAAGCCAGATAAACAAGCATATAATGAATAGCTCTTTAATAAGTAATGGTTGGGGTTACCGCTTTTAAGATTGTTTTTTCTCGTTGAATAAAACAAGATGGAGATCAAAATGAAAAAACTATTAACATTAGGGCTACTTGTGGTTGTATTAGGTGCTTGCGCAAGTAATGCACCTGCCTCTAAAGGCCCAGAAGAAGATAATCAGCCAAAAACTGAAGAAAAGCCGCTAGCTAAAGTAATTGATATTATCCCACAAGAAATATTCGCTAATGAACAAGAAGTAAAGCTCACGTATCGTGGACTTGAAACATACCCAGATTTTTGGGCATATCGATTTTCAGTCGAAAACAGCAATGATTTTGTAGTCCATGTCAAGACTCAAGAGGTTTTTTTAAATGGCACCAGACGTTGGGGTACAACGGAAGCTGAAATTGATCCTTACGATACTAAAGATATTTTTCAGGCAATTTATGAAAGGCATTTAATAGAGGATGATTTAGTAGGTAAGGTAGATTCCATTGAGCTGGTAATCGCTCTCTATCGTTATGATACGATGGAACTAATTTATGAAACCCCAGTTCTTAGAATCATGTTTAATCCTAAGTAGTTGTAGAAAAGAAGCAGAATGTAAAACTTTTTGTATGATTTTAACCGTTTAATAAAACAAGATGGAGATCACTATGAAAAAACTATTTATAGTGGGGCTAT
>CAYXES010000157.1:0-1687 GCA_964464075.1 uncultured Erysipelothrix sp. | reverse complement strand
AAAGAAGGGGGCAAGCGGTGTACCATGTGCTTTGCCTTACGCATGAAAGAAGCCATTCAATACGCAGATCAACATGATTTTGATTATATGACGACCGTGATGACCATTAGTCGCCATAAGAATTCCATGGTACTTAATCAAATAGGAGAACGCCTTCAGAAAAGTTATCCAAAGGTAAAATATTTTTATTCTGACTTTAAAAAGAATGATGGCTACCATAAGTCCATTCAAATTTCGCGTAAACATAACATGTACCGTCAAAGCTATTGTGGCTGTCAATTTTCATTAAACATCAAACAAGCTTTAGAAGACTATCGAAAGGAGCACCATGGAACATAAACTAAACCAAACAATCCAAGCGCTAAAACCCAGTGGTATCCGTACAATCAATGCTCAAGCGGCTGCCATTGAAGGGGCGATTTCATTAACAATTGGTGAACCTATGTTTGAAACTGCTTTACCCATTAAAGAAGCCGCTATTCAGGCTATTAATGATAATCAAAGTAAGTATCCACCTTATCAAGGGCTTCTTAAATTGCGCCAAGCTATTGTTGAATTTGAGAAACAATTTCAAAATATCGATTATACGAGTGATGAAGTGATCATTACCCAGGGTGCTAGTGGCGCCTTATATAGTGCATTGGGAGCTGTCTTAAATCCTGAAGATGAAGTCATTATTTTTGAGCCTTCCTACGTTGCTTATTATCCAATCGTCAAAAGTTTTCATGGTAAACCAGTATTGATTGATACTAGTGTGGACCATTTCCAACTTTCTTATAAAACCATCAAACAAGCAATCAACACCAAGACCAAGGCAATCATTATTAATTCTCCTAATAATCCAACTGGAGTAATCTACAATCAAACATCTCTAGATGCCCTAAAGCGAATTATGGATGAACATGATCTTTATATCATCAGTGATGATGTTTATAATCAACTTGTTTATCGTAAAGAGGACGCTAAATTTTTAGTACAAGATCAAAAATATAAAAAGCAAATTATTTATTGCCAGTCTTTATCCAAACCTTATGCGATGACTGGGTGGCGGATTGGTTATATGATGGCGGATCAAGCCATTATTCAACAAGCCATTAAATACCAACAGTATATGGCTGCCGGGGTTGCGCCCTTTATTCAATACGGTGCTTTAGCAGCTTTTAAGTGGGATGTTAGTGATAGTTTAGCGACTTACATCAAACACTATGAGGCGGTATCCGCTATTTTAGATGAATATAGAATAAATTATATTAAACCCCAAGGTGCTTTTTATGTCTTTGTGAACATATCCAAGACAAAGAAAAAATCATGGGATTTTGCCCGCAGCTTGTTACAAACAAAAAAAGTTGCGGTTGTGCCTGGAGCCGCGTTCTCTGATTATGTGGATGACTATGTTAGAATATCTTTTGCGGGGGATTTAGACCAACTGACAAGTGGTGTGAGTTTATTTGCACAATATGTGAAGGAATTGGAGCTACAAAGTGAGTAAAATAAAAAGAACCTATCTAACCTTAATTTTATTACATGTGGTGGTAACCATTGGTTTTGCATTGGTGTTTGGGACTAATCATCCTTTTGCATCCCAATATCAAGTTAATAATCTGTATCCCATCATTACATCCAGTGCAACCCTTGCGATTATTTTATATGCTTTGGGTGGTTATCTTATTGTAATTGCGATTGAAAA
>CAYXES010000156.1:0-1752 GCA_964464075.1 uncultured Erysipelothrix sp. | reverse complement strand
AAGATAAACTTCTCAGCATAGAAATAAGCCATGGAAAAGGTAATCTGATGATGATGGTACTTACGATAGACAGGATCGAGCGCATAGTACTTTAAGGTATCATTCATCCATCCTAAATCCCACTTGTAGTCAAACCCCAGTCCTAAATCAAAGGTAGGTTTAGTGACATTGGTGAAATCTGATGAATCTTCCGCAATCAAAATCACATCTGGATAACGTTCATTCAGATGATGATTCATCCTTCTTAAAAAGGCAATTGCTCCTTCATTGATGCCATTGTTTTTATTACCCTGCCAAAACAAGATGTTGGCAACCGCATCAAAACGCATGCCATCAATATGATAAACATCAAAGTAGAAGGAAGCGGCTGACATCAGAAAGCTGCGAACTTCTTCTTTCCATAAATCAAACATTAAGGTATCCCAAGGACTATTGGCATCATTAGGATTAGGATATTCATATAAAGGGGTCCCATCAAACTGGGCTAAACCATGAATGTCCTTCACAAAATGAACCAACACAAAATCAAGGATAACCCCAATATCATTCATATGACACTCATTAATAAAGGCCATCAGTTGTTTGGGGGTACCATAACGGGATGTCGCACTAAAGTAACCGGTCGGTTGATAACCCCAGGAACCATCAAAGGGATACTCATGCAAAGGCATAATCTCAATATGGGTATAACCATGCTGTTTAACATAAGGAATCAAGTGACGACCCAATTCTTCATAGTTCATCCACTCTTGGGAAAACTTCTTACGCCAGGAACCTAAATGAACCTCATAAATATTCATGGGTTGTTTGAAGTCTTTTTCACGATTCTTCATCCACATAACATCTTCCCAGGCAAAATCATGAAGATTTACGACTAGGGACGCAAACTTAGGACGCACTTCACTGGAAAAGGCAAAGGGATCTGATTTTTCCACAAACTCCCCATTGGCTCCTTCAACTAGGTATTTGTAGAGTGACCACTCTACTATGTTTGGAATAAACAAAGACCAAATACCATACTCTTTGCGCTCCATAAAATGGTCATGACCTTGCCAGTTATTAAACTCACCAATCACTTGAATGCTCTTTGCATGTGGTGCATAGACGGTAAAACGCACACCTGAACACCCTTCATAGGTAAAATGAGCCCCAAACAGTTTATAAGCATCTAAACCATGACCTTCTAGAAATTGATTAACTAGACTCACTTGTAACATAACTCACCCCTTTATCCATTAATTAAAAAAAGCATAGGAAATCCTATACTTTTTTAATCTCATTTTGTATAAATTGGTCGAATTCAACGAACTTGTTTTGAACATCTTGTTCATCTTCTCCCACAATACAGTAGTAAAACTTACATTTTGGCTCCGTACCGGATGGCCGAATGGCAATCCAAGAACCATCTGCTAAAAACAACTTAATGACATCCGCTTGATCAAAACCAACGATTGCTTCTTCATTTTGACCAACCAGTCGAATTTGTCTTAAGTAATCCTCACTTTTAATCACCTTATAAGCCGCAACTTGATCTAAAGGTGCTTCTCTAAAGTGATTCATAATTTGGGCAATCTTCTTGGTCCCTGCAATCCCTTCTAAAGTTAGGGATGTTTGGGTATCAAGATACGTACCATGTTGTTGATAGAGATCATTTAAAACATCCAGCATGGTTTTTCCTTGTGAATGGAAATAAGTTGCTGCTTCCGCAATCAATAAGCTGGCTTGCACCGCATCCTTATCTCGCACAAAAGG
>CAYXES010000155.1:0-1783 GCA_964464075.1 uncultured Erysipelothrix sp. | reverse complement strand
TTCGCTAAAACTGAATTCGCTAAAAGTGGGAAGGATGATAATGGGGTTTGATGAGTCACTTGATCAACTTGATCAATAAGATCATCATGGAAGGTTCCCCGCTGGGCTACCAGTTTTGCTCCTGCAAAATCGGCTAAGCTTGTTGCATCTACAAAGCTCGAATCTTTACGTACAATTAAAACCATGTCACTAGCATAATAAGGAACACTAAAGGCAACTTGTTGGCGACGATCTTCAGTATCCGTCATTCCCGCAACGATCATATCGATTTCATTGGAATTAAGAGCTGGCTCTAAACCTTCCCAAGCAATCTGCTTAACTACTAAATCCTTATCTAAACCTTTTGCGATTGCTTGAGCGATTGTGATATCATAACCATCACAGTAGGCAACATTGTCTTTAATTTGTAAAGCGGTATCGCTTTTCTCAATTTGGGACCAGTTAAAGGGAGCATAGTCACATTCTAAGCCCACAATAATTTGGTTCTTACCACTTGGTTGGGTATTAGAACACCCACTTAGAACTAAAAGTCCTAACACTAAACTACTAACTAATCTTTTCATAATTTCCTCCTTAGAACAACAAAAGATCGTGGCTACCACGACCTTAATTTTTCATATAAGGAGTTGTAGCGCCTCTTCTTGCGAAGGAGTGATACTAGTCTTTCTAGTAACCCCATGGTAATTCTTTGCCAAGTTTTACCATTCGGCGGTGATTGCCTTTCACTAAGTTCTAAGCTTGCCAGCTCCCTTAGTTACTTATCTGCACCGCAGCCTCTATCTTCTGTTTTCTGCTACACCATAGCCCATCATGAAAATAATGTCAAGTACTTTCATCTTTTTTCTTTGTTTTCATTGAATTAAGCAGGGGATTCCATAAATCCAACTGTTGATTGTTGTAAATACTTCTCAGTAGATTAGAATGTGCTAATGGATAATGTTTAATCATATTATTGATTAATCCCCGTATTTCATCCCTTTGGGTTTGATGATTATTAGGGCAGGTTGATTCTAAGACTGGCCAATTATATTCAGCTTGATAACTTATGATTTGTTTTTTAAAGCTATAAACTAATGGCCGTATGAAAGTTATATCTTGATTTGATAAATGCATGATGGGTCTAAAGGTTGCGATTTTACCACCATAGATCATATTTAAAAAGAGAGTCTCGATTGCATCATCGCCATGATGAGCAAAAGCCACTTTATTAAAACCTAAAACTTTAACATGATCAATAAAATAGCCCTTCTTAAGGCGCGAACAGATGGAACATGAATAGGTATTATGCTTTTGGGGGTGAAGCTTTAAAATGTCATTGATTTGAGTTGGAATAATATGTAGTTCATAACCTAGCGTTTTAAGAAAGCTTACACTAGGTTGAATATCCATATTCTCAAAACCCATATCCATGTAGAAGATTTCCATCTCAAAATCAAGACGGCTCCGCTTACGATAAAGATCTAATCCAACTACTAAGGCCACTGAATCAACGCCACCAGAAAAGCCAACGGCGAGCTTATCTTGGTCATTAATCATGTTATAATCGCGGTTGGCTTTGGTTATTTGTTTAAGTATTTCTTTCATTGTGATTCCTTTTTCTTTAATATTATAGCATGATTTGTTATAATGTTGAGGGTTGGAAACAAATGAATGCTGTACTTGCAATAAACAAACCGCAATCGATCACATCCTTTGCGGCCGTAAAAAAAATATCGAGAAACCTTCAAGCAAAAGCTGGCCATAGTGGTACTTTAGATCCTATGGCTAGTGGTGTTTTGTTGGT
>CAYXES010000154.1:0-1806 GCA_964464075.1 uncultured Erysipelothrix sp. | reverse complement strand
CCTAAAATACCAATACTTGGTTTTTTATGATTCATTACTTAAAATTTCTTTAACCCGTGGAATCACTTTTTCACCATAAAGCTGAATCGTTTTAAAACGATCTTTTTGTTTATGGCCGCCAATACCGTAGATTAAGTCAAAGCGTTGTACCCCCACCGCCTTAATCATCCGTGCAATCTTTTGAGCCACCTTCTCTGGGGTCCCCACATAATAAGAACCATGTTCAACTTCAAAGTCAAAACGTTGACGATTCATGGGTGCCCAACCACGCTCTTTTCCGATGGTGTCCATCGCACCTTTAATGTATTCATAGGCAATCTCATAAGCTTCTTCTTCAGTATCCGCAATCACCCCATGAGAATGCATTCCTAAGGGATGGTTAGGTTGACCAAATTGTTGGGCTGCCCGTTGGTATAAATCCACATAGGGTTTAAAACGAGTTGGTTCACCGCCAATAATGGCCAGCATAACCGGGAAACCATACTTGGCTGCTCGAATAATGGAATCCGGTGATCCCCCAACTCCGACTTGGACATCCAAACGTTTTTGTAGTTTCGGATAAACTTGAATATTATCCAAAGATTGGGTAAAGGTACCCTCCCAAGTTACTGGTTCATTTTTTAATAGTTCATTTAGTAAAGCAATTTTTTCTTCAAAGAGTTCATTGTAATCTTTAAGGTCATAACCAAATAAAGGAAATGACTCAATAAAAGACCCACGTCCCAACATAATTTGAGCCCGACCATTGGATAAGGCATCAATGGTCGCAAAGCGCTCATACAAGCGTACTGGATCATCAGAACTTAACACTGTGACTCCCGTTCCTAAAATTATATTTTTAGTAACTTGAGATAAGGCCGCTAATACGGTATCAGGACTTGAAATGGAATACTCTTTACGATGATGTTCGCCCAAAGCTAATACATCAATCCCGAGTTCATCTGCTAAAATGGCTTCCTTGATAATCATCTGTAAGGATTCCTCATAGCTCATCAATTCATTGGTATCATCCTTATAAGCTAAATCGCCAAAGGTATCTAAACCAAATTGAAGTTTATTTACATCAATACTCATCTCTTACTCCTTTTCTTTATCTATGTCATCTTATGAAAAACTTAAAGAAAACTCAAATCATATGCAAAAAGAAGCTAATATCAGCTTCTTAATCCTTGTTTCGATGATAAATCATACTCAATTGTTTAATCTTTAAAGCAAGCTCATCACTTAAAGCTTCAGCTTGAATGCGCCAGCGCCAATTCTTCCCAAAAGTAGATGGTTCATTCATTCTGCCCTTATCCAAAAGGCCTAAAAAGTCAGCGAAAGGTACCACCGCAAGTTTCGCACGCGATGCCCACGCTGCCCGAATCAATGACCAATAATAAGGTTCTTGCTCATCCAAGTTAAGATAGGCTTTAACATAATCAAACTCAATGGATGAACACCCCATCAACCAAGACATAATCGTCGGATTATCATGGGTCCCGGTATAAACTACGCTATTTAAAGGATGATTATGAGGTAAATATTCACTTTCATGGTGAGGATTAAAGGCAAATTGAAGTACCTTCATCCCTGGATAACCAGAAAACTCAATAAGTTCACGTACCGCATCACTTATTAAGCCCAAGTCCTCCGCAATAATATTCACTTGCCCAAGCTGATCTTTAATCGCTTGGAAGAATTGCTTACCTGGCCCTGGTTGCCACTGGCCTTTAATCGCATTCTTAGATCCATAAGGAATAGCCCAGTAAGTTTCAAAGCCCATAAAGTGATCAATCCTTAAAACATCAACTAAACTAAACGCGT
>CAYXES010000153.1:0-1841 GCA_964464075.1 uncultured Erysipelothrix sp. | reverse complement strand
CTGTGTTTAATCTTCATTTTCATCCGCAACTAAGACCTCACGGGCCTTAGAACCCGCCGATGGTCCAATAATTCGTTGGGCTTCTAAAACATCCATGATGCGAGCTGCCCGATTATAACCTAAGGAAAAACGACGCTGTATCATTGAGGTTGAAGCTCTTTGTTGAGAAATAATAAAGGCTTTTACCTCATCATAGAGAGGATCATCAAAGGCTTGAACAAAACCATCATTGCCTTCTACCCCATCTAAATCCATAAAGGTATCATCATACTTCGGTTTCCCTTGGCCAATGGCCGCTTGAGCCACTCGTTTAACTTCATCATCAGCCACAAAGACACCTTGAATTCGTACCGGATGAGGTTCTCCAATCGGTACATAAAGCATATCTCCATATCCCAACAACTTCTCTGCCCCACTGGTATCTAAAATCGTACGTGAGTCAATGTGTGAGGTTACCGCAAAGGCAATGCGTGAAGGAATATTGGCTTTAATAATACCGGTAATCACATCGGTTGATGGACGTTGGGTCGCCACAATCAAGTGGATTCCGGCTGCCCGAGCCAGCTGGGTAATCCGTTGAATGGAAGCTTCTACTTCCTTACCTGCCACTAACATTAAGTCCGCCAACTCATCAATAATAACGACGATTTTTGGCATAATTTGCAGATGCTCATCGGGAGCATTAATCACTTTTTCATTATAAGCACTGATATTACGCGTCCCAACTTTCGCAAAGATTTCATAACGTTGTTCCATAATTCCAACAATCTTCTTAAGCGCATTCGCCGCTTGAGTGGCATCGGATACAACGGGAGCGATCAGATGAGGAATATTATGGAATGGTGTAAACTCAACTTTTTTAGGGTCAATCAGTAACATTTTAACTTGGGATGGAGTCGTACGTAGAAGCAAGGTGGTAATAAGTGCATTCACCGCCACACTCTTACCTGAACCCGTTGCTCCTGCAATAAGTAGGTGCGGCATCTTATCCAGCTCCCCATAAATGGCTTCACCCATTAGGTTCTTACCTAAAATAAAGAGTAAATGCTTATCTTGTTTATCCGCTGGGATATTTTCAATCAGTTCTAAAAGCCGAACCGGTGTGACTTCCACATTTGGGATTTCAATTCCAACCGCATTACGGCCTGGAATCGGAGCTTCAATTCGAATATCTTTGGCTTGCAGGTTCATCTTGATGTTATCGGATAAACTCGCAATCTTAGAAACCTTCACATTGGGATCAGGACGAATTTCAAATTTTGTAATGGCCGGTCCAATATGATAAGCCATCATTTGGGCTGGAATTTGAAAGGTTTCTAAAAGTTCAATCAATTGCTTGCCCTTACGTTGGGCCGCAATATTATTAATCGAAGAACCCTTCTTGGATTTAAAGGCATCCAAAAGATTCATCGAAGGTAATACATAATTTTCAATGGTTGAAATAGTACCCGCTGAGGTAACCTTACTTTCCACCACCACATTAGGGGTTGGAGTTGGAGCGATACTTTCACTATCAATAAAGACTGATTTCTTTTTCTCACTCTTAGCAATTGCCTCATCCATGGTCATCGCAGATGGACTTTCAAGTTCATTATCTTTAAGTACTGAAACTTTACGCTTTGGTTTTTTAGGCTTTGGTGCTTTTTTCTTAAACTCTGGTAGTTTAATATTTAAGGCTCTGGCAATCTGATTGCCAAAAGCAATATAAATCATAATTAAAACGAGAGTTGCGATCACAATCTTAGTTCCACCCTGATGGACTAAGCCACTAATCAAGCCATAGAACAAGGCTCCAAGTAAACCAATTTCAGGGGGCAACTGTTCTAAATAGATGGGTTTCA
>CAYXES010000152.1:0-1866 GCA_964464075.1 uncultured Erysipelothrix sp. | reverse complement strand
TAAAGTGCGTATCCACCGTTAGCATCATAAAGTTAAAAGGTTCATCCTGGGCTGCCACTTCAATCAGTTTGTCTTTGGCATAGGTAAAGAGCTTTCGATCTTCAACGCCCCAGAAGACTTTATAATCTTCATCCACAAAGCCAATATCTTTCAAAACATTAATATCAATAATATTATAGTTTCCATGAGTCTTAAAAAAGGTTTCCCGCCCCGCAAAGCTAGAGTCAGAACCCATCAGAAAGTAATTGGTATAACCATGGTGAGCTAAGATTTCCCCAATATTAATGACGCCCGGTAAAAACTCATGTTCTTGATTGTAGAGGTCATCCTCTAAGGTCACCTTAAGGTGAATCCCAGAAGTCATTCCAACAAGTGAAGCCATGGTCCAACTTAAACCATTAAGCTGTTGACCTCCCCCAAAACCCTCATTATGGGAAATATTGAGGTTGGATTTGGCGATTTTCTTTAAATTCGGTATCAGATTAACTGGCTCTTTATCAATTTCCATATACGCAAAATTAGTATTGAGTGATTCTAAGACAATATAAATCAAATTCTTTTTCTTTTGGGGAAAGCTAATCTCCACTTCCATCGGATCAACATAATACTGTTCATAAAGATTAGTTACATCAGTACGATTTTTAATAAAAGCCAATACCTGAAACTTCATATCAAAGAGTAGCAGTCCAACTAAGAGTAATATAAAAATACTGGTTACCCTACGCCCAGTTCGCTTTTTAGCTTCCATGGTTTGACTAAATTTCTGCAGGTAAGGCCACTTATCTTTAACATAAAAATAAAGCATAAATAAAACCATGACTAAGATGATATAAGGCAAAGTAAAAATAAAATAATCAAGAAATAAAAACCAATCCACATTGGCTCCCCCCGGTGGTGAAACAAATAAATAAAGGATTTGATTTAAGTCCATGGCTCCAAATTGTTTGTATAGAAAAAAAGGAGCCGTATAAAACATGGTAAAGACTAATGCCACGATATAAGTGGTTCGATTTGATTTAAAATTCATGTTGCTCCCCCTTTTTATAAAATAACGCGATCAACTGAAATAACGGAATTGACCTTTCTTAGATTCGCCATTAAGGTACGTAAGTGCTCCGCACTTTCAACCAAGACCCGCATGGTCGTGGTTGCGGTAACCTTATCATCATTGACATTGGAACTTACTGCATTGATACTGGCTTTTAACTGTGAGGTCACCGTGACAATATCCGTTAATAGAAAACTACGGTCATTGGCTAAAATATGAAGTTGTACTTCATATTTACCACCCTCAAAGTCCTCATCCCAATGCACATCAATCAAACGTTTGGTTTCATGGGCGACATTGGGACAATCTTTACGGTGGACCTTGACCCCCTGTCCCTTGGTAATATAACCCACAATGTCATCCCCATAAACCGGACTACAACAATTCGCCATGGAAATCATCATGGAATCAACCCCACTAACCGATACCCCAAATTTAGAGATCATCTTTTTACTTGTGGGTTTAGAGAACATCTTAGAAAGACTTAGCGCATCTAAGAAGGATTTCTTCTGATGAACCAGCCGTTCAAAGATCGCGTTCATAGACAACGATTTAGTACCAATCGCATAATAAAGATCATCGACACTCTTTAAACGAAAAGCATTAAGTAGTGGATCAAGCTTCGCCTTAGACATGGTATCCGCTAAATCCATTTCTCTACGTTTAACTTCATCTTTAAAGAGTTGTTCACCCTTGATGACATATTGTTTCTTTTCTTGTTCTTGTTTTTTTTGTAAGTAAGAACGAATCTTATTACGTGCATGAGTGGTCTTAACGATCTTGAGCCAGTCTTCAGATGGACCACTATGTTGTTTACT
>CAYXES010000151.1:0-1915 GCA_964464075.1 uncultured Erysipelothrix sp. | reverse complement strand
GATACATCCTTTATTTATAGGGTCGATCCTATTTCTACCAGCTTATTTACTAATTCAGAACTCTCTAAGGGTCCAACTACGATTAAAACATCATTAACTTGTAGTTTCATGGTTGGATTGGGTGAGGCAATCAACTGATTGTCGCGACGGATCGCAATCACGGTCGCCATCGTATGCTGATAAAATTTAGAGCTCTTTAAAGATTGATTAATCAAAGGACTACCTTCAACGATTTCAACCTGAAAACGATTCAAAAGATCAATATTTTTAAAACGACTACTTAAATCAAGAATCTCACTAACAATCGTTTGAATCTCATCTTCAATCTCAGCCTTTCGTTTAAAGGCATCCTTAAGATTCTGTTTGAGTACTTCTACACTATTCACATAAGAAGCCTGTTGTAAGTAATGCATGGCATGTTCTTTGGGCTCAATAAAAATCCCACTCTGTTCAACCACTCTGACAACCTTGCTTTGCTCCAACAAAGACATGGCTCGTCGAATAGTCTCAGGGGACACCCCATATTCACTTGAAAGGGTAGAACGACCCGAAACCTTACTGGCTTCTTTAAGTTCACCCCGTACGATTCGATGGGCAATATCTAAAGCGATTTGCACATAAACCGGTGCTTGTACTTTTCTGCTCACTTAAAAGCTCCTCTATTTTGATTGTATTATATCACAAGGACGACTTTAGATAACTATTGTTAAAATTAAGACGTTAATTCGATAAAGCGTTCAATATCTTTTTCAATTAAAGCCAAAGACTTCTCAAAGAACTCACTTTGCCCCACATCCACATTCACCATAGCTGCCACATCTTTAATATTATTTTTACCGGTTGCTTTAAGCAGGTTGTTGTATTTCTCTAAGAACCCTTCGGGTTGCTCTAAGTATTGAGCATAGAGTCCTTTCGCAAATAAAAGACCAAAGGCATAAGGGAAATTATAGAAGTTTAAACCCGCACTATAATAGTGAGGTTTATTCAACCACATATAAGGATGCAGATAATTATGATCTAAACCATCACCGTAGGCTCGCTTTTGACTCTCCAACATCATATTCTTAAGCTCCCCAACCGAAACCACCCCTTGTGCGCGCTTCTCAAATAAAGCACTCTCAAAGAAGAAACGACTAAGAATATCCACAATCACTTGTCCCGCATCTGAAATCGAAGCTTCTAAAATCGCAATTTGTTCTTCATCCGACACTTCTTTTAAGGCTGCATTAACCACAATCGTTTCACAGAAGATGGATGCCGTCTCTGCCAGAGGCATTGGATAACGACTATTAATGATGGACTCATCCACCAATTGTTGACCATGGTAACCATGCCCTAACTCATGGGCTAAGGTAATTAGATTTGAAAATGAACCATCAAAGTTAGACATGATCCGACTTTCTTTAATAGAATGAATATTCATACAGAAAGCTCCACCCCGCTTATTATTACGTGGGGTATAATCAATCCACTTAGCATCATAAGCCTTTTGGGTATAAGCCGCTAATTCCAAAGAGAAACTTTCAAACTGTTTAATAATGTAGGTCATTGCCTCATCATACGTATAGGTTGATTCGCTCTTTTTAATCGGCGCAAATAAATCATAGAAGGGTAAACCTTCCTTATGATTTAAGAGTTTAGCCTTATGCTGATAGTAACGTTGAAAACTAGGCAAGGCCTTTTTCATCGCCTTCAACATGGCATCTAAGGTATCTTGATCCATGCGTGAAACCCTAAGGGTTTCCACCAGTGGTGAATCATAGCCCCTTAAACCATTGATGGTAATCACTTCACCCTTAATTCCATTTAAGGCCGCTCCTGAAGCTTCTTCAATACGACTATAAGCCGCTAGCTCCGCTTCATAAGCCATCTTTCTAACGGCCGCATCATGGTGATAAGCTAAGTTACGAACCGC
>CAYXES010000150.1:0-2006 GCA_964464075.1 uncultured Erysipelothrix sp. | reverse complement strand
AATGTGCTGTAAATGTCTTTGACAAAAAAATAAAAGAAGGATTTCAAAGATTGTTAGATCCTCATCAACCAAGTTACACTATCGAGAATTATACAGAGCTAGTCACTTCCATCAATGATTTTGTGTTTGAGTTAGCACGACGTTGGTTTGAAACAACAGCTCGAGCGATGGATACTAAGTTTAAGAAAAGTGATTATCGAAAACAAAACTATTATGTTAATAAGACGTATTCACGATCCTTAGTCACCGTATTTGGGCGAATAAACATTACTCGCACTCTCTATACCTGTAAAAGGTCAAAAAAATCCTATTGCTATGTTGATCGAAAGCTAGGCTTACCTAAGTATGACCGCTATGATCCTTGTGTTAAATCATTAGTAGTTGAGTTGTATGCCAATCAAAATTCAATGATAAAAACAGGACAGATCATTGGAGATAAGATTCATAGTTTGTACTCATTAGAGTCGAGTCGGAAATATTTCTCCTTATCTAGACAAACTGTTATGAATATTCTTAAGTCCTTTGGTCAAGTGATTATTGAAATCATAAAAGAGTATTAGAAACACCTTCGACACTTTATATTATGGCGGACGAAAAGTATATTGCATGTCAAAGAGAAGCTAGTAATGCTCAAATGATTAAAGCAGCGGTTGTCTTTGATGGTATTTCACCATTAAGTCCTACACGTAATGTGATCGATAATAAGTTTGTCTATATGAGCAGTCAACCTGACTTTTGGAGTGAGTTACACCAACGACTACATCAACGTTATGATATGACAAAAGTAAAGCATATTGTAGTGATGGGAGATGGTGCTTCTTGGATAAAACAAGGTCAAAGAGAACTGAAGACGCAATATACAGATACTACCTTTGTACTAGATAAATACCACTTTAAACAAGCAATCAATCGACTCTCTCACGATGAGAATACCAAAGGCATACTTTCAGACTTTGTCATTAGTAACCAAAAACAACGCTTCATTGCTCTTACAAATGTGATTATAAAAGTTGAATCAGATCGTAGAAAACAAGTTGAAGACGCACAAAAGTATATTTTAAATCATTGGGCTTACATTCAAAATGCATACCAACCTGTTTCGATTGGCTGTCCGATGGAACAAGCCATCTCTCATATGATTGCCTCTGTATTCTCTAGTGTTCCTAAAGCATATACAAAAGCCAATCTTTCCATTTATGTTACCCTAAGAAATCATCACTTAAACCATCTTGACTTACGTAGTTTATATCATCAAGCTATGAACACTGAAAAAGAAAACAACACTCGTATTCTATCTGAAGATTACGACTTCTTCATCTTTGAACCTACTTCAGAATATCTAGCTTCATCTGCTAATCACTGGTTTAAGGAACATATTTCATAATTCTTATCTAACAATGATTACTCGTCTTACTGAATTATTTTCCGATTTTATTTGACACTAACGATTTTTTGATTGTGTAAAATAGTATCGGAATAAAAAGCGATAACTGCTATAATTTAGTTTCATCGAAAAAATTAAGGAGTGATTCATTTAGTTTGCTTGGCAAAATTACATGATGCTTTTGTGCTATACGTCAATAAAATTATTCACCAAGTTTAATCAATTTAATACTAATTTTTTGTTCACATATTTACGTACCACAAAAAATACCACAAAAAAACCCACTATTTTCTAGCAGGTTTCTGTGTATATTTTGGTGCGGATGAAGGGACTCGAACCCCCATGCCGTAAGGCGCTTGATCCTAAGTCAAGTGCGTCTGCCAGTTTCGCCACATCCGCAGGGCTTTTATATTATAACAACACCTTCTCTGAAATTCAATGACAAAATATAAAAACCGGGTGTTTGTCGCTTATTTCTGTTTAGCCATAACATATTTTATAGCTTTACCAACATTATCAAAGCAAATACTTGCAGCATCAATCGCAGCTTGATCACCAGAACAAATTGCAAATCCATTGAAACCTCTAATCATGGGAATATCATTAAAGGAATCCCCAATGA
>CAYXES010000149.1:0-2011 GCA_964464075.1 uncultured Erysipelothrix sp. | reverse complement strand
ATGATAAGCTCTACGCAATCCATCACCGGTATTTGTACCACCACTACAGTCTTGATTATTACCTCGGCATAAGCTATCGATTGAATTTTTGATTTGTTGTCTTTGACTTCTGACATCCATGAAAGTACTTGGATTATTGGCATGTGTGTTGTATTGAATTAAACTTGTCGAAATAATAACATCATCATTCTCATTTTGGTAAAGCTGATCAATCAAATTCTTAGTTTGATTTTTTAGAATCGTTATCCGACGATCAGATAAATTTCTAGCTGTACCACCAGCTAAATTCCAGTTCATACTACCTGATGTATCTAAAACAACAGCAATATTTACATAGATCTTCATGTTTTCATAATGAAAATCATCACCACGATAAGCTAAGGTCTTCGCAGGATTTGCTTCCGTACCATAGTCAATAACTTGTAAGGAGTTTAAAGCCTCATATCCAGTCAATATGTCAAAGCGTTTTGTTACTCCATTAACTGTGGCTTCCAATCTTAGCTTCACTGTATTATCAGACTCCATATTACTATTCTTGAAAAATGATATATCAAATTCAACTCCCTCGAAGGGTCCTGTTAATACCGTCTGTTTGTGAGTTTTTGTTACATTATCCCATTTATAGTTAATAATTTTTGTATTATCTTCAGATACTGAAATATAATTCCATTGCTCATCTAAATAATCAGCATTTGGAATCGCAAAAACTGCTTTAGATGAACGCATTAATTTGTTCATCTCTTCCATGGTTAAACGAACCTTAGTCTGAATATCATACTCACTGGATTCCTTATTATAAACTCTATATCCAAACACAACGATACTCATAATCGTTGATATCACAATTCCAATGATTAATACAACGACCATTACCTCGAGTAGAGTGATTCCTTTTTTATTTTTAATTACCATAACTTCACCCCTAATTCCACGTTTGTATTTCAGGATATTCATATCTAAAATACATATTTACAGTTTTTGATGCATTAGCACCAACTGCTTGACCGATAGACTTAATATTTACAAGCCTGTAATCATCTTCATCTAAATAACTTCTTACTTCAATTATCGCAGTACCAGCTACTTCCTTTTGAATGCCATCTTCATCAGCATCCACAGAAAATGTGATTGTATCACTTAATGTATTATTTTTATCGAAATAGTTTTTCAATAACGATTGTTCATTATCAAGTAATGCAGCAAAGGTTACTTCCACTCCTGCAACCGCAACAAAATGAGATCTCATATTATCTTCTTGAAATTTAGCCTGTTTTAAGTTACTTGCAAACAAAGTAAAAATGGCAACACCTAATATTGACATAACAATCAACACTAGCATTGCATAAATCAAACTAACTCCTTGTTTGTTAAAAATGATTGATTGTTTTCTCGTGGCCATAACATTATCCTTTTCAGAAAATCTTACTTTTCTACATATAAATTATAAAACAAATGCCCTTGATGTGCAAACGATTTAAATATTTTAGTCGAATTAGTAAAGTTATCTATTACAATATTGTAAATTATTCTACTTTACTCATCTAACATTCATAATTATTTACTAGAATTGTTAAAAGAAAAAGAGATGAATATCTATTTCATCTCTCATTTTCTAAAACTTCCTCATAGCTCGCTTCTAAAGGAAACTTATAGCTTACTTATATTTTTCTAAAAGTTCCTCAACGAGTCATAAATAACTATTGACTTAATCCATCGTAGATTTGAGTTCCATCAACACTACATGTAAATGATACAAACGCATTTTTATCAGCATTCACTTCCCATTCACATTTAACTTTATCTTTTGTAACATCACCAGATCCGACTGGCAAAAGATCTGAAGCTAATTCAATAGCTTTTTCTGAATAAATGGTACGAGCGTTTGTGAGATTTTTATTCTCTTCCGCTCTTCCAACATAATTCATAATCGAAGGTACTAAAATCGCTGCCAACACTGCAAGAATTAAAATAACTACGATAAGCTCAATTAAGGTAAACCCCTTCTTGTTTC
>CAYXES010000148.1:0-2033 GCA_964464075.1 uncultured Erysipelothrix sp. | reverse complement strand
CATCACCATTGGAACAAATAAAGATGTTTTCAGGTTTAACCCCGGTTTCAATGGCGTGATAGGCATGCTGTTTCAACATCTTATATTCACCATGGACGGGCATAAAGTAAGTTGGTTTTAATAACTGCAACATGAGTTTTTGTTCATCACTGGAAGCATGTCCCGTCGTATGAATGGAGTTTAAAACCGAATTGGTTAACACATTGGCACCCGAACGGGTGAGTTGATTAACCACCTTATTGACACTATCACTATTACCAGGAATAGGTGAGCTTGAAAAGACCACGGTATCTCCAGGAATAACTTTGATATAACGGTGCGTTCCATTGGCAATCCGTGATAGGGCGGCTAGTGGTTCCCCTTGGGAGCCCGTTGAAATGATACAGAGTTTATTAGCAGGAATCTGATTCAGTTGATCTGGACTAATAAAGTGACTGTCGTCAGCTTTAATATGACCGAGTTTACGGGCAATAGAGACCACGTTCTCCATGGAACGTCCAAAGATGATAACCTTACGATCACATGCAATGGCGGCATCGATGATTTGACCCACCCGATACACATTGGATGCAAAGGTTGCGACAATGAGACGTCCGGTGGTTTTACGGGTAATCTCTAAAATAGATTGGGCTACTTTTTTCTCACTGATGGAAAAACCAGCGACCCCTGCATTGGTGGAATCACTCATTAAGACATCAATTCCAATTTGACCCATGTAGGCCATGATTTGGTAGTCCGAGTTTTCTCCAATCGGCGTTAAGTCAAATTTAAAGTCGCCGGTATGAACGATGCGTCCATTGGGTGTATTGATTAAGACTCCCAGCGTATCGGGGATGGAGTGTACGGTATTAAAGAAGCCAAGCTTGAAATACTCAGTCTCAACCTTGGAACGATTATTAATTTCTTCAATTTCTATTTCGCGTGCAATACGGCGTTCACTAAGTTTCTTCTCAATTAAACCTTTTGCGAATTTTGGGGCGTAGATAACCGGTAAACGCAAAACCTGCATTAAAAAAGGAATGGCTCCAATATGGTCTTCATGACCATGGGTAATGACAAGGCCCTTAATCTTGTGTTGGTTTTTAATCAGATGATTAAAATCAGGGATGACATAGTCGACTCCCCACATGGTTTCATCGGGGAACATGACGCCACAGTCCACAATGATGATTTCATCATTGTGTTCATAGACATACATGTTTTTTCCAACTTCATTAAGGCCACCCAGGGCATAGATAAGGGTATCATCCGGCTGGGTTGTCGTGGTGTTGATTAAATTATCATTAAATGTATTCATAAACTCTCGCTTTCAATTATTCTATGATGCTTGTATTTTCTTTAGCAAGCCATGGATTTTCTTGATCAATATGATCATAGAAGAGGATGCCATTGAGATGATCAATTTCATGTTGTAGGACAATGGCTAGATAACCGCTTGCTTTAATTTCAACGTCTTTCTTTTGGATACAGTCATACGCCGCTACGCGAATGCGTAAATAACGATGTACGTATCCAGGTTTTTCTTCTAATACTGATAAACAGCCTTCACCATTAGCTAAGGCACTATAAAAAGGGGAATGGGCAATAATTTTAGGATTAGCTAAGGCTAATTCAGTATAAGAAATATTCCCATCCGCATCACTGTGTTCAATTTCAATAGCTAACAGTTGTTTTGAAATTCCAATTTGGGGAGCTGCAATACCAACCGCTGGTTTTAAACGCTCAGCTTCAGCAATTTCTTCAATTTTAGAATCATGGACATACTTACGCATGGCCATGATGGTTTTTTTATCCTCATTACTTAAAGGGGTTTTTACTGGACTGGCCTTTGTTCGCAACAAAGGGTGTGGATCAATGAGGATGGTATCCATATTAATTTTCATTATAAGCCTCAATCTCTTTTGACTTTTCATATTGTAACAAACTCTTCTATTATTGTATAGTATTAATTATTAAAAATGCAAACAAAAGCGCTTACTTTGAAAGTTTTAGCAAATCTTATCTTAGTTTATTAATTTTTTGATACAATAGTA
>CAYXES010000147.1:0-2159 GCA_964464075.1 uncultured Erysipelothrix sp. | reverse complement strand
TTTGTTTTCATTTAAGAGTTGTTTTAAGGTCATATTAATCCCCACTTTTCCAAAGCTAATTATACAACAGATTTATCTTATAAAATTAATGACTTGGATATTTATCTTGAAAGTCAATTTGTGGTATATTAAACATGGTGAGTCATTATCCAGATTGGAGTATTATGAAACGTAAAACAATCGCAATTCTTATTTTTATAGTAGGTCTCTCATTAATGAGTATCAAAGTATTCGCAAGTGGTTCTTTAAATCTAGCGAATGTGAGTTCAGAAGTCATTCAGATTTTTAACTTTGAGATTGAAGTTGGTTCACTACCACTGTTTTTCTCAACCTTAATTATTGCCTTTGTGGATGGCTTTAATCCTTGTTCCTTATGGGTTTTAACCTTCTTGATGGGTATGGTTATCATGAGTGGTTCCCGTAAGAAGATTATCGTGGTGGGGCTGACCTACCTGATTATCACATCGTTAATTTATGGCCTATTTATTTTAGGAATGATTAGTATCATTTCCTACATTACTTACCTATTGTGGATTCGTTTGATTGTGGCCGGAATTGCAATCTTCTTTGCGATTATTAATATCAAAGATTTCTTTTTCTTTAAAAAAGGTTTTTCCTTAACCATTTCTGATAAATACAAACCTAAATTTTATCGTCAAGTTCGTGATTTACGTAAGGAAGATTTAAAAACTTCTCAATTAATCGTTGGATCTGCGAGTATGGCGCTTGGGATTACCTTGGTTGAATTACCGTGTACGGCAGGTTTTCCGATGATTTGGTCATCCATTATGGCAAGTCATAATCCTAGTCAAGGAACCTTTATGTTATTGTTTATCTTATATCTTTTAATCTATCTTTTGGATGAGATTATGATCTTTATGGTAGTATCTTATACCTTGAAGATATCTAAGTTTGAAGAGAAGCATGGACGCTTTTTAAAGCTGGTGGGTGGCATTATCATGCTTTCACTGGCCTTTATCTTAATCTTTAATCCGCTTTTGATGAATGATATTAGTGGGACCTTGTTGGTCTTTGTCATATCATTTGGCTTAGCGATTGTGATTGCCTGGCTTGATAAAAAGCGGCGAAATAAAAATGTAATCAGTGAAGGATGAGTAACTCATCCTTTTTTTATGCATCTTATCAAAATTCACTTACTTAATTGGGATTCTTATTTTACAATCCTTTTTGTGTTGAAAGAAAGGACATGATTATGAAAAAATTATTAGTATTAGTTTTAATGGGGGCGGTGCTCTTAAGTGGTTGCAGTGCGAAAGCCAAATCGATTACAAAAGCACAGCTTGATGAAGTTGTAGCAGAGATTAAGAATGCTTATGGTGAGGATTATCATCCTGATGTTGAGATTGAAGCTGAACAGCTTAAAGAAATATATGGTATTGATAGTGAGCTTTTAGAACACTTTGTGGTAGAGGGACCTTTAATGACCATGTCAACTGATATGTTGTTTGCCTTAGTTGCAAAAGACGGTAAGGTTGATGAAGTCAAGGCACAAGTTGAAGCTTATCAAGAGTATTTAATTAATGATTCATTCCAATATCCAATGAATATGGCACGGGTGAATGCATCTCAAATCGTGGTGAAAGACAATGCAATCTTCTTTATTGTATTAGGTAAATATGATGATCGTAATGAAGTGTCAGAAGCCGATGCTTTAGAGTTTGCGAAAGAACAAATTCAAATTGCAGTCGACGTTATTAACGCAACCTTGAAATAAGATTAGGGAGAAATACAATGGTTTTTAGTAGTAATTTGTTTATATTCCGCTTTTTACCACTTGTTTTTCTCCTTCTTTTTTTTACGCCTAAAAAATATAAAAACTTAGTTTTATTATTAAGTAGTTTATTCTTTTATGCTTGGGGAGAAGTAAGGTATATTTTAATTATGTTTGCTTCCATTCTTATTGATTACTCAATGTCTAATTTAATTGAGAAGCATCGTGATTCAAAAACAAAAACAAGATTCTTTTTATTGGTATCGATTAGTTTTAATCTTGGATTATTATTCTTCTTTAAATACAGCAATTTCTTTATTGAAGTCATTAATGGTTTATTTAAGTTGAATATGACACCCCTTAATATCGTACTTCCTCTAGGTATTAGTTTTTATACCTTCCAGACCATGTCTTATACCATTGATGT
>CAYXES010000146.1:0-2163 GCA_964464075.1 uncultured Erysipelothrix sp. | reverse complement strand
ATATTAAGATCTACCATATTTTCTAGTTTCTTAATATCACGCTCTCTAAAACTACCATAATCCCCAAAGCCGGCATTATTAAGTAAGAGGTCGACTGATAACCAGTTGTGTCTTAAATAAGACACAATGGAAAACACCGCTTTCTCATCTAATAAATCCAAGGCTAAAACATGGGTCTTGGTGTGATACTTTTTAAAGAGTTCACGTTCTAAGTCCTCAAGGATTGCCTTGCGTCGGGCAATGACGATTAAGTCGTAGCCTAAGGCCGCTAATTGATGGGCACTCTCATAACCAATTCCAGAGCTAGCCCCACTAATGAGTGCGAGTGGCCGTCTCATCGTAGACCTACCCCATAAGCTTTTTCTAAATCATCTAAGATTTTACTCACAATCTCTTGAATCTGAGCTTCGGTATACATTTGATGGGTTGAGAACTTAAGATGCAGGGCAATTGAATAATGATCATCGCCGAGTTTCTCTGATTCAAAGACATCAAAGATTTGAACTTTCTCAATAAAGGGAGCCGCTGTTTTTAAAATCCGCTCTTGAATGGCTTTTAAAGAAAGCTCTTTGGGCATAATTAAGGCAATATCTTTTTCAACTTGAATGAGCTTAGAAATCGGCTCATAAGCAACCGCTTGAGCTGGTTGATCTAAAAGGGCATCCACATTAATTTCTAAAATCCACACATCTTTCACATCATAGGCTTTTGCTAAGCTTGGATGCACTAAACCACAGTATCCAATACGTTGGCCTTGGTAATAGACATCGCCACTTTGATGGGGATGCAGATATTCTTGTTCAGGATTGACTTTTTTAAACACAAGTTCAGATTCCAATAAGCCAATTTGTTTAATCATGGCTTCTAACATACCCTTTAGGGCATAGAAATCTCCGGATATCTTCTCATGTTTGAAATCAAGGGCGACCAAATCATCATTAAGCACGATCGCTAAACGGGTCTCTTGATGATTTAGACCGTAAACCTCCGATATCTCAAAAAAATTATTGGGTTTATTACGATAGGATTGATTATAACTTAAGTTATGCAACATGGCATAGAAGAGTTGGTTACGCACCATTTTACGATCTTCGGATAGAGGTGAAGCAATCTCATAAGGTTTTTCTAAAGCAAATGGTCCTTGCTCATACTTAGGATTCATCAACGTATAAGTAATGACTTCTTGAAGATTAAAACCGGTCGCTAATTGTTTAAGCTTACGTAGAATTTGTTGTTTATGGCTTAAGCGCCCATAAGTTTCTTTTAGATGTAGGGCTTGATCATCAATAATCTCAAAGCCAATTAAACGAATGACTTCTTCAATGAGGTCCGCCCCAATATTAATATCTTGACGATAAGATGGGATATCACAGATATAAGAACCATCTTGATATACTGGTTTAAAGTTTAAACGATCAAAGACATCCATAACCACATCCACCCCAAGGTCAGTACCAAGTAGTTGATTAATATGGTCATGACTGACTTCGACTAATTTCTGATAGATGGGTTTTTCATGAATGGAAACAATTGGATGAATCATCTTCGCATCCGCGTATTCAATCAGTAACTCGGTAGCCCGATCCATCGCTTTATAAACCGCTAAAGGATCCACACCCTTAATAAAACGCATCGCAGCATCGGTTAGTAAATTTAAACGACGGGAACTTTTACGAATGGCCACCATATCAAATTGAGCCATTTCTAAGATAAGTGAATTGGTATCATCGTTGATCTTGGATTGTTCACCACCCATAATGCCCCCAATTCCAATCACCTCATTATTGGAGGTAATCAAAACATCTTCTGGTTTTAAGGCATAGGTATTTTCATCCAAGGCCACATAATCCATAGTTTGGTTGTCTTTAACTGTGATTTCATCACTAATTAAAGCCCGATCATAGAAGTGGGTCGGTTGTCCCGTCTCTAACATGACTAAATTGGAAATATCCACAATGTTATTAATGGGTTTAATATCATGAGCCATTAAGATTTCCTTAATCCACATGGGAGAAGGTTTAAGGACTACCGATTCAATAATACGTCCTAAAAATTGAGGACAATGCTTTGTTTCACTCTTAATAATTAAGGGTGTTTCTAAATCACTGACATAAGGCTCACTATAAGGTAGGGTTACCACTTGATCTAAAAGGGCTCCTACTT
>CAYXES010000145.1:0-2213 GCA_964464075.1 uncultured Erysipelothrix sp. | reverse complement strand
CTTCAATCACTTGTTTAATATGATCTTTATTTAGACGCTCAAAATCAGTATCATAGTACCAGGCAATATTCTCTGTGATTTTATGATTATCATGATTTTCATTGATAACTAAAATCGCGGTATTGATCTCTAAAAAGGATGACACATGGTCAAAGACACGCGAAACCGCAATCGGATTCTGGTCCTTCGCTAACATGAGGATAATATCTTTCTCATTGACTGTAACATGTTGATAGCGACTGGCAACCACTTTAATATCATTAAATTCACGTACGATATCTTGAAGTTTAAAGCCCATCTCTAAGAGTGCCCCAATGGCGGAAAGTTTGTTGTAGATTTCCATGCTAGAGATTTCATCCATAATTAGATCAAAGTATTCTTGTTTGTATACCCCAAATACTTTTTTAGTTTTCTCATTCACATGGGTTACTTTTAGATCTGACTTGAGATTTTCAAATCCACAGACACTGCATTTGGCGATACCGATATGATGATAGCGTACAAATTGATAGCTTAAGGGATAATGACATACGGGGCAGTGTTTCATATCATGAATTAAGCTTTGGGTATCCGATACTTCAAACTTGAGCGGTGCGATTGAAAAGATGAGTTTCTTATTATGAGGTTTTAATAAGGAAGATATTAAATCATCACCATTCACAATCAATGTAGTTTCATCCGGTATACTATCTTCTAAAATTCCTGAGATGAATTCTGGGTGAGCATTGCGTTTGTAGGAATCCCTAAATAGATTAGTGATTATTAATACCTGAGGAATTAAATAAGGAAAAATACGATAGGATACCCGCTCATCCACTTCCAGAATCATAGTGTCTACCTTATTTTTCCCCAGTAAACTAGATCCTTCAAGCATGGATACAATAATGCCTTCTTCGACATTAGCACCGGTCGCATTATTAATGTTTTTGATATTTTGGGTTTTATAGAAATCAGAAATGAGATTGGATACTGTGGTTTTACCATTGGTCCCAGTAACCATGATTAAGTGTTTTGGTTTATCAATGTACTTCAAAAAGTTAGGGCATAGTTTTAAGGCAATCGTTCCAGGAACATGACTTGCGGTAAACTTAAAAAGCCTTAGAACTTTAATCGTAAAGCGAGTCGCGATGATGGCTAAATAAAATGAAAAAGGCTTTTTCATAGAATCTCCTTTTACTACTTATATTGTTTATATTATAGTACACTCACTCACAAATTTCATAAAATATCGTATTTTAACTTAATTATTTTATTTTCTGAGTGTGCTACAATAAGCTTATTATGAAAATACTCTTATCACCTAGTAAAACGATGAATTTGAAAAATCAAACCCCAGCGCAAAGTATGCCTGTATTTAAGGAGGAGGCAAAGCGGATTATCGATGCTTTATCATCCTTAAATGTGATGCAGTTGGCAAGCCTTTATAACATCTCAGAAGCCTTAGCCCACAAGGTATACGATATGCTTCATCAAAAGTTCCAAACTCAAGCTGCGATTGGATATTTTAAAGGGGAGGCTTTTAAGCATCTTGATTATCTTTCCATGTCCAGTGCTGCACAAGTTAAGGGGCAAGATTCCCTGTTGGTTTTATGTGCCCTTTATGGTTTTTTAAGACCCTTTGATGGCATTACCCCCTATCGTATGGATTTCTTAGTTGATTTAGAACAGCTTAATTTAGAGAATAGTTATCACTTCTATCAAGAACGGATTAGTCATGTGCTTACTGATGCTTGTCAGCCCAATGAGTTAATTATCAATTTGGCAAGTCTAGAATTTTCCAAAGTCATTGATCAAACTGTCCTACCTGCATCATGTCAATGGATTGATGTGGAGTTTATGACCCTTAAAAATAATAAGTTAAAAACGGTATCAATGATTGCTAAACGTGCCAGGGGGGCCTATGCCCGTTATCTTTTAGAACACGATATTAATAATTTCAATGATTTGTGGGATATTAAGAAGTTTGATGATTTTACATTAGATGAAAGCTATCAAAGACACAATGTTCTACGTTATATTCAAGATTAAAAAAAACCCATTACCGGGTATTTTTTATTTTGGTTATAATGGTGGTTCCGGTCGGAATTGAACCAACGACACGTGGATTTTCAGTCCACTGCTCTACCAACTGAGCTACGGAACCATGGTTGCGGGGGAAGGATTTGAACCAACGACCTCCGGGTTATGAGCCCGACGAGCTACCAGACTGCTCT
>CAYXES010000144.1:0-2264 GCA_964464075.1 uncultured Erysipelothrix sp. | reverse complement strand
CCACAATCTTAATTTGCTTAATGGGTTTGGGATTTAAAACTTTGGATAAAAGAATGCCCAAAACTAAGACAATCAGGGTTGTGATCACAAAGGCTTTTAAAGCAGCTTCTTGTCTAAAATAGGCAATCCCTAATGCGGGCAGCATTAAAAAAGCATCGACAATTAAAATAGAACCTAAAAATTTATTAACGGTTCCAAATTTCACGGAAGCGTCCCCCCTTTTTCTTTAAGAATAGATTTCTAAATTCACTAATTTTTGAAGCATGGGTAAAGACAATGATCCGATCATTTTCTTTAATAATACTTTTACCACTCGCAATGGTAATCTCTTGATCAGAAATAATGGCACCGATTAAAATACCCTTTGGTAATTTAACCTCTGATAATGGTTTATTAAGAAAACTCATTTCCTTAGTTGCGATAATCTCTGAGACTTCACCTTCTTGATTGAGTAAAAGTGAAATCGAAGTGACGGTTGCACCACGAACATATTTAATAATTTCACTTGCCGTAATATCAATGGGATTAATCGCAGCATCTAAAGGCAATTCATTGACAATCTTACTGTAGTTATCACGACTAATCTTGGCAATGGTTTTACCAACCCCTTGCCGTTTCGCAATGAGAGCCACCAAAAGATTTAATTCATCTAGTCCTGAAACACTTACTAAAGCCTGCATACTATCCAGTTGTTCTTGTTCTAAAAGATTAATATCGGAACCATCGCCTGCGATAATAAGTACCTTATCTAAAATTTCAGTTAAAGCCATGATTCGACGTTGATCCTGTTCAATTAAGGTGACATTGACTTTAGCCTGGGATAATAAAGAAGCCAGATACATACCAATATTACCACCACCAATAATCATGACATTCTCAACTGCTTTTTGACTTCCATTAAGTTTATGGTCTTTTGCAAACTTTTCAACGGTCTCTTCAACCCCTAACAGATAAATCACATCCTGAGCCTGTAAAACACTAGAGCCATCGGGAATTAAAAGTTCATCTTCCCGCTCAATCGCAATAATTAGTAAGTCATTAATATTCTCTAAGTCCATAATTTGTTTATCTACAAATTGATTATCATTATGAATATTAAAATCAACCATCTTAACCTTACCTTTGGCGAAATCACCCAGGTAATAAGTCATATCCCTTAAAAGATATTTAACAATTGCTTTTGCGGTCGCTAAATCAGGGTTGATAACTAAATCAAGACCAACCTTATCTTTTAAGAATTCCACTTGATTGGCATACTCAACATCACGAATTCGAGCAATCGTTTTTTGACCTTCTAAACGTTTAATGAAATCACAAATCACTAGATTCTTTTCATCACTTTCGGTACACACAATACTCATATCAAATTGGTTAACCTTAATTTCCTTAAGGAAATTAATATCAACCCCATTACCTTCCAACACTAAAACATCCAGCTGTTCACTTAGATGCGCAACTTTTTTGGCATTACAATCAACTAAAGTCACATCCAACTGCTCACTATCCATCACTTTAGCTAAACGAACCCCTAATTTGCCCGCTCCGATAATTAAAACTTTCATAGTCATTTCAAGCTTATCAAGCTCTTACCCCTTTATCTTTTCAAACATATTCAATTTATCGTTTATGATAACGACTTAAATCAAGTTGCCTTTGTTGGGCATAAGCAACCAACATTGGATCAAAAACTAAACTAGTTTTATTAAATTCTGTTAAAGACGCTACATTCAATAAGACCATAATCAACTTGAGTTGCAGTTTATAGTCCTCAATGGTATTAACTGCAGCTTCCACTCCCTGATTTTCAACTAAATCTAAAATCATAGCGGAAATCCCAACTGCTTGGGCCCCTAAAGCCAAGGCCTTAGCGACATCCAACATATTTCGAATTCCCCCACTCGCAATAATATTAAGATTACTATCTTGAGCTTCTAATAAGGAACTTACCGTTGATTGACCCCAACTATTCATGTACTCCATACGATGAGAACCACGCGCATTTTCAATCAAGGCAAAATTGGTTCCCCCTTTACCACTGATATCAACATTCTTAACCCCAAGATCACTAAGCTCTTGAAGGGTTTCCTTAGAAAAACCAAAGCCAACCTCTTTTACAATCAAAGGGACATCAATATGCTTATTGATATACTCAATATTAGCTAACCAACCCTTAAAATTACGGTCTCCTTCAGGCATAATAATCTCTTGAGCTACATTCACATGCAGTTGTAAGGCATGGGCATCCAGCCATGCAATGGCTTTTT
>CAYXES010000143.1:1317-2272 GCA_964464075.1 uncultured Erysipelothrix sp. | reverse complement strand
AAAAAGCCATTGCATGGCTGGATGCCCATGCCTTACAACTGCATGTGAATGTAGCCCAAGAAATTATTATGCCGGAAGGGGACCGTGATTTTAAGGGTTGGTTAGCTAATATTGAGTACATCAATAAGCATATTGATGTTCCTTTGATTGTAAAAGAGGTTGGCTTTGGTTTTTCTAAGGAAGCCCTTAATAAGCTTCGTGATATTGGAATTAAGAATGTCGACATCAGTGGTAAGGGAGGAACCAACTTTGCCTTGATTGAAAATGCACGTGGTTCTCATCGTATGGATTACATGAACAGTTGGGGTCAATCGAGTGTATGTTCTTTATTAGAAGCCCAAGATAGTAGTCTTAATATTATTGCGAGTGGAGGAATCCGTAATATGTTGGATGTTGCTAAAGCCTTGGCTTTAGGGGCCCAAGCGGTTGGGATTTCCGCTATGATTTTAGATTTAGTTGAAAATCAGGGAGTGGAAGCTGCAGTTAATACCATTGAGGACTATAAACTGCAACTCAAGTTGATTATGGTCTTATTGAATGTAGCGTCTTTAACAGAATTTAATAAAACTAGTTTAGTTTTTGATCCAATGTTGGTTGCTTATGCCCAACAAAGGCAACTTGATTTAAGTCGTTATCATAAACGATAAATTGAATATGTTTGAAAAGATAAAGGGGTAAGAGCTTGATAAGCTTGAAATGACTATGAAAGTTTTAATTATCGGAGCCGGTAAATTAGGGGTTCGTTTAGCTAAAGTGATGGATAGTGAACAGTTGGATGTGACTTTAGTTGATTGTAATGCCAAAAAAGTTGCCCAGCTAAGTGAACAGCTGGATGTTTTAGTGATGGAAGGTAATGGGGTTGATATTAATTTCCTCAAGGAAATTAAGGTTAGCCAGTTTGATATGAGTATTGCGTGTACTGAAAGTGATGAAAAGAATCTGGTGATTTGTGATT
>CAYXES010000143.1:0-1307 GCA_964464075.1 uncultured Erysipelothrix sp. | reverse complement strand
ATTAAACGTTTAGAAGGTCAAAAAACCATTGCGCGAATTCGTGATGTTGAATATGCTAATCAAGTGGAATTCTTGAAAGATAAGGTTGGTCTTGATTTAGTCATCAATCCTGATTTGGCGACCGCAAAAGCAATCGTTAAATACCTTTTAAGGGATATGACTTATTACCTGGGTGATTTTGCTAAGGGTAAGGTTAAGATGGTTGACTTTAATATTCATAATGATAAGCAATTTGTGGATAAACAAATTATGGACTTAAAGAATATTAATGATTTATTAATTATTGCGATTGAGCGGGAAGATGAACTTTTAATTCCCGATGGTTCTAGTGTTTTACAGGCTCAGGATGTGATTTATCTTTTAGGGGTTGAAGAGACCGTTGAAAAATTTGCGAAAGACCATAAACTCAATGGTAGTCAAAAAGCAGTTGAGAATGTCATGATTATTGGTGGTGGTAATATTGGTATGTATCTGGCTTCTTTATTATCCCAGGCTAAAGTCAATGTCACCTTAATTGAACAGGATCAACGTCGAATCATGGCTTTAACTGAAATTTTAGATAAGGTACTTATTATCGCAGGCGATGGTTCCGATATTAATCTTTTAGAACAAGAACAACTGGATAGTATGCAGGCTTTGGTAAGTGTTTCAGGTCTAGATGAATTAAATCTTTTGGTGGCTCTCATTGCGAAACGTCAGGGAGTTGGTAAAACCATTGCCAAGATTAGTCGTGATAACTACAGTAAGATTGTGAATGAATTGCCTTTAGATGCTGCGATTAATCCCATCGATATTACTGCCAGTGAAATTATTAAATATGTTCGAGGGGCAACTGTCACTTCGATTTCACTCTTACTCAATCAAGAAGGGGAAGTTTCAGAGATTATCGCAACCAAGGAAATGAGTTTTCTTAATAAACCATTATCGGAAGTTAAACTACCGAAGGGTATTTTAATCGGGGCCATTATTTCTGATCAAGAGATTACCATTGCGAGTGGTAAAAGTATTATAAAAGAAAATGATCGGATTATTGTCTTTACTCATGCTTCTAAAATTAGTGAATTTAGAAATCTATTCTTAAAGAAAAAGGGAGGACGCTTCCGTGAAATTTGGAACCGTTAGTAAATTTTTAGGTTCTATTTTAATTGTCGATGCCTTTTTAATGCTACCGGCTTTAGGGATTGCCTATTTTAGGCAGGAAGCTGCTTTAAAAGCCTTTGTGATCACAACCCTGCTTGTCTTAGTTTTGGGTATTCTTTTATCCAAAGTTTTAAATCCCAAACCCATTAAGCAAATTAAGATTGTGG
>CAYXES010000142.1:0-2375 GCA_964464075.1 uncultured Erysipelothrix sp. | reverse complement strand
GCATCTTCATAAGGAAGAATGGATGGGTTCAAGGCGAAGAATGAGGATTGAAGAATGGTATTGGTACGACGACCCATACCGATGGATTCCGCAATCGCATTCGCATCAATGATATAGAACTTAGCTTCTTTTTGAGCAAGTTGTTTCTTAACCCGTTTAGGTAGATGGCCTACAATCTCATCCACACCGAAGGATGTTGATAAGAGGAAGGTTCCTTTTTGTTTCAGATTACGAAGCATATCGTATCTGAATAAATAGGAATCCAGTGAGCAGGAAATAAAGTCTGCTTTATTAATATAGTAGGTTGAACGAATTGGTGATTTACCAAAACGTAAGTTAGAACGAGTCGCACCACCTGCTTTTTTAGAGTCATAAGCAAAGTAGGCTTGTGAATATAGATCCGTATTATCACCAATAATCTTAATTGAGTTTTTATTGGCGGAAACGGTACCATCAGAACCTAAACCATAGAATAAGCATGATGTGTAATCAGACTTAACTTCAAAGTTAGGATCAACCGGTAGGGATAGATGGGTTACATCATCCACGATTGAGATGGTAAATCCAGTAAATGGATTTTCACTATTTAAGTGATCAAAGACGGCTTTAATGTCTTCTGGTTGGGTATCCTTAGAGGATAGACCATAACGACCACCGATAATTAATTCAATGTCTTGGTAACCTTTAAGTGCTTCATTAACATCCATGTATAATGGTTCACGGCTACCAACTTCTTTGGTACGGTCTAATACCGCAATCTTCTTCACTGATTTTGGTAGAACGGCTTTCATGAAATCAGCTCTGAATGGACGATACAAATGAACTTTGATCATTCCAACTTTTTCGCCACTTTCATTAAGTGCATCAACAACTTCAGCTGCGGCTTCCGTTACTGAACCCATGGCAACAATAATGCGTTCAGCTTCTGGATGACCATAATATGTAAATGGGGCATAATGACGTCCGGTTAATTCTGAAATTTCTTTCATGTAGTCGGCAATGATATCACCAACGGCATCGTAGTGAAGGTTTTGAGCTTCACGACCTTGGAAATAGATGTCATCATTCTCAGCTCCACCTCGGGTAACTGGATTAGTATGTGGGTTAAGCGCTCTTTCTCTAAACTTAGCTAACGCTTCACGGTCCACTAACTTGGCTAAATCTTCATAATCAATCACTTCGATTTTTTGAATCTCATGTGATGTTCTAAATCCATCAAAGAAATGCAGCATTGGTGCTGATGCTTTAATGGCACTTAGATGGGCAACCCCAGCGAGGTCCATAGCTTCTTGTACAGAGTGAGAAGCGATCATGGCAACCCCAGTTTGGCGGGCAGCATAAATATCTTGGTGATCACCAAAGATTGATAATGAACGGCTAGCAAGTGAACGGGCAGATACGTGCATAACCGCGGGTAGTAATTCACCAACCCATTTATACATGTTTGGTATCATAAGCAGTAAGCCTTGTGATGCTGTAAAGGTTGATGATAACGTACCACCTTGTAAAGCACCATGAACAGCTCCGGCAGCTCCAGCCTCGGATTGCATTTCAACAACTTTAACAACTGAATCAAAAATGTTCTTACGCCCTTGTGAGGCCCAAGCATCTACTAATTCAGCCATTGTTGAGGATGGTGTGATTGGATAGATTGCTGCAATTTCGGTGAAAGCATACGCTACATGTGATGTTGCAGTGTTTCCATCCATTGTCATAAATTTTTTGGACATATTTCCTCCTATAGCTTTTTAACGCTTTAATTATAACGCATTTGTGACATTATTACCATGCTAATTTGTGAACAAATGAATACATTAGACATTAATTAAAGTCCATTTAGCGTCCACAAATCGTTTCCGTGTT
The DNA here is from genome assembly GCA_964464075.1 of uncultured Erysipelothrix sp. Taxonomy (GTDB): domain Bacteria; phylum Bacillota_I; class Bacilli_A; order Erysipelotrichales; family Erysipelotrichaceae; genus UBA6182. The sequence goes on along the minus strand of CAYXES010000142.1, from coordinate 512 downwards.
ATATATAATCGGGCTATCTGATCAAGAAGCACCGAAACCCAAGCTCCCAACAAACCAAGTTGGAAGGTGTAGGCTAATAAATAGGTCAAGATTGGTCTTAAAAAGGTTACTGACACCAGGGATAGCATAGCGACAAAACGCACATCCCCGGCGCCTCGCAGAGCACCGGTAATGATAACTTGAATAATCTGAAACAAGATAATCACCGCTAAGACAATAATCATTTTAGAACCAAGTTGAATTAAATCAGGATCATCAGTAAAGAGAAACATGACTTCTTTTCGAAATAGTGTCAGAGTGCCACTGAAGATAACGGCAACAATTAAACCAATGGTCTGTGAAATATGGCCATAGATAATCGCTAAGTCCCGACGCTTAGCTCCTAGACTTTGTCCGGTTAAGGATGAGTTCGCAATGGATAACCCATCCCCTAAGGAGAAGGAAATCACCATAATATTGGTCACAATATTATGGGTCGCTAAAGCTACCGTACCTAAGCCAGCGACCGCTCG
>CAYXES010000141.1:0-2385 GCA_964464075.1 uncultured Erysipelothrix sp. | reverse complement strand
TTGCGATTATTTTATATGCTTTGGGTGGTTATCTTATTGTAATTGCGATTGAAAACAAAACGAAATTATATTCTAAAATATTTGTTTCATCCTTAATTTTCACAACAATAATGCTTATTATTTGGGGCGTGGTTCATTATTTGAGTTTGAATGGCTTTCAAAGAAATGTATGGTTAGTTTATATTATATCAAACTATCCAACCGCGATTATGCTTAATACTGTCATTAATAATAATGATTTGCATTCCCTACAAATTGGCTTTACTGCTTTACCACCAGCAATTGGATTTATGATAGGATCATATTTGCGATTGGCTTATGAACAACAATGGAGAAAAAACAATGAATAAAGTTATGAAATACCTTAACCCACTACTTATCTTACTTGCGATGGTGCTCGCGCAGAGCTTAACCCATTCCATCTTTACCAATAAAATCGCAAGTATAATAAACAATTTGATTATTATTGTCGGATTGTTTGTATTTGGTATGTTTTTATCCTATCGAAAAAAACATAACCGCGCGTGGGGTAAAAAAGTTATTATCTCCCTGGTTATGTTTATCATTATTTTAGTTAAAGTTGATATGATTCAAATGAAAGCCTTTGGCCATATTGTGGATACATTATTTAGAAATAATGCATTACTATATAGCATCATTATCTATTGTGGTTGGGCGTTCTTCGAATAAGAAAAAAGTATCGTCCCTAAGCGAATCATGGTAGTATGATGGGCTAAGGCTAATTGATAATCAGAACTCATTCCCATGGATAAAGTATCGACTTGAGGATGAGTTTTTTCGTATGTTTCAAATAACTGATAAGCCTTTTCAAAGACATGATTAGTTTCATCGATGTTTTGACTGGTTGGTCCCATTGTCATAAAGCCTCTAAACTTTACAAACTCACATTGGCTAGCACTCTCAATCAAGGAAGTCACCTCATCAGGATGACAACCAAATTTTGATGTTTCTTCACTCAAATTAACCTGGATGAGAATGTCTATTTCCTTATTAAGTCGTTTGGCATGTTTTTCAATCAATTCAATTAAAGCAATTGAATCCACCGAATGAATCATGGTAACCATACCAACCACATGTTTCACCTTATTCTTTTGGAGATGCCCGATAAAATGCCACTGCCATGGTTGACCTGGATTATATTTTGAGCTAAGTTCTTGGACTCGGTTCTCACCAAAAATTGTAATACCATCATGATACAAGGCGGTAATTTCTTCCAGACTACGGTTTTTACTAACCCCCACAATCTGAACTTGGTTTTGTAGATTTTTAATTAATGTTTCGCGTTTATTCATGGTCTCATTATATCAAAATAAAAACTATTCTCATAACCATTCAATGCGTGGCTGTTTATTAAAAGTCATTTAAGTAGGATGCAAAATCGAAATTTGATAAAATACTAGCAGGAGGTAGAGATGTTAGAGAAACTTAGTAAAGCTCCTGCTTTTACACTATTAGACCAACATGGAAACTTAGTTTCCTTATCTGATTTTCAAGACAAGACGATTGTCTTATATTTTTATCCAAAGGATGATACCCCAGGATGCACCACCCAAGCTTGTTCCTACCGGGATAATTCAGATGCTTTTAAAGAAAGAGGTGTCACTGTAATTGGGGTGAGTAAAGATGATGTGAAAAGTCATGCCCACTTTCGGGATAAATATGATTTAAACTTTACTTTATTAAGTGATCCTGATTTAAATGTGATCCCTCGTTATGGTGTTTGGGTAGAAAAAAATAAATTCGGTAAAAAATACATGGGAATTGCTAGAACCACATTCATTATTAGAAATGGGGTTATTGAAACAATCTTTGAGAATGTTAGCCCTAAAAATGATGTCGCATTGGTTCTTGATGCCCTTGATAAACTAAACTAGCAGCTTGGCTACTAGTTTTTTTAATATGAATGAATGAAGCTAAGGAAGGTATCTATATCTTCCTTTTTAATATCCTTATGCGTTACAATCCGATAAATATGATTACTAGGATGATTTAAAAAGATCTGCTTTTCAAGGGCTCGTTTAATAAAATCATCATGATTGACATCTTTCTTAAATCTAAAAAACACCATGTTGATATCCAATTGATCTTCAAAAACCTGGATCTCTGGATTATCTTTTAGTTTTTGGGCTAGGTAGAAAGCATGATCATGGTCTTCTTTTAAGCGTTCAACCATATCTTTTAAAGCAACAATACCACTGGCTGCAAGAATACCTGCTTGGCGCCAACCACCGCCTAAAATTTTTCGATTTTTTCGAGCTTTTTCAATGAGACTGTGACTGCCTACTAAAATAGAACCAATAGGAGCGGCTAAACCTTTAGATAAACAAAACATCATCGAGTCAGCACCTGCGACTAAAGATTTAA
>CAYXES010000140.1:0-2385 GCA_964464075.1 uncultured Erysipelothrix sp. | reverse complement strand
TTAAATCTTTAGTCGCAGGTGCTGACTCGATGATGTTTTGTTTATCTAAAGGTTTGGCCGCCCCTATTGGTTCTATTTTAGTTGGCAGTCATAATCTCATTGATAAAGCCCGAAAAAATCGAAAAATCTTAGGTGGTGGTTGGCGCCAAGCAGGTGTTCTTGCAGCGAGTGGTATTGTTGCTTTAAAGGATATGGTTGAACGTTTAAAAGAAGACCATGATCATGCTTTCTACCTAGCACAAAAACTAAAAGATAATCCAGAGATTCAGGTTTTTGATGATCAGTTGGATATTAACATGGTGTTTTTTAGATTTAAGATAGATATTAATCATGATGATTTTATTAAACAAGCCCTTGAAAAGCATATTTTATTAAATCATCCAAGTAATCATATTTACCGGATTGTGACGCATAAGGATATTAAAAAGGAAGATATAGATACCTTCCTTAGCTTCATTCATTCATATTAAAAAAACTAGCAGCCAAGCTGCTAGTTTAGTTTATCAAGGGCATCAAGAACTAATGCGACATCATTTTTAGGGCTCACATTCTCAAAGATTGTTTCAATAATCCCATTTCTAATAATAAATGTAGTTCTAGCAATTCCCATGTATTTTTTACCGAATTTATTTTTTTCAACCCAAACACCATAACGAGGAATCACATTCAAATCAGGATCACTTAATAAAGTGAAGTTTAAATCATATTTATCCCGAAAGCGGGCATGACTTTTCACATCATCTTTACTAACCCCAATTACAGTGACACCTCTGTCTTTAAAGGCATCTGAATTATCCCGGTAGGAACAAGCTTGGGTGGTGCATCCTGGGGTATCATCCTTTGGATAAAAATATAAGACAATCGTCTTGTCTTGAAAATCAGATAAGGAAACTAAGTTTCCATGTTGGTCTAATAGTGTAAAAGCAGGAGCTTTACTAAGTTTCTCTAACATCTCTACCTCCTGCTAGTATTTTATCAAATTTCGATTTTGCATCCTACTTAAATGACTTTTAATAAACAGCCACGCATTGAATGGTTATGAGAATAGTTTTTATTTTGATATAATGAGACCATGAATAAACGCGAAACATTAATTAAAAATCTACAAAACCAAGTTCAGATTGTGGGGGTTAGTAAAAACCGTAGTCTGGAAGAAATTACCGCCTTGTATCATGATGGTATTACAATTTTTGGTGAGAACCGAGTCCAAGAACTTAGCTCAAAATATAATCCAGGTCAACCATGGCAGTGGCATTTTATCGGGCATCTCCAAAAGAATAAGGTGAAACATGTGGTTGGTATGGTTACCATGATTCATTCGGTGGATTCAATTGCTTTAATTGAATTGATTGAAAAACATGCCAAACGACTTAATAAGGAAATAGACATTCTCATCCAGGTTAATTTGAGTGAAGAAACATCAAAATTTGGTTGTCATCCTGATGAGGTGACTTCCTTGATTGAGAGTGCTAGCCAATGTGAGTTTGTAAAGTTTAGAGGCTTTATGACAATGGGACCAACCAGTCAAAACATCGATGAAACTAATCATGTCTTTGAAAAGGCTTATCAGTTATTTGAAACATACGAAAAAACTCATCCTCAAGTCGATACTTTATCCATGGGAATGAGTTCTGATTATCAATTAGCCTTAGCCCATCATACTACCATGATTCGCTTAGGGACGATACTTTTTTCTTATTCGAAGAACGCCCAACCACAATAGATAATGATGCTATATAGTAATGCATTATTTCTAAATAATGTATCCACAATATGGCCAAAGGCTTTCATTTGAATCATATCAACTTTAACTAAAATAATGATAAACATAACCAGGGAGATAATAACTTTTTTACCCCACGCGCGGTTATGTTTTTTTCGATAGGATAAAAACATACCAAATACAAACAATCCGACAATAATAATCAAATTGTTTATTATACTTGCGATTTTATTGGTAAAGATGGAATGGGTTAAGCTCTGCGCGAGCACCATCGCAAGTAAGATAAGTAGTGGGTTAAGGTATTTCATAACTTTATTCATTGTTTTTTCTCCATTGTTGTTCATATGCCAAGCGCAAGTAGGTTCCAATCATAAATCCAATTGCTGGTGGTAAAGCGGTAAAGCCAATTTGTAGTGAATGCAGATCATTATTATTAATAACGGTATTAAGCATAATCGCAGTTGGATAGTTCGATATAATATAAACGAGCCATACATTTCTTTGAAAACCATTCAAACTCAAATAATGAACTACGCCCCAGATAATGAGCATTACAATTGTAAAAATTAAGGATGAAATAAATATTTTGGAATATAGTTTTGTTTTATTTTCAATCGCAATTACAATAAGATAACCACCCAAAGCATATAAAATAATCGCAA
>CAYXES010000139.1:0-2419 GCA_964464075.1 uncultured Erysipelothrix sp. | reverse complement strand
TAAAAGATAGCTTCCTTGACACTATCATAGTTATGCATGATGCTTTCCAAATTCATCCCAGGATAAATTGAAGTATCTTTATGTTTTGATTTGATAAAGGCTTGGGTTAATAGAAAGATGCTTACGATGATAAGTAAAAATCCGCTAATCAAGATTATGACTCTGCTTTTTTCAATCATAGCAATCCCTCCCCATTTCATGAAAAGTATTATATCACAATTTTCACTTTGATTTAGACTTAAATGAATAAATCTAAAGTGTAAGCATTTACTTTGCTTATTTAAATAATAGTCGCTAAAATGACCATGTACAGAAAGGAAGATGAATATGGCAACAGCAAAAATAGTTTATGCTAGTCAAACGGGCAACACGCAAGAAATTGCGGATATTCTAGCAGATAACTTAAGAGACTTAGATGTTGAAGTGGATGTCAGTGATTGCAATGACGCCAATGCAGCTGAGTTCTATAATTATGATTTATGTATTGTCGCAACCTATACTTATGGTTATGGCGATTTACCTGATGAAATAGTACCTTTCTTTGATGATTTAGAAACCTTAGATCTATCAGGCAAGATTGCAGGAGTCGTTGGCTCTGGTGATACATCCTATGATGAAATGTATTGTAAATCGGTTGATGATTTCGTTGAACAATTTGAAAAAGCAAATGCCACCATTGGCGCTGAAAGTGTAAAAATTGAATTCAATGCAGAAGGTGAAGATTACCAGAAACTAGAAGCGTTTGCACAATCATTAGTTGACAAACTCCCATAATTAATACTAAGTGGTAACCTACTCGAAAGTTGACAACTAATAAAAGCACCTCCTATTGCTAAATATTTGATCAACAGCACCACTTATTATAATAGTAAAAAGAAAACCATGGATACGGACTATCCATGGTTTTACTTTATCTAACATATTTTATTTTAATTCCCTTAGGACAGTGCTGAACAATATGTTCACTAATGGTTTCAAAATCATCACTTGCTACATAGACTTGATTTTTATGCAGGCGCTCATTAAGATAAATGGTATTACGATACGGATTGATTTTGATTGAACGAACCCGCTTAAAGAGAGTGTAACTAGAACGGCGGGTCGCTCCAAGCACTCCAGCTCCCGCAGCGCTCAAATTTTGAGCAGCCATGGCACTTAAGGTTGATAACATTCCCATGGCTTGTGCTAGCTTATATTGCTTCTCCAGTTGAATATGTTGGACACCTCTTTCATCCATCATAAAAAGAACGATATATTTTCCGCCATACAATAAACCAATTAGAAAGTATGCCAAAATCATCAAAACCACCATCATTAAAAACCCATAAAACCACATGGTTACAAACAGCGTAAAAGCAGCTCTAAACCCATCCTTCATTTGAAGGATAAACATCAAGGTGGTTGGTATTAAGATTGCGATTAACAATACCTTGAATACAGTGACCAAAACCGTGGGGTTTTTAAATAAGGAAAACTCATACAACCACTGATATGATCCATCGGGATTTTTCGTAATATTTCCTTCCATTGTTGAACCTCTTCTCAATTTATTTTCTTAAAGACCTGTTTTTTATTTGTAATTAAATCTCTAACTACAAACATGGTCTCACTTGCATTACCATCTAAAACAAAATCTAAAATAAATGGATCATCATCCTCATATGTTAATACTAAGCGGGTTGCTAAATCATAACGGTACTTTCCAAAGTTATACCACATAAAGACGTAATGATAATGGGTATTATTAGGTGCTTCAATTTCAAGTGCATAAGAAGGTTCAAAATCAACAAAAACACTTTCACCATCACCGTTAAAACTAAAATGAGCTAAACCACTCTTAAAATCACCATTTAAAGGTGAAGGTAATGCTTTATCAGTTTGAGGTGGTTTGTCATTACTTACAGTACAAGCACTAACTAATATCATCAGCACACTTAAAAGAATGATAAGCCCTTTTTTAAAAGAGTAAATTTTCATGCTGGTTAATCCCCCTATTATCGAACCAACAAACAACACTATTCTTACCTTTATTATAACTTAATCTTAAAAAAATTCATTAGTAAGCATAAAAAAAAAGCGTTCGCCCTTTTAGTTTTGGAATGATGTGTTTTTAACAACCCATTGTTTCATTTTAATTCCTACCCAGAATCCATAGATTCCTAAGGTAATTAAGGTAAGTAAGAACCATTTAATCCATTCGCCAAATAAGTCGAGAGCTTTACCATTAAACTGTAAACGACGACCTTCAACGACCGTATGTTCAGCTAACCATTTTTTGTAAATCGTAACGGCCCAAGGATAAGCTAAACCAAAAGTAATAACGGTAATAATACCGCCTAATAATCTAGTACCAATTAAACCTAATAAGGTTCCATCGAAATAAGATTCATTCATAATCATCTCCCCTTTTCCATTTATG
>CAYXES010000138.1:0-2436 GCA_964464075.1 uncultured Erysipelothrix sp. | reverse complement strand
TTAGCCATCAAAGCTGCCTTAGCCTGCTTATAATGCAAACTGTTCGGTGATGCGATATAAATCACATCGATCTCTGGATCTGCAAACATTTTCTCTAAGGATGTATATGTTTTCTTAACTTGGAACTTATCGGCTAAAGCTTGTGCCTTTTCTTGGGTGCGTGAATACACAGCATCACACTCAATCCCTTCAACTTGACTTAGTGCATCTAAGAATAAATTAACAATCATACCACTACCAATGGTCGCTAATTTCATAATATTACCTCTTCTTTCTAAAAATAAAGGATTTGACTAGTGGTCAAATCCTGATACTGCTTCATTAATAAGCGCTAGTACTTCTGTTTCGGTAGAACATGTAAGTGCCTGCTCAGCAAGGACTTGCATATCTTTATAAGATAAAGAACGCACCATCTTACGAGCTGCCAACATACTAGAAGCTGACATTGAGAACTCATCGAGCCCTAATCCTAAAAGAATTGGAATCGCAAGCTCTTCACCGGCCATCTCACCACACATACCAACCCATTTACCTTCTTTATGGGCACCATCAATGGTCATCTTAATGAGTCTTAATAAGGATGGATTATAAGGTTGGTACAGATAGGCAACCTTTTCACTCATCCGATCAGCTGCCATTGAATATTGAATTAAGTCATTGGTTCCAATACTAAAGAAGTCCACTTCCTTGGCGAATTGATCGGCCAAGATGGCGGAGGATGGAATCTCAACCATCATTCCTAATTGGTATTGACCAACTTCATGACCTTCTGCTTTAAGCTCTGCTTCAGCTTCTAAGACCATAGCTTTTGCGCTTCTAAATTCATCTAGAGTTGCAATCATTGGAAACATAATCGCAAGATTCCCATATTTACTCGCTCTTAAGAGTGCTCTTAGTTGGGTATTAAAAATATCTGGTTGATCCAAACACAGTCGAATCGCCCGATAGCCTAAGAATGGATTCATCTCTTGCGGTAATGATAAATAAGGTAATTCCTTATCACCACCAATATCAAGAGTACGAACTACCACAATCCGATTTTCCATCTTTTCAAGCACTTCTTTATAAGCTTCAAATTGATCGGTTTCACTTGGTAAGGATGTCGCATCCATATATAAGAACTCGGTACGGTATAAGCCAACCCCTTCGCCTCCATTATCTAAAACATTCTGGGCATCATTGGGGGTACCAATATTTCCTACAATTTCAACTTCACGACCATCAAGGGTAACACTCTTTTCATCCTTGAGCGTCTTTAGACTTTCTTTATAATCTTTATAGTCTTGTGCTTTCTTTTGGTATTCTTGAATCTGCACTTCACTTGGATTAATAACCAAATCCCCATTTAGAGCATCAAGAATAACCATATCATCACCATCGAGTTTAGCCATAACCCCTTCAATTCCTACAATCGCCGGAATCTCTAAACTACGTGCCATGATTGCGGAGTGTGACGTACGACCACCAATCTCTGTCGCAAACCCTAAAGTATAACGACGATCAAGTTGGGCGGTATCCGATGGGGTTAAGTCATGAGCCACAATAATAACCTCTTCATCAATAATGGATAAGTCCGCAATTTTCTTCTCCATAATATGACAGCTTAAACGATAAGTTACATCTTTAATATCAGCCGCTCGTTCTTTAAAGTAGTCATCTTCCATCGCTTCAAAGATCGCAATAAAATTATCGGAAATTAGTTTCGTGGCATATTCAGCATTAACTGCTTGATCTTGAATGGTTGCTTCAATTTGACCAACAAACTCTGGGTCATCTAGCACCATCAAGTGGGCATCAAATATCGCCAAGTCCTCAGCTGATAGTTTACCTTCAGCCTTCTTTTGAATAATACGAATATCATTCTTGGTTGCCTCAACGGCCTTTTCTAATTTATTTAACTCTTTTTCTGCATTAGCGCTTTGTTCAACGATATCTAAAACTGGATGTTCTAACTTAAATACTTTGGCAATGGCGATCCCCGCAGATGCTGCTATTCCTTTTAACATGTTTCCTCCTTCAAATCACAAAATTACTGATTTTTATACATGTTTATTCTAACATTTAAGCATCTTCTAGGCAATCCAGGAACTTATTAATCGCAATTGTACGTAAGCGGTAATAAGTACTCATCGAATAATAATCCAAATACCAATATCCTTTGTTTTTGGCCATAAAATCATTAAAGATTATTAAGCGTGAATCGACATCAAGTTGACTAATGGCATATTCAATATACCGATAAAAATCAACGACATGTGGCTTAAGATGCACACAGCTTATTTTACTTTCAATCATTATCTTTGCCTTTAAATATTCTTGGATGTGTCGATCAACGAGCTTAGCTTTGTCCTTCATAGTCTCAAAACTCCCTTCGTTATTTTGTACACATACTTTAAAACAAATGCTAATTTTATGCAAGCATTATTTGTTATATTA
>CAYXES010000137.1:0-2469 GCA_964464075.1 uncultured Erysipelothrix sp. | reverse complement strand
CAAAAGCTGGCCATAGTGGTACTTTAGATCCTATGGCTAGTGGTGTTTTGTTGGTGGGTCTTAATAAGGCAACTAAATTGCTGCCTTATTTAATGAGCAGTCATAAGCGTTATCAAGCCACCATTACCTTTGGGATTTTAACCGATAGTAAAGATATTACGGGTGATGTGATTTTAGAAGCTGAAATTCCAGCCCTAACGATATATGATTATCAAAAGGCATTAGAAAAGATAGTAGGACCACAAATGCAACAAGTCCCCAAGGTCTCTGCGGTTAAAGTTGATGGTAAGCCTCTATATAAGCATAAAGGAAAGGTTAAGTTACCATCCCGTATGATTGAAGTCTATGAGTCTAAATACCTTGAAAGTAGTGCTAATACGCTCACCTATGAGGTTTTAGTATCAAAGGGAACGTATGTTCGGGTACTCAGTGAAGTGATTGCCCAGCATTTAAATACTATTGGTACGACCTCAGAGTTAATCCGAATCGAGAATAGTCATGTGCATTTAGATGAATGTCAAAGCTTAGAGGAAGCCTTAAACAATCCGCGACCTCTTGATTTTTACAAGTTATTGAAAGATTATCCTATTATTGAGGTGGATGATCCACGTTTTATTTATCATGGTAAACCCACAGAATGTGAAAGTAATGAAGATCGGGTCTGTTTCTTTTATCAAAATCAACCGATTGCCATGTATAAACGCCAAAAAGATAAGGTATTTGTGAGTGAAAGAGGGTTATTCTGATGGAACAGATTGTATTATCCTTGGATAAGATTGATAAAATAAATGAACCCATTGTGGCCTGTATTGGATACTTTGATGGTTTTCATATTGGCCATATGGGGTTAATCGATACCGTTAAAAAACATGCTAAAGTGGATGGTGCAAAGACGGCCATGATTTCTTTTCATCCAGATCCTTGGGTGGTTTTAAAGAATCAAAGTCATGTGACCCACTTAACAACCTTAAGTGATCGGGTAGAACTGGCGAAACAAGCTGGCATTGATTATTGGATTATCATCCAATTCACGAAAGCTTTGTCTGAATTATCACCACAAGCTTTTGTGGATGATATCTTAGGTGGTTTACCCCTTACAACCTTAGTGGTTGGCTTTGATTTTCATTTTGGTCATAAAGGGGCGGGGGACTATGAGTTTTTAAAAACGCATGCGCCTCACTTTAAAACGGTTGTCGTAAAACAAATTAGTGATGAGAATAATAAAATCTCAACCACTAGAATATCAGGTGCCATTGATAAAGGCGACTTTGAACAGGCAAACCGCTTGCTGGGGCGACCTTACGCCATTAATGGGATTGTGGTTCATGGAAAGAAAAGAGGGCGTGAAATCGGTTTTCCGACGGCGAATGTCGATTATTCCATAGAATATCAAGTGCCCGCAAAAGGGGTTTATGTGGGGATGGTAAAGCTAAAAGACGAAGTCTTTAAAGCAATGATTAATGTGGGTCATAATCCGACTTTCAATATTAAGAATGAGATATCAATTGAAGCCTATATCTTAGATTTTGATGAACTTATTTATGGACAACCCATTAGTGTTTTATTCTTAAAACGAATTCGTGATGAAATTAAATTTGATACCATTCAACAACTCATCGATCAGATGAATGAAGATTATTTTTATACCCGCGAATATTTCCAAGAAAATCCGATTCTGTAAGAAATGAAACATAATGCTTGTATTTTACTTTCATTTATGTATAATGGTTACAAAGCTAAGAAAAAGAGTAGTAGCACAAGGCTGACTAAGTAGCGACTTGGAGATGGTGAAAGCCAAGTAGTAGAAATTGTGTGAACGTGCTTTGGAGCTGGATAGTCGAATGATTGAGGCTATCACGCGATCAGCGTTAACGATAAGTGTCAGTTAAATACTGGAATTAAGGTGGTACCGCGTTATTGACGTCCTTGTTTGGGGCGTTTTTTTTATTTGAGGAGGCATTATGAATATTAACTTTCAAGTTGTTGCACCATATATTCCCTATATCTTAAAGGGAGTAACTGTTACTTTACAAATTGCGTTTGTAGGCGCTTTATTTGGAACCATCATTGGTTTAATCCTAAGCTTTATCACATCAAAAGAAAACTGGTTATCTTATTTCTTTCGCTTTGTGATTGATTTATTTCGGGGAACCCCACTTTTATTTCAACTTGCTTTGTTTCATTATGGGATTTCACAGGTTATTCCAGGTTTTGTGCCCCATGTCTTTACTTCTGCCTTCATCATCTTCTCCCTTAATTCAGCAGCCTATCTTTCCGAAGTTTTGCGGGCTGGGATTCAATCCATCGATAAAGGACAAATTGAAGCCGCCGTTAGCTTAGGCGTTAGTAAAAAAAATATTGCCTTACACATTACCATCCCAATCGCCATTAAAAATGTACTACCAGCGATTGTGAATGAGTTTATTACCTTAACCAAGGAAACTTCGGTCGCTTCCTTTATTGGGGTAT
>CAYXES010000136.1:0-2491 GCA_964464075.1 uncultured Erysipelothrix sp. | reverse complement strand
GAGTTGGTTACTTTTTCACCCATCATCACTTATGAGGATGAACGAATCGATATGAAGCAATCCGGCCTCATGATTTATAATCAGATACGTTCATTACTGGATGAACCGGGCGGTCATATTTTTATTGATGATCAAAAGGTAAAAATATACGATGTCAGTTATGAGGTTTTAGTTCACAAGCATCCCCACAATACGATTATTGATTTTAATAAAGAAGCTTGTGTAGTGGCTTTGGATGGCGGCATCCTTTCCATTAAGGTGCTACAACTACCCAACAAACGAAAAATGCAAGCGGGACAAATTTATCATAATTTAGCTAAAAATTGGATTGGGAAAGTGATTCAATAATGAAGGATGTTCGTTATTTAGCCCTCGCATCAATCTTTTTAGCGATGATTACTTTAGTAACCATGTATGGTATGGTTCCCATTGTATGGGGTTATTTGAATTTAGGGGATGCCATGATTATGCTGAGTGCAACCATTCTACCTATTTCTTTAGCGGGTCTAGTTGGTGGCATCGCATCAGCCTTGGCCGATCTTTTGGGCGGTTATTCCCAATATGCACTTTTTACCTTGGTGATTAAGGGTCTTGAAGCCATGATGGTAGCAGCCTTATTTAATAAGCTTAAGCATCGCTCTAAACATCTTGTGCCTTTTATTCTGGCTGGTCTTTGGGTCGCGGTTGCTTATGGTTTAGTGGATGCTTTTATTTATCAAGATTGGATGGTCGGTTTGGCGTCTTTAGGCTTAAATGGTATTCAAGGTTTAACTAGTAGTCTGCTTGGGATTAGCTTTTCCTATACAATTACGCCAAAATTACGCAAGTTATTGCATAATAATGCAAGTTATTAAGAATGACTAGTATTGGTTTTTGATTTTCCTTAAAGTGAAGGTGGGTTAAGATATGGCATTTAAGATTAAAGGAAATGAAAATTTCATTAAGAAGGTTAAAGAAATCATCAACCTCAACCATGATGGTGATAGTGAGTTAATAGTGACACAGAGTGATGGTGATGCCATTGAGATTATTTTAAGTGAAGAAAATCTTTCTAACTTAAAAGAAGTAACCCAAACTTTATTTAAGTCGTCTACTACCTTAGAGGGAAAAACCAGTCGGGGTAAAGTGTGGCTATCAGCCAATGATGTACACATCATTGAAGCTTATAAGAATGATGTGGAAACCACTCTGAAGGGACAATCTATTTTATTGGATATGAAACTTTATGAGTATGAAGCGCTTCTAAAAGATGAAGGTTTCATTCGCATTGGAAAGAGTACTCTAATCAACGCTAATAAAATTGTCTCGGTTGCGGCTGCCTACAACGGCAAATTACTCTTGTATTTAGACAATCACCAGAAGGTCTATGTCAACCGTTCCTATACCAAACAGTTCAAGAATTGGTTGACTCAAAGAAAGGAAACCTTATGAGTAAAATACTTTCATTAATAGGGATTGGTCTCTTGATGGTTGGGATCAGTGCGATTATTATTCGTACAATCCTCTATCAAAGACAATTTAGCCAACATTTACCCTTATCCAAACATAAAAACAAACAAGTGATCATTAAACAGATTTCCTTACTGGCGGTGAGTGTCTTTGCTTTTGCCTTAGTCTTAAAACCACCCTTAAGTAATCTACCAATAACCAAAGAAAAGGGAGTCTTACTCGTTTCTGAAAGTCCTTATAAAGATGTATTAGAGACATACTTCAATCAATCCAATATTTATAATTTAGAATCAGAGACACTCGATAATTATGAGATTGAACTTTTAGGACATTTTGAGCTAAATAGTCAGAATTACCAATTGGTGAAGGTGGATAACCATTATTATTTAATTGATGAAGCTAAGAGCCAAGTGCTTGAACTTGCCTATCCTTAATTCATCATCTGAAAAGGAGAAACCATGAAAAAAATACTAGGAAGTCTAAGTATCATGCTTATTGTTTTACTTTTGGTTTCTGGTTGTCAAAGAACCAGTGCTCAATTAAACCTGAAGCTAGTTGAGATTTCAAAATATCAAGTGGATAATCAGAGTCAAACACCCATCTTATGGTCCACTTCAAATACACAACATAAAGAGTTACTTACCCTGTTTGATAAGATTCTAAGTGAATCCAAGCGTAATGAAGGTATTGTGAATATGATGGAACCTGAGTATTTCGCACAATTGACTGACACTAATCAAAGCCAAATGGATGTTTATTTATGGTTATCATCAGAGGGGTTGGGAAGCTTAATGAAAGCTGATGATACCCACACCATTTATGTTATACCTCAAGATCTTACTGAAGCTTTAGTGGCATTGTTGGGATTAGATTAAACTCTAAGTAAACGATAGAAACAAAATGAAGGACCTTATCAAATGATAGGGTTCTTTTGACTTGTCGGGGTTGAGCACCTTTTTTTATTAAGTTAGCTTTGGTATAATAGGTATGCTTTTTAGGAGGAATCGTATTTGAACCAAAAGAACATTCGGAATTTTTCAAT
>CAYXES010000135.1:0-2491 GCA_964464075.1 uncultured Erysipelothrix sp. | reverse complement strand
TTATTAGTGATTTACTCCAGTATGGTTTTCTTCAGAAAGCCTTATTCACCTCCGTCATGGTTGGGGTAATTTCTGGAGTGATTGGTAGTTTTATTATTTTACGCGGCATGTCCCTAATGGGAGATGCGATTTCCCATGCGATTCTACCGGGGGTGGCAGCGTCCTTTATGTTAGGCATCAATTATTTTATTGGTGCCTTAATCATGGGGCTTTTAACCTCCGTATCCATAACCTTTATTAGTCAAAACAGTAAATTAAAAAGTGATACGGCGATTGGGATTATATTCTCAGCCTTCTTAGCTTTAGGGATTCTCATGTTTATGAAAGCTCAGACCGCAATAAGTTTGGATTCGATTCTTTTTGGGAATGTACTGATGGTCCAGGATTTTGATATGATTCTTACTTTAGGAATTGGACTGGTCGTGATTATCATGATTATTCTATTCTATAAAGAGTTTCTCATTACTTCTTTTGACCCTACTATTGCGGATACCTATGGAATCAACACCAAGGTTTTTCATTATCTGCTCATGATTTTATTAACTTTAGTTACGGTAGCTTCTCTACAAACCGTCGGCGTTATCTTAGTGGTAGCGATGTTGATTACCCCAGCCGCAACCGCCTTTCTCTTAACTCAAAAATTATCGAGAATGATTCTAATATCAGCTACCTTAGGTGCCTTAAGTGCCATCATCGGTTTATTCTTAAGCAATACCTATAATTTAGCTTCAGGACCCGTCATCGTCTTAGTCGCTACTTTATTCTTTATCGCAGCCTTTATCTTCGCCCCTAAAAATGGAATGATTTGGCCCTTATTTTATCGAAAGGAGAAATCATGAAACACCTTAAATCCCTTCTAATTATCTTAATAAGCATTTTACTTCTAAGTGGATGTCAAAAACAAAATACCTCAAACTTTGAAGACGGCAAACTTAAAGTTGTAACTTCCTTTACCTTATTAGCGGATATCGTCACTCAAATTGGTCAAGATCATGTGAGTGTGTATAATTTGGTACCAACTGGTACTGACCCACACGATTATGAACCATTACCTCAAGATAATAAAGCCGTTAATGACGCAGATATCCTTTTCTATAATGGATTAAATCTTGAAGGTGGTAATAATGGTTGGTTTTATAAACTGGTTCAAAGTGTGCGTAAAAACCAAAACCATGTTTATCACGTAACCAATGGGGTTCAACCTAAATATCTAAAAGCCGGTCAAAAGGATGAACAAATCAACCCACATGCCTTTTTAGACCCGCAGGTGGGAATGATTATGGTCAATAATATCCTGAAAGTATTGGTTGAAGTTGATCCTATAAATAAGGAAGATTATCAAGCTAATGCAGATGCTTATCTAAAACAACTCGAAGCCATTGAACATGATTATGCACAACGCATTAGTGCCCTTTCTGATAACCAAAGAATTTTCACAGCCAGTGAACATGCTTTTCAATATATGACAGATCGTTATGATTTAGAACATCTTTATATTTGGGAGATTGATACTGATGAAATCGGTACCCCACAGCAAATCAGAGAATTAATCGACTTACTTAAGATTAAACAACCACCGGTTCTCTTTTTAGAATCCAATGTGCAAACCAAACCCATGGAACAAGTCGCAAAAGAAACCCATATTCCAATTTATCCCATTAAGATTTATGCCGATGAGATTGGTAAACCTGGTTCTGATGTTGATACCTACCTTAAATTTCTACAACATAATCTTGATGTGATTATCGATGGATTAACCTCAGGAGGACAGTCATGAGCTATTCACAAGGACAAGAAGACTACATCAAAATCATCTATGAACTAGATGGTCATTTGGATTATGTCTCAAATAAAAACATCGCCAATGAGCTATCTATATCACCCCCTTCTGTTTCAGATATGATTAAGAAAATGGAAAAAGAAGGCTTGGTTGATTTTGTGGCTTATAAAGGCGTTAAATTAACCACGAAAGGCTTAAAGGCCGCCATTGATGTGCAGCGTAAGCATCGTATGATTGAAGTCTTTCTTTATGAAAAACTCGGTTATCAACTTGATGAGTTGGATGAAGATGCAGAACAGATGGAACATATCACCAGTGACTTATTTTATAAGCGCTTAGAACGTTTTCTTGATTATCCCAAATACTGTCCTCATGGTTCACTTATCCCTAGTTATGATCAATTTGAAGAACCCCATGATACTAGTCTCTTAGATTCTACTCTAAATAAGTTGGTTACCATTAAACGGGTCATGGATAAAAAAGACTTGCTTGATTACTTAAAGCAGATTAATTTAGCGGTGGATGATGAAATTACCATTCTTGAAAAAGATGACCTTAATCAGATTGTGATATTTACTCATCAGAAAAGTACTCATTATATCAGCTATCCTTTAGCTCTTATGATTTTCGTAGAATAAAAGCCACGCGTTTAACGTGTGGCTTTCTTTTAATATTCAGTAATGTCTGCATCAGGGGCTAATTTCCCAATCC
>CAYXES010000134.1:0-2592 GCA_964464075.1 uncultured Erysipelothrix sp. | reverse complement strand
TGGCTTCTTTCATGCGTAAGGCAAAGCACATGGTACACCGCTTGCCCCCTTCTTTTTCATCCGCTCGATGTTTTAAAAGCTCATAGTACTCATCATTTTTGTAATCGGGTTGCACAACCTCAATCGATACTTGGTTTTCTTGTTTAAACCACTCGACGTATTTTAATAACTCCGCAAAACGACGGCTGTATTCACTTTCAGGAAAAATATTGTGGTTATTGAAATAAAGGGTTAAATCAAAATACTGCGACAAATATTCCATAGGATAAGTATTGCACGGTCCACAACAGGAATGTAAAAGCAGTCGTGGCTTATAATCAAGTTTCGAGATTTTCTCAAGCTCTTTAATTTGTAAGTTATAGTATAGTTTTTTATTCATTTTATCACCGGTATATAAACATGGCATCACCAAAAGAAAAGAAACGATATTGTTTTTTGATTGCGATTTGATAGGCTTGTTTTGTTAAATCAAGACCTGCCAATGCGCTAATCATCATCAATAAAGTTGATTTAGGTAAATGAAAATTCGTGATGAGGGCATCAAGCGCCTTAAAGGTGTGGCCTGGATAAATAAATATCTCACTCATTCCCGAATCTGCTTTTATTTTACCATATTTTGAAGCGACGGTTTCTAAAACTCGGGCACTGGTGGTACCAACACAAATCACCCGGTTGTGATGCGCTTTAGCTTCTTCAATGAGATTGGCATTTTCTTGATCAATCAAATAATACTCTGAGTGCATTTTGTGAGCTTTGATATCATCAACTTCGACCGGCTTAAAGGTTCCTAAACCAATATGGAGAGTCACATAGGCTACTTTTACTCCACGTTCTTTAATCTTAGCTAACAAATCATCGGTAAAATGTAGCCCAGCTGTAGGTGCCGCACTACTACCTAATTCCTTAGCGTAGA
This sequence comes from uncultured Erysipelothrix sp., assembly GCA_964464075.1. Lineage (GTDB taxonomy): Bacteria > Bacillota_I > Bacilli_A > Erysipelotrichales > Erysipelotrichaceae > UBA6182. Next base: position 1,679 of record CAYXES010000134.1, on the reverse strand, counting down.
TGGTTTGATAACGAGCCATATCTTGATTTGTATTTTTAATATAAGGTGGCAGTGGGATGGTACCTATCTTATTTAGCACTTCCAATAATGGATAAGCACTCTCCATCTTAAAGATGCGAATTCCCTCTTCTTTTACTTCTGTACACACACCAGATAAAAGCTCATCATCAAAAATAACTCGAGTACCAACTTTAATTACTTTTGCTTTTTTAACCAAGCACTCCCAATGATTACCTTCCATATTTAAAATTAAAATTTCAATTTTCGCATGAGTATGTTCTTTGACACCGTATAGACGAGCTGGAATCACTTTTGTGTTATTTAAAACCAAGACATCCCCTGCCTCAAAGTATTTGGTGATATCACTAAATCGTTCATGGGTAATACTATGATTATTCAGGTTGATACTCATCAATCGAGATTCACTTCTCTCTAAGGATGGCTCCTGGGCGATTAGTTCTTTCGGAAGTTCATAATCAAATTGTGCAGTCTTCATTAGAATCCTTTCGCATTTTCATCATGTAAATTTAAACGGTCAAAAATATGATCTTTGAATGCTTTATATGAACCAGCCTCAATCGCCATTTGAGCTTGTTCGGTTAAATGAATTAAATATCTTAAATTATGGATGGATAGTAGGCGCATACCTAAACCTTCATTACTCCGAATTAAGTGGCGTAAATAAGCACGACTGTAATTTTGACAAGTGTAGCAGTCACATTCTGAGTCAAGTGGTTTAAAATCCATTTCATACTTTTTGTTTTTGATGTTCACACGACCTTGAGAGGTCATAGCTGCACCATGACGAGCGATACGAGTTGGTAAAACACAGTCAAACATATCAACGCCATGTTCAATTCCAGTTAAGATCGCATCGACTGAACCCACACCCATTAAATAGCGAGGTTTGTCTTCTGGTAGATGAATGATTGAGTTTTTAATCATTTCATACATAACCGGTTTTGATTCACCAACACTGGTGCCCCCTATTGCATAACCATCAAAGCCAATTTCAACCGTTTTTTGGGCACTATAAGCTCTAAGGTCAGGATACTCTCCACCTTGAACAATCCCAAACAAGGCTTGATCACTTCTCTGATGAGCATCTTTACCTCGCTGTGCCCAACGCAGGGTACGGTCAACACTATCCTTCATATAATCATAGGTTGAAGGGTATGCAGGACATTCATCGAAGCTCATAATAATATCAGCACCTAAATCATTTTGGATTTGGATTGATTTTTCTGGGGTTAAAAAAAGTAAATCACCGTTGAGATGATTTCTAAATTCAACTCCCGCTTCACTAATCTTTCTAAAATCGCTTAAAGAAAAAACTTGAAAACCACCACTATCAGTTAAGATTGGACGATCTACATTCATAAATTTATGTAAACCACCAGCTGCTTTTACAACTGCTTCACCAGGTCTTAACCATAAATGGTAGGTATTAGATAGAATGGTACCCGCCTTCATTTCCGTAAGTTCTTCTGGTGATATAAACTTCACCGAAGCTAAAGTCCCCACTGGCATAAACATCGGTGTTTTCACACTACCGTGCCAGGTTTTTAAACTTGCGGTACGAGCTTTAGTTTCTGTATCTTTATTTAAAACAGTAAATTTAAAATCATTCATAAAATATCCTTCTTTGCTAAGAAAAGCCGTTTCAAACGGCTTAGTTT
>CAYXES010000133.1:0-2702 GCA_964464075.1 uncultured Erysipelothrix sp. | reverse complement strand
ATTTTAAATGAGCTTAAAGCTCAAGGTAAAACTATTTTTATCGTTCACCACAATCTTGAACAAGCCCCTGAATATTTTGATGACTTAATCATTTTGAATCGTGAACTTATTGAATGTGGTCCGGTTTCAGAAGTTTATAAAGAAGACATCTTAATCAAAGCCTTTCAAGATCAATTTCAGAAAGGATTAGTATATGGTAGCCATTAGTCAGTTTATTAGTGATTTACTCCAATACGGTTTTCTTCAGAAAGCTTTATTCACTTCGGTGATGGTTGGGGTAATTTCAGGAGTTATCGGTAGTTTCATTATTTTACGAGGAATGTCTCTTATGGGAGATGCGATTTCTCATGCCATTCTCCCTGGGGTTGCGGCTTCCTTTATGTTAGGTATCAATTATTTTATTGGCGCCTTAATCATGGGACTTTTAACCTCGGTATCCATTACCTTTATTAGTCAAAATAGTAAATTAAAAAGTGATACTGCCATTGGAATTATTTTCTCAGCCTTTTTAGCCTTGGGGATTCTGATGTTTATGAAAGCTCAAACTGCAATTAGCTTGGATTCGATTCTCTTTGGGAATGTGCTTATGGTCCAGGATTTTGATATGGTTCTTACTTTAGGAATTGGACTCATTGTGATTATCATCATTGTCTTATTCTATAAAGAGTTTCTCATCACTTCTTTTGACCCTACCATTGCGGATACCTATGGAATTAACACCAAAGTTTTTCATTATCTTCTCATGATTCTGTTAACCTTGGTTACGGTCGCTTCACTACAGACGGTCGGCGTTATCTTAGTGGTTGCAATGTTGATTACTCCCGCAGCGACCGCCTTTCTCTTAACCCAGAAATTATCGAGAATGATTTTAATATCAGCTTCCTTAGGTGCCTTAAGTGCCATCATTGGTTTATTCTTAAGCAACACCTATAATCTCGCATCAGGTCCTGTTATTGTCTTAGTCGCTACCTTATTCTTTATCGTAGCCTTTATCTTCGCCCCCAAAAATGGAATGATTTGGCCCTTATTTTATCGAAAGGAGAAATAATGAAATACCTTAAAACCTTTTTAGTTATATTAATAAGCTTCCTACTTCTAAGTGGATGTCAAACACAAAACACCTCCACTTTTGAAGCCGGCAAACTTAAGGTCGTGACCTCCTTTACCCTTTTAGCGGATGTGGTGACTCAGATTGGTCAAGATCATGTGAGTGTGTACAATCTGGTCCCTACCGGTACAGATCCACACGATTATGAACCATTGCCTCAAGATAATAAGGCCGTCAATGATGCCGATATTCTCTTCTACAACGGTTTAAACCTTGAGGGTGGTAATAATGGTTGGTTCTATAAACTGGTTCAAAGTGTACGTAAAAACCAAGACCATGTTTATCATGTAACCAATGGGGTTCAACCCAAATATTTAAAAGCTGGTCAAAAGGATGAACAGATTAATCCTCATGCTTTTTTAGACCCGCAGGTTGGAATGATTATGGTCAATAATATCCTGGAGGTGCTGCTTGAAGTAGATCCTAAAAACAAGGATGATTATCAAGCGAATGCGGATGCTTATCTGAAGCAACTGGATACGATTGAACGTGATTATGCAAAGCGTATTGGTGCTCTTAGTGGCAATCAAAGGATTTTCACAGCCAGTGAACATGCTTTTCAATATATGACTGATCGCTATGATTTAGAACATCTTTATATTTGGGAAATTGATACCGATGAAATCGGCACTCCCCAACAAATCAGAGAATTAATTGATTTACTCAAAGTTAAACAACCACCTGTACTCTTTTTAGAATCCAATGTGCAAACCAAACCGATGGAACAAGTCGCAAAAGAAACCCATATTCCAATTTACCCGATTAAGATTTATGCTGATGAAATTGGTAAACCAGGATCACAAGTTGATACCTACCTTAAATTTCTACAACACAATCTTAATGTGATTATCGATGGGTTAACCTCAGGAGGACAATCATGAGCTATTCACAAGGACAAGAAGACTACATCAAAATCATCTATGAACTCGATGGTCATCTCGATTATGTCTCAAACAAAAACATCGCCAATGAGCTATCCATATCACCCCCTTCTGTTTCCGATATGATTAAGAAAATGGAAAAAGAAGGTCTGGTTGATTTTGTGGCTTATAAGGGCGTAAAACTGACAACTAAGGGCTTAAAAGCCGCCATTGATGTACAACGCAAGCATCGTATGATTGAAGTTTTTCTTTATGAAAAACTTGGTTATCAACTTGATGAATTGGATGAAGATGCCGAACAAATGGAACATATCACCAGTGATTTATTTTATAAACGCCTTGAACGTTTTCTTGATTATCCAAAATACTGTCCCCATGGTTCTCTCATCCCTAGTTATGATCAATTTGAAGAACCTCATGATACCAGCATCTTAGACTCTACTCTAAATAAGGTGGTTACAATTAAACGCGTCATGGATAAAAAAGACTTATTAGATTATTTAAAACATATTAACCTTGTGGTGGATGATCAAATCACCATCCTTGAAAAGGATGATCTCAATCAGATTGTGATCTTCACCCATCAAAATAAAACGCACTACATCAGCTATCCTTTAGCCCTTATGATCTTTGTAGAATAAAACCACGCATTTGACGCGTGGCTTTCTTTTAATATTCAGTAATGTCTGCATCAGGGGCTAATTTCCCAATCC
>CAYXES010000132.1:0-2744 GCA_964464075.1 uncultured Erysipelothrix sp. | reverse complement strand
TCCGCGCTGATTTTGTGGGTAAAAATGTTCCAACCTCACTTAAGGAAGAAGTTAAAGTTTACCTTAAGGAAAATGATGGACACGATAGTGTTGTCATCATTTAAAAAAGGACCGCAGTCCTTATAAATAATGAATTAAATTAGCCTTATCACTTAGATAAGGTTTTAATATGGAAGTCCGACTGGTGAGTAAGACACTGACTCCTGGACCATGACCGGATTGGTAACTGTCACTATGGACAATAATCCCAAAGGTTCCAGCGCCTTCAATATAATCAGGACCATAGGTTGCGCAGTGATCTTCAATAAAAACAAAGTCACCATAGGCTAGTTGATCCAATTCGTAGTGTTTGATGGTTTCTTCATCTCGGGTCATAATATCGTAATCACCAGCATGCATATCCATGCTGCCTAGACCAGACCCCATTAAATGGGCAGGCACGATCGCTTTAACCGGTACAAATAAGGTATCATCTTCAACCTTAATGGGTAAGTCTTCTAAAAGTTGAGGATCACAATTCATGACCATCACTTGGGGATATTCACTAAGTTCAAGTCCTTGTCCAAAAGCTTTAATTAAGATTTTATCATCGGGTGCAAGTTGAAGTAGGGTGTCATGATCAAAGTGAATCATCACATGATTAATACCACCATGCTTACCGGTGACCACGCCTTTTTTACCTTTTCCATCCCCACTGATCACGATGGCTTCATTGCCAACACAGGCTAGAATGTTTAAAGCTGCATTTTCACTATCATTGGGATTTCTTAAACTGACTCCTGGCTCAATGTGATCACCAACCATATTCATACAGTTATCACCCAGTTTAGCATTGTAAACAATCCCACCAACAGCTGGTACGATTTTAGCACTACCATCACTTGAAATTCGATAGCCAGGTAATCGCATGGTTGGATGATGGATTTGGCCACTGACTGACATCATGATGCACTGTTCTTTATTTGTCTTTAATTGATTCATAAACAACTCCTTTCTTCCTTATAATAACAAATCTTTTAGAAAGATAGCACAAATAATCATAAATAAGATATATAATAGGTAGGAAATGAGGAGACTATGATTTATATTATTTTAGTGATTTTGTTGGTGGTGGCAAGTTTGATACCAACCAAGAAAAATAAAAATTTAGACTGGATGGTTGGTCATTCCTACCATCGAGGTAAATACCAGTCAGATCAGAGTATTGGTGAAAATAGCCTAGAGGCCATTCAGTTAGCTGTGGATGATCAGGTTGATATTGAGATTGACGTACGCATTACCAGCGATCAAGAGCTGGTGGTTTTTCATGACGCTAACTTAAAGCGCATGTGTGGGGTTGATTTGAACATTGAATCCTTAAGTTTGGATCAACTGAAAGAATATCCCTTAAAAGATTCAGGCAGTAAAATCCCAAGCTTTGTAGAAATGCTGGAAGTGGTGGATGGAAAGATTGGTTTAATTATTGAGATTAAACCAACTCAACATATTCAAGCAGTTAGTGATAAGTTGATGTTTCAACTTAAGGATTACCAAGGCAACTACGCGATCTGTTCGTTTGATCCATTTATTTTAAAGTATTTTAAAGAACACTATCCCCATGTGATTCGGGGTCAAATTATATTTAATTTCTTCAAGAATAAAGACTTAGTATGGTGGAAGCAAATTCTATTAAATATCAATGGTTTTAATATCATGAGTCGCAGTGATTATATTAGTGTGCATTATTCCATGGTTAAGTATTTTAGCTGGATGCGTTGGTTTAAGGCTTTCATTGTGTCTTGGACCATTTCCCAGAAGTATGTCGCTGATGATGTGAAAAGGAAAGTTGATCATATGATTATAGAGCATTTAGAACATGTTTAATAAAATAAAAAGTTGGCTTAATCAGGATATGAATGTCGATCATGATGAGCCACTCTACCGTAAAAGTTTAATTCGAAATACCATTAAGATTGCCTGGCCTTCCGCTACCGAAGCCTTTTTAATTAGCGTGATTGGGGCCGTCGATATGATGATGGTTGGTCGTTTAGGTAAAGAAGCCATTGCGGCGGTTGGGATTACCAACCAACCTAAGTTCATTCTCTTAGCAACTATTTTAGCCCTTAACATTGGGGTTACGGTTATCGTATCGCGGCGTAAAGGTCAAGGTCGTCAAGATTTGGCTAATGAGACCATGTCCAATGCGTTGTTGGTGTCCTTAGTTTTAAGTGTGGTCCTCAGTTTAATTGGGATTATCTTTGCGAAACCTTTCTTAGTTCTTGCTGGAGCTGAGAGTGATTATCTGCATTTATCCATTCAATACCTGCAGATTATTTTAGTTGGGAATATCTTCTTAGGGTTAGCCTTAACCATTAATGCGGCTCAAAGAGGGGTTGGGGATACCTTTATTGCCATGAAGACTAATTTGATTGCGAATGGGATTAACGTAGTGCTTAACTATTTCCTGATTAATGGGATTTGGATTTTCCCACGTTTAGAAGTTCAAGGTGCCGCCATCGCAACCACGATTGGCCATTTCTTTGCCTTTGTGATTGCGATGCGATCGATTTTAAAGAAAGGTTCCTACCTGCATTTATATTTGAGTAAATTCTTCAAGATTAGTAAAGATGCCTTATGGCAACTTTATGATATTTCTAAGTCCGCCTTTGTAGAACAGATTTTTTTAAGGATTGGTTTCTTAATGTATATTCGAGCGGTCGCTGGCTTAGGTACGGTAGCTTTAGCGACCCATAATATTGTGACCA
>CAYXES010000131.1:0-2774 GCA_964464075.1 uncultured Erysipelothrix sp. | reverse complement strand
TGAACCATTAGATACTGAGTTATTTTTTGATATCAATCAACCTTTGATAACAACTGGATAAGAATGTTTCTCTAAAATTTAATGGATTCGATAAAGCTCACTAAACTGTGGGATTTTTGAATGTCAAGCACGAGAATAGTGAGAAAATAAGGGTTACTGATTCCAATTAAATGTCAAAATTATTCACTTTTATAATAATTTTATATAAAATCGTTATATGAATTAGAAACAAATTACAACCACACTTAAGTTAAACATTCCATAAATTTCCTATATCATTTTGGCTTAAGATTAATTGGAATAATTATGGAACAATCTCTTTATTTATTAATATATTTTAAAATTTTTAACTTTAGGGTTATCGTCTGTACCCGTGATATAGGCTTCACAAGTAAAATCTTTTGCCCATTTCCCTTGCTCATTTTTTACTTGGCACTTACTTTTAATAAACCATGTATCCTCATCAACAGCAGTTTCAGCAAGTACACCTAAAATTGAATTTAATTTGAATCCATATGGGAATTCACGTTCTCCATACAAACTCACAGCTGCCCAAGCTGTTGAGGCAGACAACTTACTTGATAATTTTTCAGTTGTGCTTGCTTGCTCATTAAGTCGGTCCATATTTTCTTCTGTATTAATTAAAAAGATAACAACATTGTTTTTATCGTCTAGTTTTTGAGTACCTGTAATAATCCATGGTAAATAAAACTCGGCATTGGCTTCATCATCTTTATCAAAAATCATTTCTGTAAAATCCATTTTAGTATTTTCATGTTTGAATTCTACTTGATAATCATACTCATTTAATTCATTGCGTACATCACTTGCCATTTTTCCAATTGCTGAATTATAAATGGCTACAATTTTATTAAAGTCATCTTCTTGGTTGTCTGGTTCATTTTGATCTTGGTTTTGATTTGCTTTTTCATCATCCTTTTCAGGGAATGTGTGGTATAAAATCAGAACTTCAGTCTCTTTAGGATACCATTTGTCAGATTTATAATCAGTATCGCCATCTACAGCAACACTTTCGACTTCTCCATCTTTGGTTAGCCACCCTATAATTAAATCATCAATGGTCTCTGTTTTAATATTAACAAATCCTTGCTTTTCAAATATTTCAATAACTTCTAAATAGTTTTTACCCTTTTGGGAATCAGAGCTTGAAGGTGTTTTTGCCTCTCCTACGTGTGCTTCTTCTTTCTTTTTATTAGAGTCATCATTGTTTAGAGCACCAATAGATCCAATGATAATTATTGCGACAATTAAATAAAACCACCATTTTTTATATATTGGCTTTTTGATACTATTATTTTTCATTCTAGTCCCCCCTTTTTTAATATTGTATCACACCTAGTTCAGTGAACAATATTCAAATCGAACAAAAGTTTGGATTTATAAAAAACTATTTTAATTTATCATTTACTGAATCAAAAAGTTCATGACAGATGTGAATAGAGAATTAACAGATAAAGATACTTAAGTAGTATCTTTGATGTCCAGTTTTATGATGTATCATTTCATGATAAAATAAGACTAGGAGTAATAGTATGAGTATCAAAAAAATGACGATTCATTTTACTGAAAAAGAACAAAAACTTCTTGATGCATATATGAAGTTTCAAACAGTGCCTTTATCAGTGGTATTAAAAGATATTTTATTTGAAGAGATAGATGAGTATTTTGATAGTGCTCTTTTAGAAGAAGCGATTAAACATAATAAAGAAAACTCAAGAACCTACACCACTTTAGAACTTATAGAAGAACTTGGTATAAATTTGGAAATTGATGACAAGCTTAAAGAAATCAACAGCTAATTACATTTGTTGATAAAATAAAACAAAAGATATGATTCAATATATTTTTAATATACAATTTGATGAAATCATTGAAGTTATTTTTGAAACATCAAAGAGGCTTGGGATATAATTATTTTTAGATTTCTTATAATTCAATAATATTTAAGACAATAAAGCATATTTTTAATCACTTTTGCCTAGTTCAGAATGAAAGCTCTTTATTCTAAGGATAGATTTTGTCATAATAGACACAGGAGCGAGCCATGATTTATTTAGAATCGATTTATCCCCATCAAAAGTGTGAAATGAGTGAATTAAAGGCTTTTTTAGAGCGTTCTGGTTTAAGATTTGAGTCTATTGACATGGCGATTTTACTCAAAGAAAAGGATCGGATTGTGGGATCGTGTTGTCGTGCTTTTAATGTGATTAAGATGGTGGCGATTGATCCTGCTTATCAAGCGATGAATCTACTTGACCAACTCATGACTGCCATGCAGGAACATCTCTTTGATCAAGGCATTCATAAGAGTTTTATCTTTACACCAGCCCATAATGCGCCATTATTTAAACCCTATCATTATAAACAAATTATTCAGGTGGAGGGGATTAGCTTTTTAGAAAAAGGCAGACCCAACATCCACGAACATATCAATTATCTGATTCAAACCTATAATCCACATTTACTACCAAGTGGTGCCATTGTAATCAATGGAAATCCTTTTACCTTAGGTCATCAATATTTGATTGAAACCGCAAGTCAAAGTGTTGAGAAACTCTTTGTTTTTGTGGTTGAGGAAGATGCTTCCTTTTTTGATTTTAAAACCAGATTAGAATTAATAAAAAAGGGGACCCAGCATTTGAACAATGTGGTGGTTCTACCATCCAGCCCTTACATTATTTCTCAAGCGACTTTTCCCAATTACTTTTTAAGACAAGTTGATGATCACTTTAAACATTATGCCAGTTTAGATG
>CAYXES010000130.1:0-2883 GCA_964464075.1 uncultured Erysipelothrix sp. | reverse complement strand
GAGTAAACCAGTTGTGATTGCGGTTAACCCGGTACGACCACCCACTTCAACCCCTGATGCTGATTCAATATAAGAAGTAACGGTTGAGGTTCCAACGGCAGCTCCAAAGATGGTACCTACCGCATCCGCAATAAAGGCACTTTCAACTTTTTCAAGATTACCATCTTTATCAACTAAGTTAGTACGATTACCAACCGCAACTAAAGTACCGGCGGTATCAAAGAAGTCAACAAATAAGAAGGTAAAGATAATAAGGAAAGCCTTAGGATGGGCAAAGAGCTCACCTAAACCGCGGGTAAAGGCAAAGACAGCCGAGGTATCAAACTGAGCTGAAACCAGCGCGGTTGGTAAGGCAGGCATGCCTTCAATCCCACTTACACCCGCAATTACCCCAATCAAGGCGGTAATCACCATTCCTACAAAAACCGCTGCTTTAACTTTATATGCTAATAAACCAATCGTTACTAAGACTCCTACGATCGCTAATAAAACGGTTGGTTGCGTAAAGCGTGCAAATCCAACTAATACCGCTTCATCAGCAATAACGATACCGGCATTCTGAACCCCGATAAAGGCAATAAAGAATCCAATCCCAGCTCCAATTGCTAATTTCAATTGTTTTGGAATCGCATAAATAATCATTTTACGGATTCCACTAAAGGATACAATCACAAATAAAATCCCGGACACAAAGACCGCTGCGAGGGCTCCTTCCCACGATAATCCATAATGGAAAACGACGGTAAATGTAAAAAAGGCATTGAGCCCCATACCTGGAGCTAAAGCAACTGGATAGTTTGCTAGTAACCCCATAAGCACTGATGCCAGTGCCGCTGATAAAGCAGTCGCTAGAAAGGCTGCTTCAAATGGAACACCTCCCAATGAGAGAATGTCAGGATTGACCCCTAAAATATAGGCCATGGTTAGAAACGTTGTTAAACCGGCTAATAGTTCGGTTTTAACATTCGTTCCTTTTTCAGAAAGCTTAAAATACTTTTCGAACATACTGTTCCCCTTTCATTGTGCTAAACCCTACAAATGAAAAAACTTCCATCCTTGGCGACAGAAGCACAACAAAAGTGTTTCCATCGTAGTCCAGTCATTTACGGTAACCGGGTAGAGACTCTTGTGCCATATTCACAAGGATATACGGTGTTTAGCATGTAGTTATATTACCATGAAAGTGGATTTTTGTACATACAGTTTGAGAAGAATTACGTTAAGTTTGAGCTTTTATAAAAGTGAAGCTAAAAGAAAAAGCATGGATCATGCTTATTCACTAATTGCCCATAAGGGTATATCACTATTTCTTCGAATGAGGACTGATTTTTGAAAATCAGTTTGATTAAGAAACCTAAGAATTTCTTCCTCCTCCTGGGGTGAACACCCCACTAAGAGCTTCACATCAATCTCCTTTTTCAAAATGTCAGCCGCAATCACTAAGGTTGTAACCATATAATCACTCATGGTTCCTTTATAAACTGCGATTCCTTCTCCCGATATATTCTGGGTATCTTCTAAATAACCATAATCAACAGGATACACAAGGTTATGGTATTTAGGATGGGTCGTTCCCTTGGCTCTTGCGATGACCAATTGATTAGAAAAATATAGGGTATCAATCTTTTGCCAAAAGTAGGCATTGTTCTCAAAATTCGTCATAATTCACCTTCTCACCATCCATTATAATCGAAGACACTCTTGATGTAAACTATTTTCAATGCCTGTGTGGAGTTTTCAGAAACATACATTTATTTTCAAGGATCAGCGATACTTTGATAGAATCTCAATCCAGTACCCATCGGGATCTTCTAAAAAGTAAAGATTCATTTCCTTATTATCATAAATGATGGCATCCATAGCTTTATGATGCTCATAGGCCTTTTGGTAATCTTCAACCACCATGGCTAAATGGAATTCCTGTTCACCTAAATCATAAGCTTCGGGATGGTCTCTTAACCAAGTCAACTCCAATTTGAAATTAGTAATGCCATCTTCTAAAAAGACAATAATATAGCGACCATCTTTCGCAACATTACGACGGACTTCTTTTAAGCCCAAAGCCTGATCATACCAAGCTAAGCTACGTTCTAGATCTTGAACATTAAAATTAAAATGATTGAATTCAAATTTCATAATTTCCTCCTATAGCCTATTATAGCAAATTCATACCAGCAAAAAAGAACCAAATGGTTCCCTTTTGTGTGAAGAATTCATAGCTACCAACTTTTTGAAGGTTGATTCCCCCCGCCCTTCTGAATTCATCTTACAATAAAAGTATATGGTTTGCATTAAATTGAAGTTATTTGTCATTGACAAAAACCTGTCATTTAGAGAGAATAAGCTTAGGAGAATGACAATGACAACTTTTGAAATACGCCTTAATGAACTTTTAGTCTTATTTGAAGTCTCTAATAAAGACCTCGCTAATGCTTTAAATGTTGACCCATCCTTGGTTTCACGTTGGAAGAATGGTAAACGATTCCCTTCCATCAAGTATAACCAGATGTATGACATTGCCTTATTTTTTATTAATTTAAAACCAAATAAAGAGCAAAGAGAAACGATTCAAAATATCTTAGCAAAACAAAAGCTCTTAACCCCTCATGAATCCGATCCCACCCAACTGCTGGCGCTTTATTTATCAGAACGTCGTCTTCAAGCACGGGCTGATTTACCAAGCATCCAAGAAGAGTCCAGTCCACCAATTGAGTATGGCCCAACTAACGGGCACTTACACCCTCAAAATGCAAAACAATTTCTTATGTTTCAAGGTAATGAGGGTAAGCGTAAGGGGACCCTCTTGTTGCTTCAAAAAGCGTTGAAAACTCCTTCAACCGATATCTATGTTTACTCGGATGAAAACTTAGATTGGTGGAGTGA
>CAYXES010000129.1:0-2889 GCA_964464075.1 uncultured Erysipelothrix sp. | reverse complement strand
AAACTGGTTAAGATGGATATTGTTTTAAATCATGAAGTTGTGGATGCCTTATCCATTATTGTGCATCGTGACTTTGCCTACAATCGTGGTAAAGCAATTGTGGAGAAGTTGCGAACTTTAATTCCGCGCCAACAATTTGAAATTCCGATTCAGGCAGCGATTAACCATAAGATTATTGCCCGTACCGATATTAAAGCTTTGCGTAAAAACGTTTTAGCTAAGTGTTATGGGGGCGATATTAGCCGGAAGAAAAAACTCTTAGAGAAACAAAAAGAGGGTAAGAAACGCATGAAGCAAGTTGGGAATGTGGAAGTTCCACAAGAAGCTTTCTTGGCCGTTTTATCCATGGATGATGAGTAAGTGGGTTAATGTAACCACTTACAAAGAATTTTGATAACATTTTCACACATTTCAGATTTACATGAGAAATACCCTTGAATGGGTGTTTTTTATTGTGTAGATTATAAGGTAAAGGACGGTGTATTATGAAACAATATCCAGCAGAACCATTTCGCATAAAAAGTGTTGAAATGATGAAGATGTTATCAAAAACAGAACGCGAGGCTAAAATTAAGGAAGCCGGTTACAATACGTTTTTACTAAAAAGTGAAGATGTCTACATTGATTTACTAACTGACTCAGGCACCAGTGCCATGAGTGATCAACAGTGGGCCGGTTTACACTTAGGGGATGAAGCCTATGCCGGTAGTAAGAACTTCTATCACTTAGAGAAAACTGTACAAGACTACTATGGTTTTAAATATTTGATTCCTACCCATCAAGGGCGAGGGGCTGAGAATCTTTTAAGTTCCATTAAGATCAAAGAAAATGATGTGATTCCAGGCAACATGTATTTCACTACCACCCGTTATCATCAAGAGGCTAATGGGGGTATCTTTAGAGATGTCATTATTGATGAGGCGCATGATCCAAGTGCCATCTTGCCATTTAAAGGGAATATTGATTTAAAGAAATTAGAAGATCTTATTTTAGAAGTAAAACCTGAGAATATTCCTTATGTGAGTTTAGCGGTCACCGTTAATATGGCTGGTGGTCAACCCGTTTCCATGGCTAATATTAAAGCGGTTTATGCACTTGCCAAAGCCTATAAAATTGATGTTTATATGGATGCGACTCGCTGTGTTGAGAATGCTTATTTTATTAAAACTAGAGAGCCAGAATATCAACATCACAGTGTAGAAGCTATTTTAAAAGAAATGTTTGCCTATGCCGATGGTTGTACCATGAGTGGTAAGAAAGATTGCTTGGTTAATATCGGGGGCTTCTTAGCGACCAATGATGAAGAACTCTTTAACAAAGCGAAAGAATTAGTCGTGGTCTTTGAAGGGATGCCTTCCTATGGTGGGATGGCCGGTCGTGATATGGAAGCCATGGCACTGGGGATTAAGGAATCGGTTCAATATCCTTACATCCACCATCGCATCAGCCAAATTGAATATTTAGCGGATCGTTTACTTGAAGCCGGCGTACCGATTGTGCAACCCGCTGGTGGTCATGCGGTCTTTCTGGATGCACGTGCTTTCTGTGAGCATCTAACACAAGACCAATTACCAGCCCAAGCACTAGCGGCCGCGATTTATGTGGAATCTGGAGTACGAGCTATGGAGCGGGGTATTGTTTCTGCGGGTCGTGATAAGGTTACGAAAGAACATCACTATCCAAAACTCGAATTAGTAAGACTCACTATTCCGCGTCGGGTTTATACTTATTCACACTTGGATGTGGTTGCGGATGGAATTATTCATCTTTATAAGCATGCCCACGATATTAAGGGCTTAAAGTTTGTTTATGAACCCCAAATGTTACGTTTCTTTAACGCTCGCTTTGAACCTTTAAAATAGGGTATAATAACCAAGGTGATACCATGGTTAATTTAATAAACTTAATGAATGACATGCGCCAACGTTTAGGTTGGGATAAAACTGATGACTTAGATTCTCTCATCGGTTATTTAAACGAGGAAGTACAAGAGCTGACCATCGAAGCGCAAGCTAATCCCATTGATGAAGTGGCACTTCAACAAGAAATCGTCGATGTCTTGATTGTGGTCTTAGCTTTAATCGATGATTTAAAAATCGATATTGAAGTTCAAATGAAAAATAAAATTAAAATGATTATAGCGAAGTATGAACATGACTAGATCACTTTACATTCATATTCCTTTTTGCCAACATATTTGTGGCTACTGTGATTTTGTCAAAGCCAAGTACCATCCCTTGTTAGCGGATCAAGTTCTTGATCGTATCAAGGAAGATTTAAAAACTTTAAATCATCGTTTTAAAACCGTCTATTGTGGTGGTGGAACCCCCTCTAGTTTATCAGTAGACCAACTTTTAAGTTTAAAAGAAGTCCTCTTACCTTTACTTGATGAGGGTTGTGAGTTCACGATGGAGATTAACCCAGAAACCATCACCCCTCAAAAGATTGATGCGATTCAAACCTTGGGTGTGAATCGAATCAGTGTTGGGGTACAGGCGATTCAAGTAGATTTACTAAAAACCCTAGAGCGTCATCATACTTATGATGATGCTTTGAGGGTTATTAATGCCTTTAGAGCGGTTGGGATTGATAATATTAGTGTGGATGCCATGTATGGGATTCCCAATCAAAGTCTAGCTGATTTTAGAGATACCCTCATGGCTTTTATGGAAGCCGATTTAAAGCATATCTCTTTATATGCTTTAACCATTGAACCCAATACAAAATTTGGTCGTTTAAAAATACCTGCAGTTGATAATGAACAGGAAGGTCAATTTTATGAGTTGGCCCATGAGCTGTTGACACAGCATGGTTATGATCACTATGAGGTTGCTTCATTTGCCAAGGGCAATGTTCAAAGCCAACATAACTTAACCTACTGGCACTATG
>CAYXES010000128.1:0-3100 GCA_964464075.1 uncultured Erysipelothrix sp. | reverse complement strand
CAGCTGTTAATTGATTATCAATATAAGCTCGCATGGTATTCTCAAATAAGATGGCACCTAATATAGTATCACTGGAGAAAGCCGGGCTTTTAATAATCCGAGTCCGCATTTTGTGGACTTGATCAAACATGGATGCTTCATCATGGTATTGATCTTCACTGACACCATAGGTTGCGAGGGCTTTCGGAGTTGAACCACCCGATTGGTCCAAGGCCGCAATGAAACCTGGTTTCGCTTTAATCATTTGTAATTGTTCTTGATTCATACAATAACCTCCTGTAAATATTATAACGTGATTAAAATAAAATACATAATAAACACATTAAAAAAGGGGAGATTTGGTATCTCACCCTTTCAAATTTAGAATTTACCCTTAGAGGAAGCTTTTTTAGTAGGCGTCGCTTCTTTCTTTTCTTTAGGTTGTTTAGTGACTTTCTCAAAGAGGAAGACATCTTGATCATCACCTTTTTTAAGATCAGACTTCACTAAATAAGATTTGGCGGTATGTTGTTTCACAACGGATTTAAGTTGACCTTTATTACGGCCTGCCATAAACAAGGCAATTAAGCTACCTAATACAGCAGAAATAGCAAGACGTTTAACTGAGAATAAGTCTTTCTTTTTCTTAATCGAAGGTTCAACTTTACCGTGATTTTTATAAGCTCTCTCAACGGTTGATCCATATTCACTAAGAGCTTGTGAGTAATTACCATCACTGAGATGGGGTTGAATGGCCGCTGAAATCTCATTGGTAATCGTGTTATTAATCACTTTTGCAGCGTAGGTATCACTGACAACGATATATTCTTGGGAATCCAAAACAACCAGCAACATCGTACCTTCTTTGTTTTTATCAAGGACTTCAAGCCGTTCATTGAGTAAATTAAAAGCATAGTCTTCAAGATCTTCATCATAAATGGAATAAACAAAAGCGGCATAAACATTTGTATTTTGATCGTCACTGATTTTTTTAAGTTGAGTATTAATCTTTTCAACTTCATCAGCTTTTAAGATGTGTGCAACATCAATCACATAAGTATCGAGTGGGTCTGCTTTCACTGGGCTACTGACTAGTAATAGAGCCATCATGAGGCTAAGCATTAAAAATAGTTTTTTCATGATGCCTCCTAAAAGATAAAAGTCCCAATGACATAAAAGATGGCTGAGACAATCAGGGCGCGCTTTGCGAAATACTGCCAGTATAAGCCTTTGTCCACCGGTAGATTACCGACAAATTTTCCAGTTTGTCCATTCATGGCAAAAAGATATTTCTCATTTTGCCACGTGGTGTTTAAAAACCAAACCGGATATAGAACAGAGCGTGCCTTACCATTGTGTAAGTGCACATGACCACTCTTTTCATCGGTTTCATCATAAAGTCTTAGTGATTGCACAATTTCATCCTCAATACTTTTCTTAATCCGCTGATTTGCCCGCTCAACGGTGTCCTCTTTACTGACATCGTATTTATCGGCGAAGTATCCCGCTAAGTAGGCGGTTTGAAATTCCGTCGCTTCCTTTAAATCAAAAGGTTCTATGGCTTCCATGAGGGTATCATCCACTATGGATGAACCATCCACCGGTACCCCTTCAAAAATGAAGTTTCCTTCCCGGATAATAGAATAATGACGCTTCTTAACATAGTCAAAGTGATTATCGCTATAGTTTTCTTCCTTAATACCTTCATAGCGATAGGAAGCTTGGGATTCGGTATCAAAAATCCAGAAGGGCACATAGACTCCCTTAATTTCATCAATATGATTTTTGTCTTTAAAAATCTTAGGTAAGAATTTTTTATCCTTTAAATGATTTAAGAGACTTGCTTTCGCTTTCTCTTTATCCAGTTTAAAAGGAATAATAAGTTGAGGTTTAATCCCCCGATTCAACTGATCCATAAGGACAATTGGATTATCGCAATAAGGGCAGGCGGTTGCGGTTGTATTGGCATCCACCATCAACTCCCCACCACATGACTTACAGCCGTACATTTTTAATTCATCATTGGCATCCGCCCATTCATCTTCAATGGGGGTTTCCCAATCCATGTCATCCACCTGATCATCTTTAAGTTGGGCATCATAAGCTTTTAAAGTTTCAACTTCAAATTCACTATCGCAGTATGAACATTTCATTTTCTGAGATTGGGAATCAAAACCTATGGCACCCCCACATGCAGGACATTTATATTCTTGCAGGTTACTCATGATAGTCTCCTTTCTGTGATTATTCTTCTAAATTACTACCACATTCAGGACAGAATTTACCAGCCTTATCTCCTGCCGGTGCTTCCCATCCACACTTAGAACATTGCTTAGCTTGCGGTTGTGGTTTACCACAGTTGGAGCAGAATTTGCCCGTATTGACAGTTTCACATTCACAGGTCCAGCTTGCGGCTGGTGCTGGTTGTGGTTTACCGCAATCAGAACAGAATTTACCCGTGTTACTGACTCCACATGAACATACCCAACCAGCCGCTTCAGGCGCTGCTTGGGCTTGTTGGTTTTGTGCCATCGCAAATAAATCTTGGGTACTGGTACCACCGGCCGCGGTGGCCATGCCTAAGCCCATAAAGCCGGTTAAAGCGCCACCTTCATTCGCAGCTGCAGCTCGCATGGCATCGGATTGAGCGCCCACAATGGTTGCGGCGGCCATGGAAGGATCACGTAAAATCGCAGCACGTTGTGCTTGTTTAATAAGTTCAGCATCTTCCTCTGGTAGGGTAATTGGATTAAGTCCGATTGAAACAATCTTAAGCCCCCTAATTTCGCCCCACTTCTTTGAAAGTACTTCATTCATTTGTTCGGTTAAACTATCGGCATAACCGGGAAGCTCAGAAGGACGCACTCCTAGTTTGGAAATATTAGCGAAGGCCGGTTGTAACGCGGAAATAAATTCCGTCTTTAATTGACCATCAATTTCTTCGCGATCATATTGGTTGCTAACATTACCTGCAATATTGGTATAAAACAAAATTGGGTCATCAATCTTATAGGAATAGACTCCTGAACAGCGTACCCCAACATCAATATCAAGGTTGATATTTTTGTCAACCACTCTAAATGGGATTGGATTAGGAGTACCAAACTTATTATCCAATAAC
>CAYXES010000127.1:0-3174 GCA_964464075.1 uncultured Erysipelothrix sp. | reverse complement strand
CCCACAATTCTCAAAACGTTAAGAAATTATTCGTTTTACAAATCAAAACCACTTTGTCAAAAGTGGTTTTTTTGTGTCAGTATGAACGCGAACTAAATAATAACTGTATCGTAATAAAGTGTATCGTAATACAGTGTATCGTAATACAGTTAATAATTGGATACTATATAATATTAATTTCGCTAAATGATACATCCGAAAAATACCAAATAGACTTTTATTTTTATGTTACGTTATAAAGTAGTTAAAATCATACTGCAAATTGGGACAAATTTTATTCTTTGATTAAACCTATCACTAAGATCTAAAATACGTAGGTTATAAGAATTTTTATAGCTATGGTATAATTTGGATACAAATAATCGGGAAAAGGGGATAAGAAATGAGTAATGAATTAATAGAGATTCAATATCATCCAGCAATTAAAGAAGAATTTTCACTTACTAATTATAAAAAACTACCACTAAAACAATTAAATGCCTTTGGTATTGCTTTAGAACCACTTATTCAAAAAGTATTTACTAAAGGAAATAAGGGTGGATTGTGTTATGTTAAGGTGCCAAAGGGAACCCATCTAGCTACCAAAAAGTCTAGCGGTCATAATATTGGTGCTTTGTTAAGTGATAAAACGGGATCGGTAGTAGGGCAAGCTGACATTTTATCATTACCAATTAATCCTACAATGTTAGTTCTTGCAGCTGCAATGTCTAGGATTGAAAACCAACTTAATGAGATTCAAGAAACACAGCAGGAAATACTTAGTTTTCTCATTGAAAAAGAAAAGACCAAGATGCGAGGTAACCTTTTAACCTTAAGTGATGTTCACAATAATTATAAATATAATTTAGATAATCAGAATTACAAAAATAATAAACATATTCTAGTTCAAGAAATACGACGCGAATCCGAACAACAGATTTTGTTTTATAAGGGAAGAATCGAAAAACAATTAACTTCTAAAAAGCTTTTTACTGTGAATAAAGATATTTTAAACAAGATTATGCGTTTAAATGATGAATTTAAAGAATACCAATTATCACTTTATCTATACTCCTTTTCAACGTATTTAGAAGTGTTATTACTTGAAAATCAAAATGTAATCTTTATTCAAAAGGCATATGATAAGATTAGAGACTATTCGTTCAATTATCGTCATTTATATACTGACGCTTATGATTTTTTGAACCATAATGTTAATCGAGCACTAGAAGGGTTTTTATTTGATGGTATTAATGAGGCAGGTAAATTATTTGGCAAAGTAGCAAATAAAATGCCAGAAAGACTCAGGCCTAATATTGAAGAAAATAAGCTCGAACAACTACTAGAAGATAACTTAGTCAATAAAACAAAAAAAACGCTTCAGGCATTTACACAAAATAGAGACAGTTATGTCCAATCATTTGTGAACCAACTAGAGAGTTTAGAACAATTATTTAGTAATGACATTAAGTTAATAATTGATAATGAATATGTTTATGTTGAATAAAGATTCCAAATAATTAAGAGGTGTGATGATGAAGAAAACAATTAAAGAAGCAATGAAACATGTTAATTTTTTACAACAACAGATCACAGCCTTGCTTCAAGCAGAGAATAATGATAATTACATTCGCTATGCAAGTGAAGCTGACAAAGAAGTTTCTGATTATAACTTCCATGAAGTCAATCAAGCGATTGAAGCTTTAAACCAAGAAATTCTTAGTATTAGAAGTGCGATTAATAAAGCAAACCAAGTCATTCAGGTTGGGATTGAAGACTATACCATCTCCGATGCTTTGATTCGCATTGCGCAATTAAATGCACTCGCAGAACGTTATCGCAACCTTTCAACCTATAAACAAAAAACCCGTGAAAGTACCTATAGTGGTAATATTGAATACACTGAGTTTCTTTTTGATGTTAAAGAAGCACAAAAGCTGCACTTAGAAACTGTTGAAGCCATTCATGAACTTCAAACCGCAGTCGACAAAGCTAATATTTTAACGGAAATAACCATCTAATTTCCCTAGTATTAAGAATTCTCTTTAGAAACTGAAGTTATTGAAAAGTTATTGATGTTTATTATTACTTATGTGTTATTGTTAGCGATTTGATAATGATATTAATGATTAGCAATATCTCTTAATACTTAAAAACACGTTGTGGCGTAAGGGTTATAAACAACAAAGAGGATACCTCAGGTATCCTCTTATCATATGAAAATATAGTCTATCATCACGAAGTGTGTTAAAATGATAGACAATTCTAAGATAAAGAGTGGTGAATTATGCGCAATTATGCCTACTACAACCAACTACAATTAAAGACTCATTATATTGATGTTCCCTATATGGATAGCATTCGCAAAATAAGAGTACTTTTACCTATGGATTACGACAAAGAAGTCAATCAACATTATCCCGTGATTTATATGCACGATGGTCAAAATGTTTTCTACTCTAAGGAATCCTATTCAGGTTATTCATGGAAAGTCATTCCCATGCTTAAACAAAAAGATGCTCCTAAAGTCATCATCGTCGGCATTAATAATGCCGGTAAAAAGCGCCTGGATGAATATGGGCCCTGGGAATTTGACGATAAAAGCCATGGTGGCTTAGGCATCCAATATGGACAATGGGTGGTTGACTATGTCAAACCATTTGTGGATCAACACTATCGTACTAGACCACAACGTGAGTTTACCATGCTTGCTGGCAGTTCCATGGGTGGTATTATTACCGCCTACATGGGTAGTCGTTATCCTCATATTTTCGGATCCTTAGGTGTTTTCTCTTTAGCTTCCTGGCTCAGTGAGAAAGCCTTTATTGACTTTATTCAAACCCATCCACTGGATTCTGAAACTAAGGTGTATATCCAGGTTGGAACCCATGAAGGGAATGCGACGGATGAACGCTTCAGTGATAGTAATATCAATCAAGCATATATCAACAGTTCCCTTAAATACTATGAAAGTCTCATACGCAGTGGTCATCATCCTGATAATATTTGGTTAAGAATTCTTTTTGGGGAAACCCACTCTGAGAAATTCTGGGCTGACCACTTCTTTGAATATCTACAATTTAGTCTCAAATAAAAAGCAGCAACGCTGCTTTTATAATTTATGTTGTGACTCAAGTATTCCCATAAAGTAGGGAATCTGAACCCGCCACCAAATCCAATCATGAGATACATCAT
>CAYXES010000126.1:0-3204 GCA_964464075.1 uncultured Erysipelothrix sp. | reverse complement strand
TTTGGTTTCTATTCTTCTTCAATAAGATTTAATAATTCTAAGATACGATTAAGATCATCATCACCATGATAGTGAATTTGAATCTTATGATCATCAATGACTACTTTGGTTTGTACCTTGTGCTCAATAAGAGAGGTAGCATAATCATAACGTGAGTAGTCTTTTTTAATGGCTGGTTTACGGATAGGTTTTTTAAGTAGCTTCTCAACTGCCCTAACTGACATGCCTTCACTGGCAATCTTTTTAGCGAGGGCAACCACATCTTCACTCTCGATTAAGGGAATTAAAGGTCGTACATGTCCCATACTCAATTGTTCATTTACGACTAAATCCCTAACAGCTTGTGGTAGTTTATTGAGTCTTAAGATATTGGCGATGTGCTCTCTGGATTTACCTACCTTACGGGCTAATTGTTCTTGGGTGTAATCAAAAGCATCCATGAGTTTTTGATAGGCTTGAGCTTCTTCAATGACGTTAAGGTCTTCTCTTTGAATATTTTCAATCAAAGAGACTTCCATCATTTCTTGATCATTGAAGTCCACAATAATCGCATCAATCTGGGCTAACTCAATTTCCTTGGCGGCTCTAAGGCGGCGTTCACCGGCAATTAACTCATAACCCAAATCGCTTTGTCTTACTAGAATTGGGGTTAAGATGCCGTGTTGGGCAATGGATGAGGCGAGCTCTTGAATCTTGATGGGATCAAATTCCTTACGGGGTTGGTAGGGATTGGTGGTAATGGTATCAACTGGTATCTTTACTTTATCACCCACAAAAACATCACTACTGCCGCGTTGGATGTCTTCTAAGACACTAGAAATATCATCTCCAAAGATAGCTTCAAGTCCTTTTCCTAACCTGGCTTTTTTATCACTCATTGCTTTCCTCCTTCATTGCGTTTCAGAAATTCCTTAGCTAAGGATGCATAGGCTTTTGCCCCTTCTGAACGTACATCATATTCAAAAATTGATTGGCCCATTGAGGGTGCTTCAGTCAATTTAATATTTCTAGGGATCATGGTCTTATAGACTCGTTCTTTAAAGTACTTTCTAACTTCTGATGATACCTCAACACTTAAGCGGGTTCTTACATCAAACATGGTTAGTAAGACCCCTTCAATGTAGAGTTTACGGTTAAATAGTTTTTGGACCAGGTGAATGGTGGATAAGAGTTGGGTTAAACCTTCAAGTGCGTAGTATTCACATTGAACCGGGATAATCACACTATCCGCAGCACTTAAGGCATTGGTGTTTAAAAGACCTAAGGATGGTGGACAGTCAATAATGATGTAGTCGTATTCATCCCGAATGGGCTCAAGTTTATTCTTTAAAAGCTTTTCTCGACCTACCTTGTATTCAACCATCTCTAAATCAGCTCCGGCCAAATCAATGGTAGAGGGTACTAAATCCAAGGGTGGTAAATTAATCTTCTTGACCACTTGATTGGTGCTAGCTTCCCCTAATAATAAATCATAAGCACTTAGCTTAAAACTAGCTCGATCAGCACCCACCCCTTGGGTGGTATTACCTTGTGGATCAAAGTCAATTAATAATATCTTTTTCTTTAAATACGCTAATCCAGCGGCTAGGTTCACACTGGTCGTGGTTTTACCGACTCCCCCTTTTTGATTAGCAACCGCAATAATTTTCCCCATGACCCCTCCTATTTCTTAATTGAAATGGTAAACACCACTTCATCTTCATTTTCTTTTTCACTTATACTCACCTTCGTTCCAGCTTTTTCAATCATCGAAACAGCTTGTTGTAAGGTGTTCTTCGCTATTTTAAGATGACGACTTAAACCTTTGGTTTTTGGTTTCGGTTTCTTGATCTTTGCTTGATCCTGAATCGAAATGTAGCTCTCGGTTTGGGCCACATTGAGTTTACGTTTAATAACTTCTGCTAACACACTTTCTTGATGTTCGATATTGACCGCTAAAAGGGCTCGTGCATGACGTTCGGTAATCTGATGATCATGCAAGGCACTTCGTACCGCTTCCGATAGTTGCAGTAGTCGAATCTTATTCGCCACAAAGGACTGTGATTTACCTAAAACTTGGGCTAGTTTTTCCTGAGTCCATTGTCTTAAACGAATCAACTGGACATAGGCTTCCGCTTCTTCAATGGGATTTAAGTCTTCCCGTTGAATGTTTTCAATCAGGGCTAGTTGGGCAATCTGATGGGCATCCGCATCCATAATATGACATAAAATACTCGTGTAACCAGCGAGGATGCTGGCCCGATAACGGCGTTCTCCCGCAATAATCTCATAAGCCCCATCTAAGGGTGAAACCACGATGGGTTGAATCAAGCCATTTTCACGAATGGATTGGGCTAATTCAAATAAAGCATCGGGATTAAATTCTTTGCGGGGTTGGTAACGGTTTGGTTTTATTTGATCGATCGCAATCTCAATTGCTTGCATCATGTTTCTTATCTCCTATAAGGGCTGTTTCTTTATTCTACTATAATTCCTGGGATAGTGTGATGGGGTTTGCTTTAGTTTTTCAAAAACTAGGTTATGGCGTTGGGCGAGCTCTCCTTGTTGGGGCAAGGTGTGACTATCCGTTTTTAAAAGATGGCTACGCAGTTCTTTTAAAGCATTTTTCGCAACTTCTAGCTCCTCTAAGCCATGGGCCCCCTTAAGGGCAATAAAGTAACCCTTAACCTTAACTAAAGGAATACACAACTCACAGAGAATATCCAAACGAGCCACCGCACGTGAAAGAATGATATCATAGCTTCCTTTTTGATCAACTAAATCTTCAGCTCGAGCATTGATAATGGTCACATTATCCAAATTTAAGATTTGTACCATTTCATTAAGGAAGATACAACGCTTTAAGGTCGGCTCAATTAAGGTAAACTGACTCTGGGGTTTAAAGATTGCGAGTACTAAACCGGGAAAACCAGCTCCACTGCCCACATCCCCTACTTTAAAGTTGGCCTCTATATATCTTAACACCAATAATGAATCTAAAAAGTGCTTTATGAAAATATCATCCATTTCCACAATCGCAGTTAGATTAACCTTTTGATTGTAGGCGATTAGATGTTGGGCATAACTTAAAAGTGATTGGTATTGAGCTTTAGTTAAATCAATATCATAAGCTTGGCATAAGTTAGCGAAATCAGTATAGTTCATAAAGCCTCCGTATGTGAATTATAACAAATTTACATTTTCATAAAAAGGGTAGTCGCTTAA
>CAYXES010000125.1:0-3308 GCA_964464075.1 uncultured Erysipelothrix sp. | reverse complement strand
AAGGAAACCCTTAAAGAAGCTGTCATTGAAAAGGTAGGAAATTCATGTTTGATGTAGGGAAAATCAGAAAAGACTTCCCCATGTTAATGAATCATGAAGATACTAAAAATCCAAGTATCTACTTTGACAATGCCGCAACGACCTATAAACCCCAAGCGGTTATCGATGCGGTAATGAGCTACTATACTAAAAAATCAGTTAACATCCACCGAGGTGATTATGATTTATCCTATCAAGTATCCAGTGAATACGAAAGTGCACGGGCAACCATCGCAAAGTTTATCAATGCTGAAGCTAGAGAACTAGTATTTACATCCGGTGCTTCCGCATCCCTAAATTTAGTTGCTTATGGTTGGGGTAGGAAATATTTAAAACCAGGTGATGTTGTACTATCAACCGAAGCAGAGCATGCTTCCAATATTCTACCCTGGTTCAAAACCGTAGAAGAAACTCAAGCTATTTTAGAATTTATCCCACTAACCAAAGATGGGAAGCTAACGGTTGAAAACTTTAAAAAGGTGATGAATGAGAAAGTCAAAGTCGTCACAATTGCTAGTGTAACCAATGTTTTGGGCTATATTGTACCAATTAAAGAAATCGTTGATATTTCCCATGAGTATGGTGCCATCGTCGTTGTTGATGGCGCTCAATCCGTACCGCACATCGCAACCGATGTCAAAGCGCTTGATATTGATTTCTTAGCATTCTCAGCCCATAAAATGGTTGGACCAACCGGTGTTGGCGCCCTTTATGGGAAATTTGAATTACTACAACAAACCGACCCCTTTATTTTAGGTGGAGGAAGCAATGCCCGTTTTGATATTTGCGGCAACATCCTATTAAAAAACCCACCTTATAAGTTTGAAGCCGGAACCCCAGCAATTGAGGCGGTTTTAGGCTTTGAAGCAGCGGTAAAATATCTTGATCAAATTGGAATGGATCATATCCACAAATATGAACAAGACCTTAAAAACTACTTGGTTGAACAACTTAAGACCATGGAACATATTGAACTGTATAATCCTGATACTGATACCGGGATTATTACCTTCAATGCCAAAGGTATCTTTGCCCAAGATGCGG
Source organism: uncultured Erysipelothrix sp. (assembly GCA_964464075.1). GTDB lineage: Bacteria > Bacillota_I > Bacilli_A > Erysipelotrichales > Erysipelotrichaceae > UBA6182. The sequence continues at coordinate 2,225 of CAYXES010000125.1, read as the reverse complement.
CTAGTTATATCAATGCTAACCATGTTTTTGTTCGAGCCGGTAATCACTGTGCAAAAATATTAATGGAACTTTTACAAACATCAGAAACCATTCGTGCAAGCCTCTATTTTTATAACACAAAAGAAGAAGTGGATCATTTTATTGAGGTTGTAAGAGGGATTACCCTTGAAAAGTGCATTGATCTATATGTGTAAAGGAGACAATCATGAAAATAACTGATAATCCAATGCTACTTAGGCAAATAATAATGGATCATTACCAATACCCGCGTAACAAACGGGTGTGTGAGCATGAAAACTGTCTGCTAGCACATATGGCAACCGAATCATGCATTGATGATATACAAATACAAGCCGTAATTGAAGATGGTGTAATAAAAGATGTATGTTTTGATGGAGTGGCATGCACCATTTCAACCGCATCAACATCAATCTTAACTGAATTAATGCTTAATAAAACAGTTACAGAGGCAAGAGAATTAATACAACTTTATCGAGATATGATCGATTTAAAAGAGGTTGACGTAGAACCGCTAGAAGAAGCAGTTGCCTTCATAAATGTTGGCAAACAAGCCAATCGCATCCGATGTGCAACCATTGGATGGGATGGGTTTGAACAAATTTTAGATGAAAGTGAGGCTCAAAATGACTGACAATATCAACATCCCAAAGGATGAATATAAATATGGATTCGCTGATGAGGATGTCAGTGTATATAAGACCGAAAAAGGAATTAATAAAGCAATCGTTGAAGAGATTTCAAGAATTAAAGGTGAACCAGATTGGATGCGCGAATTTAGAGTAAAATCCTATGAAGCATTCATGGAAAAACCCATGCCCGAGTGGGGTGCCGATTTATCAGAGATTGAATTTGATGAATATACATACTACATCAAACCAAGTGAGCGGGTAGAACGCAGTTGGGATGATGTACCCGAGACTATTAAAAAGACATTTGAAAAATTAGGTCTACCAGAAGCGGAACAAGAATTCCTGGCTGGTATTTCTTCACAGTATGACTCAGAGGTTGTGTATCACAACATGTTGGAAGAAGTTGAAGAAAAAGGCGTGATTTTCTTAGATACCGATACTGCACTTAGAGAACACCCAGAATTATTCAAAAAATATTTTGGTTCAGTCGTTCCTTATACCGATAACAAATTTGCAGCTTTAAATAGCGCAGTGTGGTCGGGTGGTTCATTCATTTACGTGCCAAAAGGAGTAACGTTAGAAAAACCGCTACAATCCTATTTTAGAATCAATACTGAACGGATGGGACAGTTTGAAAGAACTTTAATCATTGTTGATGAAGGTGCAGATGTTCACTATGTTGAAGGCTGTACTGCGCCTATATATCAAAAAGATTCGCTACATGCAGCAGTGGTAGAAATCATTGTTCATAAAAACGCAAAATGTCGTTATACAACAATTCAGAACTGGTCATCCAACGTATTAAATCTTGTTACCAAACGTGCCAAAGTATTAGACCATGGTTTAATGGAATGGGTTGATGGTAATTTAGGTTCAAGTATAACTATGAAATATCCTGCTTGTATCCTTTTAGGTGAATACGCTCGTGGCCTTACGATTTCAATTGCGGTTGCAGGTAAAAACCAAGTTCTTGATGCTGGCGCCAAAATGATTCATATTGGTGAGAATTCTTCAAGCACAATCATTTCAAAATCCATTGCTCGAAATAGTGGGGCAGTGAATTATCGTGGTTTAGTCAAACATGCAAAAACAGCAATCGGAGCTAAATCAAAAATTGAATGTGATACGCTTCTATTAGATGATCAATCTACGAGTGACACCTTACCAACGAATATTGTGAACAATAACCTATCGGTGGTGGAGCATGAAGCGAAGGTCTCTAAGATATCCGAAGAACAACTGTTCTATCTGATGTCACGTGGACTTACAGAAGAGCAGGCAGCAGAAACAATCATATTAGGATTCTTAGAACCATTCACGCGTGAACTGCCAATGGAATATGCAGTAGAGTTGAATCAATTATTAAGGCTCGAAATGGAAGGGTCAATCGGATAAAAGTATAAATTGGGGTTTCACATAATTTCACATATAAATCTAGTATTTTAACGAATTAAAAATGTTAAATTATAAGTGCAAGAGATAATTACTTGCTTGTATGAGTCCTCTTCTCCTACATAATATCCCCTTAAGACCATACAAAATTCTTTCCCCTTAAATTAAAAGAAAAAAAGGCAA
>CAYXES010000124.1:722-3449 GCA_964464075.1 uncultured Erysipelothrix sp. | reverse complement strand
AAGTCATTTCCGATAAAATGTAATTAACCAAAAACATGAAAGGAAATGTTCTTATGTCTTTAGAAAATAATATCATATCTTTATTTGAACTCAAAGATGTTCAACTTACGAAAGTGTTATCAAACACCGAGGAAAATTATATCTTTATTGAACTACCCAGGAGAAATCATATTTGTCCTTGTTGTGGATGTGTCACTAACACCATTCATGACTACCGCCCTCAAAAGATATTAGATGTCCCGCTTTATGAAAAGAAAACTTATTTAGTCTATAAGAAAAGAAGATATCGATGCCTTGAATGTGGTAAACGTTTCTTTGAAAAAAATGCTTTCTTACCTCGATACGCTCATACAACCAGTCGCTTATTTCATAAGATCTTTCAAGATCTTCATTCAGTAGTTTCTCAAAAGCATATCGCTGACAAATACCACATCTCACCGATGCGAGTTCGAAGAGTCTTAGACAGCTATGTCCCTTCATTACCGCCATTACCAGAAGTGATTGGACTCGATGAGTTTAAAGGGAATACGAATAAAACAAAATATCATTGTATCCTCACTGACTTATCAAACCATACCGTTCTTGATATCCTACCCAATCGTACTCAGGCCACCTTAAAACATCATTTTAAGAAGTATCAATACACCGGCCAATTAAACAATGTAAAGATCATTGTGATTGATATGTGGAGTGTTTACTACCAAACACTGCGAGAGATATTTCCAAATGCAACCATTATTATTGATCGCTTTCATTTTGTCAGACATGCCATATGGAGTCTTGAAAATGTTCGTAAAAGAATTCAAAAAGAACTTCCAGATCCCTTACGAGTCTACTTTAAAAAGAGTCGCTTCATTTTACTAAAACGTTCTGATAAATTAATCGTTAATGAATCCATCGATGAGATTAGCCAACGAAATCGTATGTTAGAATTCTATCCAGAGTTAAAGCAAGCTTATCAACTTAAGGAAGACATGCTTTGGATGATTCAAAGGGTAGATAACCGGCAAGCGGCACTTAGTGAATTGAATCATTGGATTTTTAAGGCAAAAGCATCCAACATTAAAGAATTTGAATCTACGATACGAGCCTATCAAAACTGGAAAGTAGCGATTATAAACTCCTTTGATTATCCATACTCTAATGGAATGACTGAAGGATCAAATAATAAGATTAAAGTTATTAAACGAAATGCCTTTGGGCTTAGAAACTTCTTACGATTTAGAACCAGGATACTACTCGCTTTTTCTAAAACAAAAGACCCAGCTCTAGCTGGATCTTACGCTTAACTCTTCGACATTTTATCGGGTTACCCCAACATTTGACCTAGAGCCTTAATTTTTAAGGATTAGCTTCTGGTGCTTTTGCCCGAATTGTCAGGATAGGTCGCCCGATTAAGGTGACTGATTGTATGGGACTACCACGATGAATAATCTCTTGAATGATCCAATCGTTTTGAACTGCGATGTTGGAAGGGGAGATTATAAAGTTGCCACGCTCTTCCCAAGTTTGTAGGTAACTATAGGGCTTACCGATTAAACCACTTAAGTCTACTGTACGAGCATCATAATAATTAAGAGTGAAGGCACCACTACGTAATTCTTTAACGGTTCTAGTTTTGTTGATAATCACTTTGCCATCCATTCGCAAATCTTGGATTCTGCCAATCTGGTTTTCAAATTGGGGGCCAACTTTGCTTTGGGTAATATTCGTGATATTTAAGGCACTAGCCCAGCTATTGAATGCTTCTAAACTCTCAAAATTAGGGACCGTGATCGAAACATCTTCTAAGGCAATGGTTTTACAGATTTGGTTGGAGCGGGATTCAATATGCCGTTCATAAGCATAGAAGCCACAGACTTCCACATTAGATTCGATATTCCCATCAAAGGCAACTTCAATGGTGTTTGAAGCAGATAGCTCCGCATAGGTATTATTATTAACCTTGACGGTGGCTCCATATTGAATCGCACCATAAATCCAACTCGGATCAAACATGCGAACCCCAGTATCACGTACCACTTTATTCCCAACCTTAAGCTCCATTTCCAGTGAAGTAGGTGCAATGACCATATCACTTGGATTTGGATAGTCACTTAAGGTGATGGTGACCTTATTGGTGTTACCTGATTTGGTGACACTTGCGTCCATTTTACTTAAACTTTCTGGAATTTCAATTTGTAAATTGGTTAAGTTGGCGAATTCCCGTTTAATAGAACCGCGCGTAATAAGACTTTCATTCATGCCTTCAATGACATTAGCGTAAGGGTAAGTTCCCACGATATGGGTAATATCCACCACCCCCGCGGGTCTTGATAGGGCGGTAAATTGATTATTTTCAATTTCTGCTTGTTTATTTAAAATCACATTTTGAATCCGACCCCGCACATTGGAGTTATTCCAAGCATTGGTGGTCCAGGTTTGTTTACCTTTTTCGGCTTTATCAAAGCCTAGCCACACGACATTGACATACTTAGAAGTTCCAGTTGCTAACCAGACATCTTTTGATACCCCTTGTGGGATGCCATATTGTAGGCCTTCTGAACCCCAATCTGAGGTACCTGTTTTCGCATAAACCGGATAAGGTTTCTTAAGGATACCCATGAGGTTGGCATAACCACCACTGACGGCATCTTCCATCATGGTCGTAGTCAAATAAGCCGCTTCTGCGGATAGAATCCGGGTCGAAGGATAGGATGGGATTAAAGGTTCACTACCATCTTTAAA
>CAYXES010000124.1:0-712 GCA_964464075.1 uncultured Erysipelothrix sp. | reverse complement strand
TACGATGAATAAAGTGCGGTTTGATTTGTAGCCCTTGATTGAAGATGGTAGTGAAAGCTCCACTCATTTCATAGACTGAAGTTTCAAAACCACCTAAGGCATAACCTAATTCAAAGTTACGGTCTTTGACATTATCAAAGCCCATATCATTCATATATTGTTTAACCCGTGCCACTCCAATTGTATCGACGACTTCCTGCATGAGTTTTACGGCCGGAATATTCTTAGAGAGGGAGAAGGCGGTATGAAGGGTCATATCACCTAAATAACGGCCTCCAAAGTTTTTAATGATGATGTTGGTTCCCCGATAGGTAATTGGTTCATCACGGACCACATGTGAGGTCGCAAGCCCCAAATATTCAAAACCTAAGGCATAGGAAAGAATCGGTTTAATAGAGGATCCCGGTTGATGGTAAGCATCCAAGGCGCGGTTAAAGACCCGTTGGCCAGTATAGTTACGACCTCCCGCAATCCCAATGACAGCGCCGGTTCGATGGTCAACACTGATGGCAGCCATCTGAATTAAATCATGATTGAAATCAACCAATTCATCATTGGAGAGTTCATCCATGGTTTTCTGCATTTCCATATTCATATGGGTATAAATATCCATTGGATACAGATAAGGATCTTTACCGGTAATCTCGATGGTCTCTTTAATGACCGCATCAATATAAGCTTGATAAGGTTTGGCTTCGCCATACTCATGACT
>CAYXES010000123.1:0-3579 GCA_964464075.1 uncultured Erysipelothrix sp. | reverse complement strand
TCTTAGACTTATTTCCGTTATTTTTTAAAAACGGACTTAACTTTTAGAATTGACATTATTTTTTTGTCAAAGACATTTACAGCACATTCTTGGAATACTTGTGTTAAAATAGTCATGCGATAGCTCCTTAATTTTTTTGGTCAAACTAAATTATAGCAGTTATCGCTTTTTTATTCCGATACTATTTTACACAATCCTATGATCCGAATATGTTGACATAATTATTTTTCCATGATATTTTACTATTAAACACAGAGTTTCTTTACAATTGAGAGAGGGGGGGATGCTTATGAGAGTATTCTATGATAACGTATGGAATACTTTTTGTATTTTCATTTACTGGTAATTGTGTCTTGTTGTCAGTTAAATCACATATTTCATCTGGATAAGTGTAATTCGATTCACTATTATCTCTTAGCTGAATGCAAGGAAAATTCATGAAAGATTGTTTACAGATAAATAACTTATTATTGTTGTATGCCTTGAAAAGGGTTAGGAAAACATACCTAAAAGTAAACTTCATATATTGGTATCATACAAGTTTAGAAATATCATAGATGTACAAAATGTGGTGATTTGTGACAATTGATTTTTTTCAACAATCAAAGAAATCATGGATCTACTGATTACCTATCACTGAAGCAGCTTGAATTAGTGTACTACACATCAATGTAGCAGTTACTGAATGTTTAATCTGTACTATATCTTGACATGCTACCAATCTGTTACAAGTCGTTAAGAAGATACAGTCTAAGTATATATTGGAGGATAATATAATGGATAGATTATGGATAGTAGTTGGATTCCCATCAATAATATTTTTCTTATTGTATATTGCCATTTTATTAAGAAAAATAGTTCAATTATTAAAAGATATTAAAGGAGGTAATACTGATGATGAAAATAGTTAACTCAATATATAGAGTCTTTTTAGTCGGTTGTATACTAATGCTCTTAGTAGTTCCAATCAGTGCTGAGGAAAATACAGAAGCAAGTTTAAGTGTATCTTTAACTGATAACGAAATTTCATTACTTGAAGAATTATCGATGTTAGATCCTACACACAATGATATTGACGGCGAAATAGTATCAGTTTCTAAACTTATAGTTAAACAAGAGTACATGGAATCATTGAGCCATTATAGTACAGATGACATGATACCTCTTGGACCAATTGGAACAAATTATATGACAATGTATGTTACAGTGACTAGATTAATCGAAGCAGGATATGATAAATTTCAGTTATATTCTTACTTCAGATGGGATAAAACTCCTTTTTTTCAACTTACTGATGGTATTGCATTGTCTTGGTCAGACGATTTCACATTAATCAATTCAAGTATGACTTTATACTATGAAGGGCTTGCTCATACTGGGTACAATAATCTCAAGGCCTATTTAAGTGGAGTGAGTCCAGAAAAAGGTGTTGGTTATGCTTTCCCTAAGTTATATTCTATTCCAGGTCCAGGAATAACATACTCAACTAGTTTGCAATTTGGAGCAATACGTGCGCAAGTAAGAAAGCTTAATAGTTCAGGTACAGCTAATGTAGTAGCAAAATATGTACATTCTAAATTATCACTTTCCGGGCCATCTTTCTCATACGGAAACGGTCCATCTATTGGAGTCTCAATTATTGGTGCACATGATTATAGAGAAGTTTATACACACTGGAGTTATTAAATAACGGAGAATCAACTCTTATGTAAACTTTCATTGTATTATAAAGTGGTTCAATTGTGTTTAGAAGTTAACGTGATCACTATCATGCAAAGACATTTCTTGGTTGTTGCATACTTACCGTAGGTTCGTTTTTGTTTTGTATTTCATTATCTGCTTTAATACTCAATGAGTCCCAGCAATCACTAACAGATGTATTAACTATAGTTGATTGTTGTGTATACCTCATATAAGAAAAGATATTAGATAAAGCAAATATGACAATTGAAACAGGTTCTTTTTATAAGCTTTATACTTCTGAATGTCGTACTATGTCAAGAAATCGGATAGTTTGATGCTAGCATGGAAAACAGATAGGCTAAACATGTAGTTCTTTTATACTACCTATAGAACAGTCAAATGTTTTGAAGCGAAAAAATCATACTGCATGATGAAGATAGCTTATTTCGTTAGTTCATGATGTCAACAATCATTTGAGGAAGTGCTTTATACGGGATTTTTACTAAAAGTTTGTTAAAGAGTTGTTATACACTATCGTTTTAAGTACTAAACATGAACTCTTAAAGCCTTTGGACGACTTATGGACGACTTTTTTGATTCATAATATTGAATCATTTTACTGTTTAGGTTATCATAATACCAAGAAAACCTTCTTATTAGTGCATTATTTGGACTATCGGTGTGATTATTGGGGATAATAGTAGTAAATGAAATAGACTCCCTTCATCCGCACCATTAACGATTAAAGCACATAAGTGCTTTTTTTTATTTATATCTAACATAGCGGAATTGGCATAAAATAGAACATGTTTTGATAAAGATTACCAAGTTCAAATTTTATCGCGTATAATCAAATTAGATAAGTCATAGTATCGACATAGATCATCAAAAAGATGGGCAGGTGAAATTATTTGAGACAATTTATAAAAACTATTTTTGTTACGATTCCAATTCTTTTATTGTTGATCCAATGTATATTCAATATTAAAACAGTCAGAGCCCAAAATAGAATACCATTTGATAATTGGCCTAGTAATGATGAAACAGAATTTAGTGAGTCAGAATGGCTTGTAGTCCTCAAAGAATTAGCGAATTCAGAAGCCTTTGCACTTCACTTAACTGACTCACAGGCTCAGATTTTAGAATCGGTATATCAGAAGTTATTTAAAGATAATCTAATCATTAGTATTGAAGATAATCAAGCGATACTTGAAAAGATTAGTGGCCTTGCTTTGGCTGCTGATTTAGAGAGTCTTTTAGCTGGTAAACAAGTCGAAATTAGGGTAGATATAAATAATCTCCTAAGTGAAGCAGATAATGAATTAATTGAAGAGTATATTGATAATAATTTGCTGCATGAGTATTTGTTTTATCGTTTTGATGTTAGGGCTATACAAATCATTGATGGCAAAGAAGTACCTCTTAACATTGATCGTCCGATTACTATGAGGCAAAAAATCCCATACCAGCTACAATATCGTGGTTTACTTAAGGCACTCATCGTTCATAATGGAAACTTGAGTGAGTTGCCATTAGCGATTGAAGCGGATCAATTCATTTTAAGTTCTGATAAATTATCAGCCTTTGCGATTTTCTCTGCGACAGTCGCAGAAGAAGGTGAAGATCCAGTGGTTGGAGTAGTAGGGACACGGATGCCGGACTTTATTTGGTGGCTTGGTGGCTTAGTCATACTCATGTTGGCATTTGGAGTATTCATGGCCTTCAAGAAAAAAGCATCTTAAAAATGGTTGAATAAATAGAGACTCAGGAGTTAGCTTAGGCTAACTCCTTTGAAAAGGTATGATATTTTAATCTGATTCTATTTAAGATAGAATGGTAGACATAAATGGAAAAGGGGAGATGATTATGAATGAATCTTATTTCGATGGAACCTTA
>CAYXES010000122.1:3321-3657 GCA_964464075.1 uncultured Erysipelothrix sp. | reverse complement strand
GCAACCCGTTGCTGCTGACCACCAGATAGTTCATAGGCCATCCGGGTTGTATATTTTTCTAAGTCCACAATCGCAAGGGTCTTGGTAACTTGTTCTTTGATTTGGTCTTTGGGTAACTTCTTAAGCTTTAAGGGGTAGGCTACATTATCAAAGACATTCATATGAGGCCATACTGCATAGGATTGGAAAACCATACCAATATTACGTTTCTCTGGATTAACTTGAGCTTTTAAACGATCATTGTAGAAGGTCACATCATTCAGCGTAATCTCTCCATAAGTTGGTTCAATAAAGCCCGCAATCATGCGCAGCATGGTTGTCTTACCACAACCAGAA
>CAYXES010000122.1:0-3311 GCA_964464075.1 uncultured Erysipelothrix sp. | reverse complement strand
GTCCAACGATGGTGATTAATTCCCCATCTTCAACAATCAAGGATACTTCATTGACAACCCGTGCGGTTGGATATTCTTTTGTTAGATTCTTAAGTACTAGTTTTCCCATTTTTCCATTCCTTTTCTACTTTTCTTTGCTAAACGTTCACTACTAGTAAAGTAGTGTGAGACAATATTAATCGCAATAACGATAATCATTAAGACAATCGCAATCGATGCGGTAAGTAAGATTTTTCCTTCTTCTTGAGCTGAGAATACAATGGTTCCAATCGTTTCATTATTGACCGACCATAGTAAGGAAGACAAGGTAATCTCAGATAAGGTTGGTGCAATAACCAATAAGAGGGATGCAAACAAACTTGGTTTTAGAATTGGAAATACAATATCCATAAAGGACCTAAAGTGACTCGCTCCCGAGATGCGACTGGCCTCCTCTAAAGAGGGGTCAATCTGACTGATTGCACCAGAGATGTTATTGTAGCCTAAATTCATAAAGCGTGCGACATAGGCAATTAGCAAGATCCAGATGGTGCGGTAAAGTCTTATATTAACAATTGGTAAAGGACGTGCAAAAGATAAAATCATCGCTATCGCAATAATGGTTCCCGGTACCGCATATGGTATGGTAACCATCGTTTGCATAAGTCCTAAACCTCTCATTTTCTTTTTGGTTCTGCCAGAGGCAATATAAGCTACAATCATGGTTACGATGGTGATTAATATCGCCGATGTAACTGCTAAGAATAAACTATTTTTAAAAGCACGCGCAACATTTCGTATCTTAAGCATATTCACAAAGTTACGCGTTGTTATATTTCCAAGCCCAAAGGGTAAACCGTAGACTTTAGTTAATGATGTTACTAAAGTCGCTAGAATGGGCGCTAAAGTCGTAATTGAAAAGAAGATCACAAGAAAACCAAAGAACAACCATTTGCTCTTACCAAACTTCGTTGGTTCTACCGCAGCACTTTTACCACTAATAACTGCGTATTTACTCGTTTTCAAGATCTTATTATAAGCACGTAGGCCAATAATCCCAAACATGGCTAAAAAGATTGAATACGCTGAAGCAATCTGAAGGTTGTTTGCCATATCAGGACGACTCACCAAATAGTAAATTTGAGTGGTCATTAAACGTATTTGATTGGGAGCTCCTAAAACAGCGGAAACCCCAAAATCTGCCAGAATAAACATAAATAATAAGAGCATAGCTCCTAAGGTGGAAGGAGTAATTAAAGGAATCGTAATATCCTTTAAGGTACGCCAAGTGGAAGCTCCTGATATCCGAGCTGCCTCTTCCATGGATGCTGATATTTTTTCCATGGTCGGTAAGACTACAATAAAAGGTATCGCATAACGATAGAGGGACATCACAAAGACCATACCCTCAATGGTGTACACATTAAAGAGTGGTTTGGCTAAACCAAAGACACTCATGAAAAACTTATTAAAATAACCGACTGGGCCTAACAAGAAGGTCCAAGCAATAGCCCCGATAAAGGGGGGGAGAAAATATGGAATCGATAATAAGAGTTTCCAATATTTTTTCCCCGGTACATTGGTGCGGACGACAATCCACGCCAGAAAGACACCGATGATTGTTGCGATTATGGTAGAAGGAATAACAACCTTCATTGAGTTAACCATACTCTTGATGATTTGGGGATCTCTGAAGACCACCATATAGTTTTGTAAACTATAGCCGGTTTCGGTTTTAAAGCTATTGAGGATTAAAATAAAACTTGGATAGACAACAACAAATCCTAGAAATACAACGGTTAGCCACCAAATAAGATCTAAGGTGTTTTCACCTGCATTCTTAAATAGCTTTTTTATGAGACCCGTATAAGACTCTTTCATATTACGCATTCAATCACCTCTTAAATTTAAATCTTAGTCTACACCCATCTTTTCTTCGTATTGAGTACGAATACTTGGTGAGTTTTCAATATAATATTCTAAATCGAAATTCATAACTTTAATCTCGGATACTTTTGGAGCACCTTTTGGTGAACCAGCTGCTTCATTCACAGGAATATAACCTTGTTCAACAAATAGTTTTTGCGTTTCTTCTTCCATTGTGAAGTTAATAAATGCTTCAGCTGCTTTAGTATTTGAATCATCTAAGGTACTTAATAAAGCGATTGGTGTAGGAACTAAAACTGCACCAGATGCTGGCCATACGGTTTCTACTGGTGAACCTTCATTGGTTGCATTTCTTGCCATAAAGTCAACGATCGCAACGGCAGAGTATTCGCCAGAAGATACTTTAGTTTGTAGATTTCCATTGGATTGTTCAAACTTAACATTGTTTTTCTTTAAATCATCATAGAATCCCCAACCTACTAAGTCTTCATTTTGTACATGAACGACTAAGTTAGTGAATGCACCACCTGAATAGTTAGGGTTAGCCATTGCGAATACACCATTGTATTCAGCGGCGGTCATATCAGTCCAATCTTTCGGTGGATTGGTAACCTTTGTAGTATTATAAGCAATAACATTATAAATTAAACGAACTTCATGAGCCATGCCATCATTATATTTGTATGCATCACTGATTTTCTTTGCATTTTCAGGTGTATAGTGATGAACTAGACCTTTTTTATCTAAGCCATAGATATAGCCAATATCTGCCATCCAAACTACATTAGCTTCAGTTTGTCCAGTTTGTAACTCAGTATCAATTTTTGAGATAACATCTCCGGTTCCTGATCTAAATAGTTCATAAGTAACTTTTGGATTCGCATCAATAAATTTTTCAATAAGCTCAGTAGCTAAATCTTGGGATTCAGAGGTATAAATAACAAGGTGTCCTGTTAACTCATCTCCATCTGGATCCACATCAACGGGTGGTTTCTTTTCACCACATGCTGCCAAGGTTAGAGCCACTAACAACAAAACAGCTAATAATTTAAATGTTTTTTTCATATTTCTCCTTTTATTCTGTATATCTTTTTTTGTGCGGATATATAAACAAGAATTTCCTCCTTTCCTAGTAACCGCTTTCACTTTATAATAGTCATTCACATCTAGTTATGCAATCTTAGTTAGTAGATTTTCACATTTGTTACGATATGTAGAATATACCATAGAATACTAATTCTCAGGTTTCTTTGTGAAAACTTATCTATTATGTATATTTTATCGCGTTTTTAGTGACTTTTAAGGGCTTTTTCATACTTTTAATCCACATAATAAACTTTGTGATTTAGTTATCAATATTAACAATTGTTACAGGACTGCCTTTAAAGCCTAAAATCATTCTCTAAATAAACAGTTAATGGTATAATCCAAGTAGGTCAGTGATG
>CAYXES010000121.1:0-3664 GCA_964464075.1 uncultured Erysipelothrix sp. | reverse complement strand
GTATGGTTTTTAAAGATTGGAACCAGTTGACTGTAGGAAGCTTGGGCCAAATCCTTAATGGTATGAATCCCAATGGTTTTGAGTAAAACGACCGTTTTTTGGCCCATGCCATGCATCTTCTCAATTGGTAAAGGCCAGAGTTTACTTTCAATTTCGACTTGACGAATAATGGTTAGCCCGTTTGGTTTTTTCATATTACTGGCCATCTTTGCAAGAAACATATTCTCCGCAATCCCAATCGAGACATCCAATTGAAGTTGATTCTGAATATCTTTTTGAATAATCATGGCTAAATCAAGGGGCTTTTCATAGTTATGAATAACCTCACTCACATCCAAATAGACCTCATCAATGGAAGCCTGTTCACATTTGGATGTATATTGTTTACATAAATCCACAAAAGCTCGACTTACCTTACGATACTCATCAAAGTTAAGTCCCGTAATAATTAAATCAGGGGCCAACTTTAAGGCATGACTTAAAGACATCGCACTTCGTATTCCATAGGAACGCGCGATGTAGTTGGCGGTCGTAATGATGGCTTTTTGAGTATCGGAACAGACAACCACCGGTTTATCTTTATACTGGGGATTATTATTAATCTCAACCGTGGCATAAAAGGCATTCACATCGATATGAAATATCCAGTTATTCATGTTTTAATTGTTCACTCACTTGATCAAATAAGAGTTGTGCAGCCGCAAGGGATACTTCATTAATATTCCCAGAGGCTAGTAGAGCTAATTGTTCGAGTCTTTGTTTTTGATTGAGTTCTTCAATATAGACTGAGGTTGAGGTAGGCGTACTATCTTTAAAGACATTAAAATGAATATCCCCAAAGGCGGCGACCACCGGTAAATGGGTAATGGTGAAGGTTTGACTGCTTCGTGATAATTCATGCATTTTAGCGCCCACATGATGCGCCACACTACCTGAGACCCCAACATCGATTTCATCAAAGATAATGGTACCACAGCCCTGTAAGGGCGTGAAAATAACCTTTAATCCCAGCATTAAGCGTGAGAGTTCTCCCCCACTCGCTATTTTAGCCAAAGGCGCAAAATCAGACCCAGGATTCGTCTTTAAATAGAAGCTAACCTTATCGATTCCTAAAGTATTGGGATTGGCTTTCTCAAAGCGTACATCAAATTGAGCATGCGGTAATTGAAGGTCTTTTAAATGATGACTAATCGCTTGACTAAGCGCTTTAGCCGCCTTTTGGCGGGCTTCACTTAAGTTAGTTGCCTTTAGCTTAAAATGATCTAAAGCCTGCTGCTGAGCTACTAAAGCCGCATCAAGAACTTGTTGGTGATGTTCAACATTATAAATCGTTTCTTTAAGTGTCTCTAATTTATCCAATAAACTTGAAATACTACCACCATGTTTCCGTTTTAAACGATCATATTGACCTAGACGAGACATCACATAGTCAAAGCTTTCTTGATCAAAGGATAGATTAGAAAAGTAATCAAGCAAGCTGGATTTAGCTTCTGATAAGATGGTGTAACCATCTAAAAGCATAGAGGCAATCTCATTTAGATCATCATCTAGTTTAATTTCATCCACAAGTTTATGACTCGTGTAACTTAACTCTAAAAGGCCCCCTTCTTGATCCATTAAATCAAGGACAGCTTGTGAGGTATGAGCTAACTTTTCAAAGGCCATCATTTGTTTTTGTTGGAGTATGAGGTGATCATAGTCCGCAGCACTAGGATCAAAGGCTTCTAATTCTTGATATTGAAATTGTAAGAAGTCCAGATCATTATCATCTAAAACCAAAGCTTCAACTTTCGCCGTGTGTTCTTTGGCTTGCATATAAAGTTTGTAAGCTTGATTAACTTCATCTAAACCTTCTTTTTCACTTAAAAAGTTATCCAATAAGCGAATATGATTCTTTTCTTGCAGTAGATATTGGGTATCATGCTGAGAATGAATATCAATCTCAGCTTCTAGGATATGTTTAAGCGTACTTAAAGCTACTATTTTATGATTAATACGACAGGTATTCTTATTATCTTTGGATAGTTGACGACTAAAGACCATGACATCAGTTGTATCATAGCCATATTCTTGGGCAATACTTGCGGCAAGTGAGTGAGGGTCAAATTGAAAGACCCCTTCTACTAAGGCATAATCTTTATCTTTTTTAATCAAGGATAAAGATGCTCGCTCACCCGATAATAGGGCAATGGCGTCCACCATTAAACTCTTACCAGCCCCTGTTTCACCGGTAAAGACATGAAGACCCCGATGAAAATCAATCATCGCTTGATCAATTAATACAAAATTCTCAACACTTAATTGTAATAACATAGAACCCCTTTAATAAATATGTAGAAAATATTCTTGATTACCATTTTTACCTTTAAGTTCACTTGGATAAGTATCTAGTTGATAACCCAAGGATTGAATCCAAAGATTAATATCATCTAAGGCTTTTAAGGCAAAGTCTTCTTGCTTTACTATACCTTTTTTATTTAAGAATTCCTTACCTACTTCAAATTGTGGCTTAAAAAGCCACAGGATTTGACCATCATCTTTTAAAAGACTGGCTACTTTTTCAAAGATGATTTTTAAACTGGTAAAGGAAACATCCACCACAATTATATCAAATTTATGATTAAAATCATCGTTATTCACATGATTGATATTGGTATTCTCATAAAATTGTAAACGCGGATCCCCTTTAAGTGATTCATGCAGCTGGTTGCTACCCACATCCACCGCAATCACTAAGCTCGCCTGCATCTGTAGTAAACAATCACTAAAACCACCGGTTGACGCTCCTACATCCAAGCATATTTTATCAGAGACATCTAGGTTTAACTTTTTAATCATTTTAAAAAGCTTGTCTCCCCCACGAGAAACAAAGCGTTCCATCTTATTTAAGCGAATCATGTCCCCTTCATTAACCTGATAGGAGGCTTTACTTATAATACGATCATTAACAGTGATTTGATTTTGTTTGATATAGTCTAGCGCTTTAGAGCGACTTATATCAAACTGTAGGGCAACTACCTGATCAAGTCGTTTCATAACCTATGATTTCTAAAATCGTTTCAATTAAAGCATTAGTATCGATTTGATTGGCTTTGCGAGCTAAAACAACACTGGATGCTTGAATAAAGGGATGATTAATACCCACTCGATGTATGGGTTTACTAATCTTATTTTGGTAGAAGTATTCTAAAAGATGATGGTAAAAACCACCATTTTTATCATCCTCTTCATAAATGATTATCGGTAAATTCATAGCTTGAATCTGTTCAAGTAAATCGTAATCAAAAGGACGAATAAAACGGGCATTCACAATCATTAAAGCCAGTTCATTGGCTGATACGCGTTTGGTTAAGTTATCTACCATATCCCCATAACAGATTACAATCGCCTTTACTTGGGTATGTTGATAGGTAATCATCCAAGAACCAATCGCTATCTCTTCTTGATAGAAATCATAGTCAGTAGCAACTACTTGGTTGGATAAGCGCAAGGCAAAGAAGCCTTGATAGTTTAAAGCTTGATTAATCAGATTGACTGCTTCATTTTTATCTTTTGGTTGCGCTAAAATACTGGTTGAAAGACGTGATAGTAAAGCCACATCGTAGACATTAAAGCTGACCCCATCGTGGGTCTTAACTAAACCACTATTTAGAATAAATAAGGT
>CAYXES010000120.1:0-3672 GCA_964464075.1 uncultured Erysipelothrix sp. | reverse complement strand
ACAAAGTAATTATCTAAGCTATCCTGATTGAAAAGTGAAAAAATCTATGCTAAACTATCATAGCGTAATGTGGACACTTAGCTCAGTTGGGAGAGCACCTGCTTGACGTGCAGGGGGTCAGGGGTTCAAATCCCTTAGTGTCCACCATTATTGAAGCGCCCGTGGCGCAACGGATAGCGCATTTGATTCCGATTCAAAAGGTTACAGGTTCGATTCCTGTCGGGCGCGCCATTGTAAGATGGGGCTGTAGCTCAGCTGGAAGAGCAGTACGCTGGCAGCGTAAAGGTCGAGGGTTCGAGTCCCTTTAGCTCCACCAAAATAAAATCAACCGCAAATAGCGGTTTTTTATTTTGGCTGGCTCTTGGGATAGCCTGATGAATCAATATCATAAAAACAATGGCGCGGAATCTCCACCCATTCTACAGATTTATCCCCTTAGGCTAATTGCTATTAAGATAGCTGAATCTTTGATAGACTTTAAGCAATAAATAAGTATCAACTAAGAATGATACAACCCAAACTATAATTCAAATGGGAACCTTGCTGAAATCAGAAAAGGAGAAAGATATGGATAAGAAGAAATTAATTCGAAATATCTTAATTTTAATAGCACTCATTTTATTGCTTTTATTAGGGATCAGTCAATGTAGTCCAAAAGCAAATCAGAATGCTGGTGGAGATCACAATCTTGGAGCAAGGGGTGGAAGGTTAATATTAAAAATTAAAAGTGATACCGTAACAAATGGTGGCTTTGTTTATCAAATCATCAATAATACTGATGATAGCTATTCTTTTGCCGAACAATATAAATTCTATGAGCAAGTTAATCACAAGTGGGTAGAAGTCAAACCAAAAATTGAGCGAATCGAACATATGTATTTAGAAGTTGTGCCCGCAAACATGACTAACGAATTTAAAATAAATTATTCGACATGGTACGATCTTTTCAAACCAGGAAATTATCGTTTTGAACTTGAGGTAATGAGTGATCAAGATAGTAGTTCCGAGTATTTATACGATGATTTTGCGGTTAAATAATCAGTGTAAGATTATATAACCGTGAACCTTATAAACTAAGAAAGAAAGAATGAATCCATCAAGTTAACAAACCAAAGTGGATTCTTTTTTTCTACTTGTTATCATTTTCAATGTCAAGTAACAATACTTTGTAAAGTTCATATTAATACTGACATTATGAAATATATGTTAGGATAAAAAAGAGAAAAATTATGATTAAGCACAACTATAAAAGTAGAATACCATTCATATTCCAAGCACGCGCCGTTACTTTTGGTCGTCATATCTTTTATATTGAAGAAAACCCACCAACTTGGCTTATTAAGCATGAATTAGAGCATGTTAAACAGTATCAGAAGTATGGTTTTTTTGGGTTTTTATACCGCTATCTCAAAGATTATTTTAAAGGACGCTTAAAAGGCTTAGGTCATTGGGAGGCTTACTATCAAATTCCTTTTGAAAAAGAAGCACAAAAAGCTGAGCGTATTTAATTCATATTTTAAACTAACAATAGAAAATATATATGAATCAGCATTCATACAAAAAACAAAAAGTTTAGATAAATACCCTAGTTATTTTGCTATAATGACAGTACGGCTGAAATTAAAATCGTACTAAAAGAAATGAAGGTAACTTCAAAATGAAGAATGACAACGTTGTTATTCAACCGAATTCACAAAAATTGAATAGGGACACCATCCATCGTAAACTAGCGGATTCAATTGATCAAATTCTAATTATCTGGGATTTTAAGGGACACATTATTGATGTGAATCAAGCTGCTATCCAAGCCTATGGTTACACTTACGATGAGTTTTGTCGCTTAAATATTAAAAATATAGTTAATGATCTTGAAGATAGTAAATCTTTAATAAATAATTTAACACAGCTTCATCAAACAGAGCAATTTCATTTAAGAAAGGATGGAAGTATTTTCGCAATACAAATTAAAACACAAGTACTTACCATAGATGATGAAATCTTAAGGGTAGGCTTCATCACAATGAGTGAAAGTCTTAAACATAATCAAATGGGTCATGATTTAGATGAAAAAACAGTCGTTAATTTAATCAAACAAGCTCCTTTTGGAATTGCCTTTTTAAAGATAAATGGTGATGTTATTGATTGTAACGAACGCTTTGAAACTATTTTAGGACGTAGCCTCGAAGAATTAAAACGTTTAGATTGGCGTAGTTATACCCACCCAGATGACATTGAAAAAGATATGGAATACTTTGATGCCTACTTTTCAGAAAATGGTGATGCTTTCACTACCTATAAACGTTATTTTAAACCTGATGGGTCGACCATTTGGGCTGAAGTAACCGTTATACCTTTTGAAATGAACAATCAACCTACTGATTTAAATGTGCTTATCTTTAAAGATATGACTGAACATATTGTGATGCAAGAAGAACTAAGCCAAAGTAATCAATTTAAAGATATGGTGTTGTCTAATATTCAAGGTATGGTCTTTCGCTGTGATAATGATGAATTCTGGACCATGCGCTTTATCTCTAAAGGATGTGAAGAATTAACTGGATATCCACCTGAGAGCTTAATACTAAACCGCGATTTAACTTATGATGATATTATTAATCAAGCTGATCGTAAGATTTTAAGAGAAGCTTGGGAAGTTGCCCTTGAAAATCATGATAATTTCAAGGCTGAATACCAAATAATTACCGCTAATAATGAAAAGAAATGGGTGCTTGAAAGAGGTCATGGTATCTATGATGAAGTAGGTAATGTGATTGCCTTAGAAGGCTTGATTATTGATATTAGTGAACGTAAACAAAAAGAAGATGAAATATTATATCTGACCTATAATGATGCATTAACGGGAGTTTATAATCGTCGATATTTTGATATCCAACTTAAAGAGCTGAATAAAAAAGAAAATCTACCAATCTCCATTATATTAGGTGATATTAATGGTTTGAAGCAGATTAATGAATCATTGGGTCACTTCGCAGGTGACCAATTACTGGTTGATATTGCGAAAATACTTGATGCACATGTTTCTAAACCAGGCTTTGTCGCAAGAATATCAGGTGATGATTTCTCTATGCTTTTACCCACAACGAGTCGTAAAGAAGGTGATGCACTCAAGAAAAAAATTGATTGTGCGATTGAAACTTTCATTAAAACTTCTAAATATGCCATTTACCACGCTAGTGTTTCTTTAGGAAGTGCGACCAAAACCACAAGCGATGGAACCTTACTTGATACCATCAAAAAGGCAGAAGATAATATGCTTCGCACAAAAATGTTACAAAAAGAAAGCACACGTAGTTATGCACTTGCTTCTTTAAAGGCAGCCTTATTTGAAAAGAGTGAAGAAACAGAAGCTCATGCCTTACGCTTAGTTGAGTTATCACGTGCAATTGGACATGCAATGCAATTATCGGATGAAGAACTCAATGAACTTGAGTTACTTGCGATGCTCCATGATATTGGAAAGATCGGAATTAGTGATACCATTCTAAATAAGCCAGGAAAACTTACTGCTCATGAACGAGCTCAAATTAACCGTCATCCTGAAATTGGTTATCGTATCGCCATGACCAGCAAGGAACTTATCCCTATTGCGCAGTATATACTCTGTCATCATGAACGTTATGATGGTCAAGGATATCCCCGCAAAATCAAAGG
>CAYXES010000119.1:0-3682 GCA_964464075.1 uncultured Erysipelothrix sp. | reverse complement strand
CCTTTTTGTTAATCTGATTTTTCTTCTAGCGCCGCTTCGGCTCGTTTATGACAGGTTTTGCAGAGCTCCTTAATATTCTTTAATTCGTAAGCTTGTGCAACCGTCCCCTTAAAAATCTCATCCGTTTTACTGGTGTTGATATGCTGACAATCATCAAATAAATGATAACGAGTACCACTCTTAGTCCAATAGACTGGCGCATTTTCACCCATCAAGCTTTCAACAATTGCGGTTTCTTGTTCAAAGCGTTCCACTGATACCGGATTGAAATCAATTCCAATAATGGACGCTGCAATCAAGATGACAATCGCTGCCCCCGCTAAAATACCTTTTTCTTTCCCTTGTAAATCCTTGTTTGTTAAGATCAAAATAATTAAAGGTAAAAATGCAACAACGGCAATGATTACACCTAATTGGTTTTGAACAAAAAACTTGAATTTATCTTTTTCAGAAGCTGGATCAAGACGATTTGCCTTTTGCCATAAGAGTGATCCTATAATCGATAAGACACCCATAATCACAATCGCGATTAAGATAATGGTCATATTGATTGGATCTTGTTTAAGTTGGAAAATCGCAAAGATTTCAATCGCAATAGCTACTACCCATAAAAGCACTGCAATCAAACGATTTTTAGTGGCTTTACTTTTGTTCTCAGGTGTAGGAACAAACTTCTTAGTAGGCATTGTTTTGGTTACTTCTACATCAACTTCAGTAATTTTTTTCTTGGTTGCCATAATAACCTCCTCACTTTAAAATTATACCATAATTTTAAACTTTGCTAGGGTGCTTTTGTTAAAAGCAATGCTTTGTTTAACTATTGGAATATTATTTTGTTATAATAAAGCCACGGAGGAATTTATGGATATTCTACAAGAAATGTTAAAACAAGTTGCGGGGTCAGCGGCAACCGATACCATGTCTAAAACTTTAAAAGCTGATAAAAAACAAATTGAGAGTGCTGCTAGCATGCTCATTCCCTCATTAGTTGAAGGTCTCAATAATAATGCTCAAAATGAAAAAGGGATTAAATCACTCATGAATGCCCTTGATGATCATGGCAGTCAAAACCTCAGTGATATTAATGGTTTTCTCAATGGCGTTGACTTAAGTGATGGTCAAAAGATATTAGGACACATCTTTGGGAATAAAACCGAAACGGTACAAAAGAGTGTGGCTAAACAATCGGGTCTATCACAAGCTAATACCATGAAGCTTATGATGACCCTAGCTCCCTTTGTGATGGCCTATCTTGGTAATCAAAAGAAACAAGCTCAATCTTCGGGTGGCTTTGATATGGGTTCACTTGTGGGTATGCTAGCTAAAGGCAGTGCTGGTTCAATTTTAGCCAATGTGCTAGGCTCTGCAATCACAGCCCCAAAAGCAACAACCAAAAAGGCAACCACGACTAAAAAAGTCACAACCGCTAAAACAAAATCAAATGATGATTTAGTTGAAAATGTCGGTAAAGTACTGGGTAGCCTCTTAGGTGGTAATAAGAAATAAGAAAAGCAGTTAGCTCTTAGGAACTAACTGCTTTTTTAAATTAATGGTTTTTGGTAGAAGTTGCCATGCACCTTTTCAATCTTAGTGATATTAATAAAGATACCAGGATCGATTTTTCGGGCCAATTCAATAACTTCAACCTCTTCATAGGCACTGACAACCATGTAGATCATCGCTCTAGGATCTTTAGAATAACCACCCTCACCCCACAACTTGGTAATACCATGGCGTGAATGCTCTAATATCGCATCAATCACTTGATCTGGAATGGTTGTAAACATACTTAAGGCAACCAGCTTGTAACGATTATGCATGGAGTTAATCACTTGAGTGGCGACAAATTGATAAATCATGGAATACAAAGCCTGTTCCCAGCCAAAGAGTAAACCCGCAATGAGAAGTAAGACAATATTACCATAAAGAATATAATGCCAGGCGGAACGATGGGTTTTATTAGAAATATACAAGGCAATAAAATCGGTTCCTCCACCACTGGCGTGGGCACCTAAAGCGATGGAAGCACCCATACCTGATAAGACACCCCCAAAGATTGCGATTAGAAAGATATCATAGGTTACCGCAAAATGAGGAATAATGCTGGTGAAAAGACTGACCAAAACAATGTGAAGCATGGAGTAGCGGGTAAACCACTTCCCTACCTGTTTATAAACCAACACCGTTGGATAAATATTTAAAAGAATATATAAAATCCCAAAAGGAATATGGATTGAAAATTTCTGATCTAAAATACGAGTGATAATAACTGTGATTCCAGTAAAACCACCAGGAAAAAGCTGCCCAGTATCCACAAATACATTCAAAGAGAATGACATTAATAGGGCAGAAAATATAATGAGTAAACTAGTTTTAATATGAAATTTAAGTTTCATGTATAATCCTTTCGCTTGTCATGACCATCAAAAATTAAGGTATTAATCGGTAGCTCAATTTTTTCATAACACACCCATTCTAGTTCATTCACCGATAGGATGTCAATATACGTTAAACAGCGCTTAATTTGGCGACGTATGACCCGCACATTAACCGCCAGTTCAAAACTATAGTTAAAGACCCGGAGTTCACACAAATAATCATGAATCCGTTTTACTTTGATTGAGGGGTGGTATTGAAACCATAGAATCGCATCATGAATGGGTATGGGAAAAAACAATATCTTACGATAAGGATGGACCAAGATGGGTACCATCTGTTTTATTTTTAAATGAAATCGAATGGCACTAATAGCACCCTTATGGGTATAACCATGTTTAAGACATTCTTGATTAAAGTAATCCTGAATATTCATGTGAATTATCTGATAGCTATGATCTACATGCCAACACTGAAGACGCTTATCTTTTTGAATAATAAGTACAACATCTTTAATTTGCATGATACACCTCCTAGTGTATCATTAGCAACAAATCAAATAATTCCTAAAGAAAAGTTGTGGTTACCCACAACAATGTCCATCACATTCCGCTTCTTCACTCTCACAATCACAATCTTCATCATGTTCATGATGATGGTGGCCATGGTGAGCATCTAAGGCCTTTTCATATTGTAGCGTATCTATCACAACACACTCAATTTCAATCTTAGCACCCTTTGGAAGCTTAGATACTTCAATGGTTGAACGCGCCGGATAAGGATCACTCATAATAGTGGCATAAATTTGGTTCATGGCCTCGAACTCACTTAAATCACTCATAAAAACTGTAGTTTTAATAATATGACGTAATTCTAAGTCTTGGCTTTGTAAGATGGCTTCTATGTTCGCAAAAACCTGATAGGTCTGCTCCATAATACCACCTTCAACACATTCATTGGTTGAGGGGTCAATTGGTAATTGACCAGACAGATAAATAAAATCACCAATTCGAACGGCTTGGGAATACGGGCCAATTGCAGCTGGAGCTTTTTTAGTTACAATACTTTCAAACATAATTTCTCCTTAATCCTCTAATCGAGAATAGACATTCAATTCGATTTTATGAGCTTTAAAATCCTTGACGCCTAAAACTTTTAAGCCAATATTTTCATAAGCAAACTGACTGTTTTTACGGATTCGACGTCCATCCGCTAATTCATCAATCCAATCGGCAAAGGTTTTTGCCTTCGTTTTAGGTTTCGGTTCATCTTCTAAATAGTCATTAAAGAATTGTTTAATGGGAAC
>CAYXES010000118.1:0-3735 GCA_964464075.1 uncultured Erysipelothrix sp. | reverse complement strand
GTCATGAGTATCAAGTAAATTATCACATAGTCAACTAACCCTAATGCATTTAAATAATACAGTGGTGATGATTTATAAAATAGTTGATCCAAAAGGTTATGATAAATCACGACACTGATCATATATTGAAGCGTAGTATAGAAAGATAGTTCCAATAGCATAATACTCATGGCTTGTCGTTTTGTGCACCCTACAATCCTAAAGATTGCTAGGTCAGAATTTCTTTTTAAGACAACATATCGATAAAGACCAATGACATTAAATAACCCAACCGCTAAAATCAAAACACTAACTAATGTATTAAAACCAATGTTTAATCGATCACTAATAGCTTGTGATTGGGGTAAGCCAATTTCAAAAGTAGATAAATATGACATCATATATAGTTCAATTGCTTCTTTTGTAGATTGTTTTAATGGTGCATGAAAAAATAACTCGATTGTTTCTACACGGACATTATCAGTAGATTCTAATTTATTTATAGTATGTTTATAAAATAATTCAACAAGTCCAACCACTTGATATTCTTTGTGATTGTAAGTGTAATCATCGCCCAGTTCAATGGAAGTTCCGGTTAGGCCTGTACCAATCAAAATCTGTGGTTCATCCTGTTTACTAAATCCTGGGCCATAGTCTGCTTTAAATCCTTTGCCAACAACATAATACTGAATGTCTTCTTGCAAATTTAATCTAAATCGTTTGAGTTCATCACTATAGGTTTGGGAAATAACTTCGATATGTTCACTAATACTAGAAAATGGTGTGCTTTCGCTAGCAGTTAGTGTATAGGTCGTTGTTGGGTCTGAATATTCTACTTGACTGAGTTGAAGACTTCGAATAGAAGCGGATCCATATAATGCAGAAAGAAAAGAGACAAAAAGTCCCAATGAAAATAACAACGCGAGAAGTTTGTTTTTTGTGAAGAATAATTTGATGTTCTTTAGTAAAGTTTTGACCATTTTATCCTAAATACCATTTTCTAAAAAGTACAGAAGAGATATTATTTTATCACTTAATTGGTCCTAATTAGCAACAATAATATATTGGTTGATAGTTCCCTTTTCATGTACAATAGCATCATGACTAGCATATACTGAACTACCAAAAAACAGACCTCCTGTTGCAGAAGCACTAACATCGTATCCCTTTAATTCTGTAGTTTTATGTGCAATAGCTCCACTACTATTTCGCAAATAGGCGAATACGTTTCGAAATACATAACTAGAACTATATGATTGAGAGCTAACGGTCTTATTGCTAACTTTTCCAACCAATGTACTTAAACCAGAACCTGGTGCAGAAACAGATGCTAGGTAACTAGGTGCAAATTCTACTTGCTTTGGATATACAGCTGCACTAACTGATGAAACTGTAATTAACAACATAAAAACAAACATAGAGAAACTGATTAACCACTTTTTAGTTTTATTCGTATTCACTCCTTTTCATAAAATAATAGTATCTCTTCCTTTTAGTTTATAATATTGTAAAGTTACAATTTATATGAGACTCAAACAAGAAATAGAAAAGTGAAAGGATTCCTGTACAGTAGTGTTGAGTACAAAATAGAAAGAATATCTTATCGCATGTATTATGATATAACTCATAATCAAAGTTATTTGTACATGATTTTCATACTCACTTTCTACAGCCAAAACGTCTCTCAATTCTCAAATCGACTGTTTAAAGGTTATTTCCGTCCTTATTTTCTCACCAGTCTCACTATTCTCCTAGTTCTAAAAGTTTCTAGATTGGTCATTCCATGATACTATGGAGGTCACCAGTCACCATTATTCAGAACGATAGGGTTCAAATGTCGTTGGTAATTTATTATCATAATACAAGTTACTGATATCTTCACGACCTAATAATTCAACATCAGTTTCAGGATTTAAATAATAAACTTCATCTAAATTAACTTTAATAATTTCTTGGGTATTATTATATTTAATTGTTATCTCAAAATTCTTTATGGCTTCATCAATTTGATTTCTAGTAAAATTATGTTTAGCCATATTCTTACTTCCAAGATCATTAAATATCATTATTAATCGGTAAGCTGGTAAATCCTTAACTTCATTAAATTGAAAAAAATCAAGTTGATTGGTAATCAAATTCCAGATTTCCAGGTTTTGAGGTCCATAACTAGAGTCACCAGTTATAAGATACTTTTGATATCGTTCATCTTGAGGTTGAATATGAATCGATTTAATATGAATAGGCATTTCAGTTACAGGAGCAATCACTAGATTATAAAGATAATAAGTAATATCATCGACTTCATTATTCTTTTTAATTGCTACAATATCGATTACTTTAACTTGGAAATTTTTATCTTTAAATACCTTCCTATCTAGAGAAAAGAAATTTAACATCGTATCTTTAATGTCTTCTGTTTCAGGAGTAAGAAGTTCATAATCCAAATATGATCTTGGTTTTGTACAGGAGCTTGTAACAAGAATAATGATAACAATTAAACTTAAAAGCAGTTTCTTTTTCATAGACTTTCCTCTATCAATCTAATTAAGGAATTGGATCCAATGTTTGATAGAATACATCAACATACGCCATACCATATGCTCTTCTGATTGCTTCTTCAAACATCCAGGCAGTATCATAAAATCTATTTTTGTATTCTAATCCATCATAATTTACTGGTGGGATACCAATACCTTCTTTTGGTTGTTGAATCGCTGTCATTGGTTCTCCGTTTGATTTATGATACGTTGCCCATCCCCAAGCCAATGACCTTCGCGATCCTATGTAAACGCGTGGTAACCAGACACCTGCTATATAAACAGCAGCAGCTTTATTATAATAATAGTACTTATTATATGTTTCAGAGCTAACAGGCCTTGTCTTATCCACCTGGCCTATTAGATTACCCAGTACTTGTTCAAAAACCCATCCAGCCAATTTATTAGTGGTTGGGGTATATAACATAACTAGACTAGCAAGAATATAAAACGTATTTGTAGATTTTTTATCCTGTTTATAATATGCTAGATCCCACTTTCCATAATATATCATCTTTGTTTGATACGCCGCATTCATAATATAAGATTCAGGTTTTAAATATTCTATTTTATGAATCGAAAAATCTTGGGTGTTGTTAAAACTTTTACTAATAGGATAAAATTCAAAAACTATGAAATCTTCATTTTCATACCATCTTTTTAGATTCTGTGAATAATATTCTTCATTATAATCTATCACATTAAGAATCCAATCTTTCCTTTCACTTGAAAGTTCTACAGTCTTATCCCCCGATGAGATAGGCATTCTAGGCTCAGAAGTCTCTCCAATTTCATATAAGTCTTTTTTTGTTACTTCTTCAAGTAAACTTTCTTCAGCACTTACTTTGTTTACAACAGAAAACAGTAGACATGATAGTGTTAAAACCAATATTATATTTTTTTTCATATGGATTCTCCCTCCTAAAATATTCCTCAAATAAAGCATAGCGGATTTTGTAGACTATAACTGTTTAAAATGTGCGTAGTGGTTCTTTTTAAATCATATTCTACAGGCCAAAACGTCTCTCAATTCTCAAATCGACTGTTTAAAAGCTTTTTCAGTCCTCATTTTCTAACCAATCTCACTATTCTTTTGGTTCTCAAAGTTTTTGACATCAGTTTGACATAATTTTTATTAATATCTAAATAAGATTAATTATTCTTGATAAAGTCCATATAATTGTGTAAAAGTAAATAAAAGCCATAGAGCTCTGCTATG
>CAYXES010000117.1:0-3771 GCA_964464075.1 uncultured Erysipelothrix sp. | reverse complement strand
TTTGAAGATATGGAAATCGTAGGTTTTAAAAGTCAATTTGCGCAAGCTTATGGCAATAATCAAGAGAATGCTTTTATCCACATTAAGTCAGGTTTTGGTTTTAATCGAGACTCCTTTTATGAAGGTATCCATTATCGTAACTTCTTTGGGACCCATCTCATTGGGCCTTTCTTAATCCTCAATCCACTTTTTAGTCGTTACCTGGTTGAGTTGGTCACTAAAAAACAAGAAGTCATGCCCCTTTTTGATGAGCTTATGCAGGCTTATGAGCTTCGATTAAAAGAATTTAAAGATCCTAAATTAGGATAAACAGTCCTTCGACTGTGAAATTATAAAAATGTGGCGTATAATAAAAACTATGATTTAAAGGAGAACCCCATGAGTAAAGAATTACCCTTACGCAGTGAAGTTGACCAAGATTTAACTTGGGATTTAACCAGTATTTATGAAAATGATGAAGCTTGGGAGGCAGCTTTTGATAAGCTATCCAATCAGCTGTCACAAGTCCAAGCTTATAAAGGTAAATTAGGTGAAAGTGCCCAAGCCCTTTTGGATGCGATTTTGTTTCAGGAAAACTGTGCTTATGAATTAGGCTTGCTTTATGTTTATGCTCATCTGCAATTTGATACGGACACCACCAATTCAAAATATGCAGGCTACTTTTCTAAAATACAAGGCCTTTATGCCCAAGTGTTAGCGAGTTTTTCATTTTATAAAACTGAATTATTAACCTATGATGAAAAACAAATCTTTGATTACTTAGATGAGCTGGATGAACTCAATAAATACAAACATGATCTTAGAATATTATTTGATCAGCGCCCTCATATTCTTTCTGAGGTTGAGGAAAAACTATTGGCGGAAGCTTCCGAAGTTTTAGATGCTCCCACTTCCATCTTTGGGATGTTGAATAATGCCGACATCAGCTTTAGAAAGGTAAAAGGGGAAGATGGTAGCCCTCAAACGCTGTCCCATGGACGTTATGCCTTGTTTTTAGAAAGTAAAAATAGGGATGTGCGAGAAGATGCTTTTAGAGCCATGTATGAAGCTTTTTCTGGTTTAAAGAACACCTTTGCCGCAACGCTTTCATCAACCGTTAAACTTCACAATTTAAACGCACGTTTACGGGGTTTTGAGAGTGCCCGTCAAGCTGCCCTCTTTGCGAATCATATTGATGAGAGTGTTTATGATGCATTAGTAGAAGCGGTTAACTCTCGTCTTGACTTACTGCATCGCTATGTGGCTCTAAGAAAAAGAGCGCTTAAACTAGATCAAGTGGCCATGTATGACATGTATACCCCACTGGTCAGTGAAGTTGAGGTTAAGTTCACCTACCAAGAGGGATGGGAGCTCATTCTAGACGCTTTAAGCATCTTAGGTGAAGAATACCTTGAAGTCCTTAAAATGGCGCAAAAAGAGCGCTGGATTGACGTGGTTGAAAACAAAGGCAAACGCTCAGGTGCTTATTCATCGGGAACCTATGGTACTAATCCCTATATCTTATTAAACTGGCAAGACAATATTGATAATGTCTTTACCTTAGCCCATGAATTAGGTCATAGTGTACACTCCTACTTCACCCGTAAATACCAACCTTTTGTGTATGGTGATTACTCAATCTTCTTAGCGGAAGTCGCATCCACCACTAATGAGATTTTATTGGTTGATTATATGCTTAAGAAGTATGATGATAAAAATATTCAAGCTTACATTATTAACCATTATCTAGATGGCTTTAAAGGAACAGTCTTTAGACAAACCCAGTTCGCGGAGTTTGAAGATTTGATTCATAAAAGTGATCAAGCACAAAACCCATTAACCACTGATTTCTTATTTGACACTTATTTTGATTTAAATAAGAAATACTATGGTGATGAAATGCATTATGATCAGGACATTGGTTATGAGTGGGCTCGGATTCCCCACTTCTATATGAATTACTATGTCTATCAATATGCCACTGGCTTTAGTGCCGCATCAGCCTTAAGCGCTAAGATTCTCGCTAATCCAGAAACAGCGGTCGAGCCTTATCTAAATTATCTTAAAGCTGGTAGCTCAGATTATCCCATTGACGTGCTTAAAAAAGCGGGCGTGGATATGTCAAGCAATGAAGCCACCAAAGCTGCCTTAGATGTCTTTGAAACCCGTCTAAGTCAACTTGAAAAACTGATTTAAAAAAAGATCCCTTGGCTTGTCCAAGGGATTTTATTTTGTTTTAAATTGGCGTTTATATTCATACATGCGATCATCCGCAACTTGAATGAGTTGAGAGATGGTACTTCCATCCTTAGGGTATTGAGCAATGCCATAACTAATGGAAGTAGCGATATGCTGATTATCATAGAGGAGTGGGTGTTTAATCAACCACTGGTTTAAAGCCTCTACCTTATCTCTTAAAGCCTCATATGTGCCATTGAAAAGGATTCCTACAAACTCATCCCCTCCAAACCGGGCAAAGATATCACTATCACGCACATGAGTGCCAATGGTATTGGCGATATGAATAATCACCTGATCACCCGCAAGATGAGAATAATAATCATTAATGTATTTTAAATCATTCACATCAATCATTACCAAATGAAAGGTTTCCTCATAGCGTTGTGCACGACGCAATAAGATATCACTAAACTCATCAAAGAAATGACGATTATGAAGATTAGTGATTCTATCATGACGCGATAGGAAAACTTTTTCCTCATACAATAAACGATTGGTAATCGCAATCTCAATTGATTTACTAATAAAGGCTACTTTATCTAAATCATACTCACTAAAAGCATCTTTTTCTAAGGCATCCACGCTAATGAGTCCATAGAGTTTGCCCTGAAAGTAAATGGGTCCACTAATGGAAGATTGAAGATAAGCGTCTTCAGCTAAAGAGGTTGGGATATGAATGAGGTTTTCATTGAGGATATCATTGGAAATCATCATGATATCATTCATTAAACCATCACTTTGACGATATAAAAATGAATCGGTTAAAGGAAGATAGAAATCATTGATTTCATCACTATAACCATAGGAAGCTGCGACCTTAAGCATATTGTGTTCATCGACTAAAAGAATTGAACCTAAGGTGGTGGTTTCAATCGCCTGTAAGGTAGTTCCTAAAATAAAGTCAAAGAACTCAGAAAGGGAACTTGAGTCAAGAATTAAGTTTGAAATACGAATCATCAATTCCCTTAAATGGGCAATTTGAGTAATCCCTTCTTCCACTTTCTTACGATCACTAATATCAAAGAAAATCGCAAGCTTGGCTTCCACACCATTAAAAACAACCGGCTTGATCGTCACCTCAAAATGATAAACCTGATGGTTATTAGCATGGAGGGAAATTTCCTGTTGTTCTTTGTGGGTCAGCTTAAAGTCACTTTGAAGATCATAATTACTAAGATCTAAGTTGGGTTGATTAATGGCTTTCTTATAACATTCATTAACATATAAAACCTGGCTATCATTAAAAACAACAACCGGGGTTTTAATGAATTGGTTGAATTGTTCAAGAAAGTTAATTTCAATTACATTGGATTTCGTGGCGCTCATTTCATGATTCCTTAAATTTGTTATATACATGGATTATAACGAAGAAATCCACATCTTGCAATAAGCCACCTTAGATGCGCTATAATAGCAGGGGAGGTGACTTATGAAAATAATTGATTGTCATGCCGATATCGGCTTTGATATTTTAAATAAACATCGTAAAAATTACTTTGATGTGCTTAAGAAAGACCATTTAGACAAGCTTAAAGCAGGTCAAGTTTATGG
>CAYXES010000116.1:0-3775 GCA_964464075.1 uncultured Erysipelothrix sp. | reverse complement strand
ATTTAATGGTGACCGATCATTGTCCTGGCTTTGGTAGTGCAGCGAAATTTATCGCAAATACCACAACCCAAACTTGGTTGGACTACAATGTCTATACCCGCGAAGAAGTCTTTGTCTTAGAGACTATGGGTCGTGATGCGGGTTGGTTGGCAGCCTCAGCTTGTCTTTCAGGTAAAGTTGATGTGTTGGTTCTACCAGAAGTACCGTTTGATGAAGCGAAGTTTATTAAAGCAGTTAAAAAGAGTATTGCTAAAAAGAATAAATGTTATGTTGTGGTATCGGAAGGGGTTCGTTATGAAGATGGAACCTATCTATCCGCTAAGGAATCTAAAAATGACACCTTTGGTCATGCGGTCTTAGGTGGAGCCGGTCAAGCGATTCGTGATATTATCTTAGATAATAATGCGGCAAGCCGGGTTAAAGTCCAAGACTTATCAACTGCACAACGCTCACATGCTACTGAACAATCTTTGATTGATGTGGAAGAATCCTTCAAATTAGGAATGTCAGCACACATGCGTTCGATGGATCCAAGCTTTACCGGTAAAATGGTAGGGATGAAACGGGTTGAAGGTGATGAGTATGATGTGGAATACTTTGCGACTGATGCCTCAAATGTAGCAAATCATGTTAAAAACTTCCCACTTGAGTGGATGTTAGAAGATTATGCGGGGGTAAGTCAAGAAGCTCTGGATTATATGAGACCCCTTATTCAAGGTGAACCAGCGACCATTTATGTGGATGGGATTCAAGCTTACACTCATCCATACTTCTTAAGAAATAAATAATGAAAAGGATACTGAACTAGTCAGTATCCTTTTTTATGGCATAATCCATCATAAGTTTTTTTAGATAATCAGCCAATTCATCATGCCCTGAGTGGTAGTTTTTAGGGTATTTCATATAACCACTTGCTCTGATTTTAGTATGTTCATAGTCGACATTTAAATTAAAACTATACCCATCTTTTACATCATGGTTGTATTGTTTGAAACCATCCCAGGTGAAGATGTCTCTACTTTTAATGATGGAATCAATGTCTTTTAAAACTTGGTTGTTTAGCATAACCTGGACTGGTTCGTATTCATTAGTGAACTTCTCAGCCTTAAAGATGACTTGCGTATCATAATCAGGATCAGACTCAAGAATAAATTCATAAGCACCACTCAAAAAGGCTCCATAAGTGTATTGAAAGCGTAGTAGCTTTCCAGTTGCTGCATTGCTTTTTGAAGTTGAAGCTTTCCCATTACTAAATTGATAAACTAAAAAAACAAGCAATAATAAGGCGAGCATGATGATAATCATTAGCCATTGACATGTATTTATTTTCATGGGACTCCTTTTTAGATTTCATTTAAGATAACTTGGTACTATCAAACCTCCTTACAAAAGCAAGGGATTATTAGTGAGTATGATCAATCTGTTCTTAAACTATCTTTATTATATTATAAATACTGGAGTTTAAACGTTAAAAGTTAGATAGCAAAATAATAAAAGGGTGATGTATAGGATGTGCTAGGCATTATACTCAAGGTGTGCGGATAATATTTTGAAGATTAGGGATAAAAAAAGGCTTTCAACCATGAAAACCAAAATGGCGGAGGAAGCAGGATTTGAACCCGCGCGAGCTTGCGCTCCTATCGGTTTTCGAAACCGACCCCTTCAACCGCTTGGGTATTCCTCCGTGAGATTTATTATGGCATAATCTCAAATAAATGTAAATCATTTATTTTATGACGATGTAAATAGTTTCAAATTCCCATTGTAAGTGAATGAAAATAAAAGAAAGTATTAGAAAGCTTTCTTGACATTTGAATAGGTGCTAACATATAATTAATTCACTACGTCTAGCCTAAGGAAAGCGTGATGTTTATAAAGACTGGGTTGACGTTAGAAAAATGTTGAATTTACAAATGGAAGCATATGAATCATCATGGGCTTTAGCCTTAGAATGGTTCTACTTTAATGCTCATTTTTTAATATCATATGAGAAATTTGAGGTGAATCACTTGGGAAATTTATTAGACATTAAAAACCTCCACACCTACTTCAATACCCGACGCGGTATGATTAAAGCTGTCAATGGGGTATCATTAGCAGTTCAAGAAGGTCGCACCTTAGGAGTTGTGGGAGAATCAGGTAGTGGTAAGAGTCAAACGGCGATGAGTATCTTAAAACTGTTTGAACCTAATCAAAAGATCTATCAAGGGGAAGTGTACTTTGAAGGTAAAGAACTCAGAACTATGAATGAGAAGCAATTGCGTCATATTCGTGGTAATGATATTTCAATGATTTTCCAAGAACCAATGACGAGCCTTAATCCTGTGTTTACAATTAATAAACAAATAAGTGAAGTATTACGACTGCATCAAGGGATGTCAAGAAAAGAAGCCAAAGCAGCGTCCATCGAGATGTTGAAGGCGGTTAAAATCCCTAATGCGGAAGAAATTATTCACCAATATCCTTTCCAATTATCCGGTGGTATGAGTCAGCGGGTGATGATTGCGATGGCTTTAGCGTGCCGTCCTAAGCTACTTATCGCCGATGAGCCGACGACGGCATTGGATGTGACTATTCAAGCTCAGATTTTACGGCTGATGAATGAACTTAAAAAAGAATTTAATACCGCGATTATGTTTATTACCCATGATTTGGGTGTCATTAATCAAATGGCGGATGATGTGGTCGTGATGTATTGTGGCCAAGTGGTTGAGAGTGCTCCAGTCAACTACATCTTTAGTGATATTTCAGAATATTCACATCCTTATACCGAAGGCTTATTGGCATCAATCCCAAGCTTGAGCTCTCAAAGAGGTGTACGTTTGGATGCGATTGTGGGCGCTGTTCCTCATCCTTTAGAATTACCGGAAGGGTGTAAGTTTGCGCCTCGTTGTAAGTATGCAACCGATCGATGCCACCAAGAAGAACCCGAACTAATTGAAGTAAGTGAAAAGCAGGCGATTCGTTGTTTCTATCCACAAAAGGGGGTACGTAGTAATGGCTGATCAAAAGGTCCTTTTAAAAGTAGAAAATCTAAAGAAATACTTCCCTTTAAAGAAGCGTTCTGTGTTTCAAAAAGATCGTTTGTTCATTAAGGCTAATGATGGCATCTCAATTGATATTTATGAAGGTGAAACCCTTGGTTTGGTAGGCGAATCGGGTTGTGGTAAATCAACCTTTGGCCGGACTATACTTCAGCTTTATGATCAAACCGAAGGGAATACCCTCTACTATGGTCGAAGTCTGGCGGATCTTGCACCAAAGTATGTTGATGATGTCTTAGGTGATGTTAGCAAGAACTTTCCACGCTATCTTAAAGAACTAGCTGATTTAGAACAACTGAAGAACCAGGTTGAAATAGCGAGTGATGAAATTGAAAAAGGTAAGCTTCTAGAGAATGTTGAACATAAGCATGCACAGATTGATAATGAATATCAAAATATGCTACGGATTGTGGGCGGACTTTTAGTTCATAAGGATTTAAATGAAGTTGCCCAATTGTTGAAAGTGTTATTCAAACATCAACGGGAGGTTGCCTCCCTTAATCGCAAGATTGAAGCTTTAGAAAACAATCGTAGAGAGCATGAGTTAGATAATAATCAAGCTGCACTAGCAAAACTTGATCAACAGCTGCAAAGTTTACAACAACAAAAAGACCAAGCGCAAAAAATGGTTGAATTAGCACAGGAACCAGTTTTAAAACTGCGTGAACAAAATGCAAGTCATGATCAGTTTGATGTCTATGAAGCTCAGCTTGATGATGGGATTGATTTAG
>CAYXES010000115.1:0-3834 GCA_964464075.1 uncultured Erysipelothrix sp. | reverse complement strand
TATTTACCTTGGGAAATGGATAATAGAATTTTAGTTTCTGCCAGGATTGTAAGAAATCCGGGTTTTAAGCGTTCATCATCAAGCATCATGCCCGCTTCAATAATGGCAATCCATTTTGAATCAAAGGGTTTTTCGAGTTCCACATAATATTCTTTGAAGATAGGTTGCTTCCCATGACTGACATGATGGGAGAATAATCCATCATTACAGATTAAAAGGAGGCCTTCGGTATCCACATCCAAACGCCCTACCATAATCAGATCTTTACGTTGGTCTTCTAATAAATCCAAGACACTCGGATAACGATGATCACGATGAGCACAAATATAACCAGCCGGTTTATTAAGCATATAGTAGACATTTTTTTGATGGGCTAAAATATGGTTATCAACCACAACCATATCTTTATTTTCATCAATCTTATAAGCGGGGTTAGTAATAATCATGGTATTAACCTTAACCCGACTTGCTTTAATAATTTCTTTGACATGGCTACGGGTACCATAACCATGCAGGGCTAATAATTTATCAAGTCGCATACTATCTTGATCATGGAGCCTTAAAGTTATAGATTGGCTTTAAGATGTCAATCACACTCACACTTTCTTCAATTCGATTTAAAATATAATCCATACTCTTATAGACAAAGGGGCTTTCATCTAAGGTTCTTTGACTGACTGAAGTCGAGTAAACATGCTTCATACTGGTTTTAAAGTGCTCTAAATTAAGTTCTTTAAATGCTTGATTACGACTCATGAGCCGACCAGCACCATGAGGAGCGGAGTAATTCCAGTCGGGATTACCTTTACCTTTGGCAAGAATGGAGCCATCTGCCATATTGATAGGAATCAATAGTAACTCGTCTTCATAGGCTGATATCGCGCCTTTACGCGTGATATTGTCTTTAAAGTTAATATAGTTGTGGATGGTTTCAAAGTGCTCTAAATCGCTTAATTCAAGCTGATAGAGGGGTTTAAGGATGAGATTGGCCATGGTTTTACGATTAAGCGAAGCATATTCTTGAACCAGCTTCATATCATGCAGATAATGATCTTTGAGTTGACCTTCTAGATAGGCAAGATCACGAGGAATATCAAGCTTTTGGGTGGCACAATAATGAATGGCTTTACGTTGGTAAAGCTGTGCGACTTGTTTACCCAAATTACGACTACCCGAATGGATAATCATATAATTTTGTTTTTTTGAATCGTGGGCAACCTCAATAAAGTGATTGCCACCCCCTAAAGAACCAAGACTACGACGAATCCGATGGGTATCTTTCAGTTCTTTATAAACATGAAGTTTATTTAAGTTTTGATAATCAACCATGATACCTCGATGGACATGTTTTCCGGATGGGATATGATAACGAATCATTCGATCTAATTCATCAAAGTCAAGCTCAACTTTTGGTAGTTTAATGGTTAACATCCCACAACCAATATCCACCCCCACAATATTAGGAATGACCTTATCTTTAAAGTTGGCGGTAAAACCAATGACACATCCTTTACCCAAATGCACATCTGGCATAATCCGAATCTTAAGATTCTGACTAAATTTCTGATTGAGAAGCTCTTCAATTTGAGCTTGAGATTTAGCTTCTAAATCTTCAGTCATAACCTTAGCTTCCCCATATAATCCTTTAAGTTCGATATGCACCTAAATTAACTCCCAAATAAAACTCACAGTATCAGATACTTCAATTTCATCCGGTACAATGTCAGGCATAGCCCGTGTCATTGAAACTTGATTAGCGTAGACATTCATATCGGTATGCGCTAAGAATTGAATATCAACCCAGTTGTAGTCAATGTTGATGAGTTGACCAAGTTTGACCCCATTGGCCTTCGCTAAGGTTTGGGCAATAGTATGGGCATTCGCACTGGCGGCCTCAAGTAAGGCTTGATTTACAGTATGAGTGTCTTTAATACTGAATTGAATGGTTAGATTAGGATCACTGGTAGCTTGTGAGATAGCATGAATAGCTTGACCTAAGCGTGGCATATCCAAGTCAAAGGTCAACTTAAGGGCGTGATTGGCTTTATAACCCGCAAAGCGATTTTGATAATGATTGTTTTCATCCGTATAGCTCTCATAATGGGTTGCGATATTAAAATTTGTGGTTTTAAAATCATCCCGCTTAAAATTAAGGGGAAGTAAATTATCAATTAAATGATTGACCTTAGCTTCATTGTTTTGAAGGGCACTTTCATAATCCATATCAATGGTTACGAAGTTAAATGATAAAATAATTTGATCAGGCTTAAAGCTTAGTTTTGCCTGTCCTTTAATAGTAATAGTACGGTTCATTAATTTCTCCTTTTTTCTTCTTCATTATAGCATATGACATCTTTAACTTCTTTGTGTCATCATCGTTTGATTGCGTTATAATAGAGTTATCAAAGTTGGTATTCAATGATAATTTAAGGACGAACTTACAAAGGAGGTAAGTGACATGTTTCAATTTTTTGATAAGATTGTTGCGAATTTAAAGGTGGTAGAAACCCAAGAAAGACAACATATCTTAGAGTTAACGGATTTACTCTATCAAGCGATTAAGGATAAGAAAAGCATTTATGTTTTTGGGGCTGGTCATGCATCCCTTATTAGCCAAGAAATGTTTTTTAGAGCGGGCGGTTGCATGCTTTTTAATCCGATATTTTCCCGGGATTTAAGCTTGGATAATGAACCGGTGGTCTTGACTAGTTACTTTGAACGTTTAGATGGATATGGTGAAGTTTTGGCACAAAAAGTGGACTTCAAACAAGATGATGTGTTGATTATTCACTCAGTTTCAGGACGTAATAGTGTGGGCATTGATCTAGCTTTAAGTGCGAAAGCCAAAGAAACAAAGGTGGTCGCGATTACAAACCTTAACTACTCTAAGCAAGTGACTTCCCGTCACCCCAGTCAAAAACGACTCTTTGAGGTTGCGGACTTAGTGTTAGATAATCATGGGGAAGTTGGGGATGCGATTTGTGATATCAAAGGTAGTGATCAAAAAGTAGCGGCTAGCTCAACTATCATTGCGATTGCGATGCTTAATGAAGTTATTACCCAACTGGCTCAACGTTTAGTGGATGATGGGGTAAAGAAGCTACCTTATTTCTACAGTGCCAACATGGATGGTGGCGACCAGAAAAATAAAGAATTGCATGATCTCTATGGTGATCAAATTCATTATCGTTATCAATAAAAAACACTTGCGATGCAAGTGTTTAATCGATATTTAAGTAATTGAAGCTTCGTAAATGGTGGTGATACTATCTTTGAGCATAGCATCAAAGGCTTCCTCACTTTGATTCACATTTAAGCCTTCGGATAAAGCGCGTGAGAAGCTTGCGACCACACCATGGTTAAGGGCTAAAAGCTCATTGGCTTTAGTGCGTGAGTGACCACCGGATAAGAAGACAATTCTTAGAATCCGAGGATCCTCTAATAAATCCGCAAAGAGATTAGCTTCTTCAGGGGGGCTTAATTTAAGCATAACTTGTTGATTGGGTTTTAAGCTATCCAGTTGTTTGAAAATCTCAGCCTTCATTTTCGCTTCGATTTCTTTTTTATTCTGTGCGTGGATATTAACTTCAGGTTCCACGATTGGAATTAAATCAAAGGCTAAGATGCGATGCGCTAATTCAAATTGTTGGGCGATGTTTGCTTCAATCCCTGGTTCATTATATTCATGAATAACAGAACGCATCTTAGTACCAAAGATATGCTTTTCATTAGCTTCTTTAAGCAAATCATCAAGTCCTTCAATCTCTTTCATCAACTGAACGCCATTTGCTTGAGGAGCAAGTCCTTTATCAATCTTTAAGAAGGGGACAATGC
>CAYXES010000114.1:0-3885 GCA_964464075.1 uncultured Erysipelothrix sp. | reverse complement strand
CCACTAAAATACGCATGGCAACCTCCTTGAACAGAATTGTCGGTTATCCTTACTTCTCTTAGGTTAAGTATATCAAAATATAGTTCAAATAAAAGAAAAGCTGTAATTTGGTATTACAGCTTAATCCTTATTTTTTAAATAGTTTAGCTAATGAATCAGAATAAGGTGGATAAGCGATCCCCTTTTCGGTAATAATAGCTGTAATGTATTCCGCATCAGTTACATCAAAGGCAGGATTGTAGGTCTTAATTCCTACAGGTGCCATTGGTTTCTCATACCACATCTCATAAATTTCTTCACCTTTGCGAAGTTCAATATGAATTTCTTCTCCCGTTGGAGTCTCTAAGTCGATGGTAGATAAAGGAGCATGAACATAAACTGGGATACCATATTTCTTGGCTAAGATCGCAACTCCAGAGGTTCCGATTTTATTAGCGGTATCACCATTTGCCGCAACACGGTCACAACCAACCACAACCGCATCAACCCAACCGTTCTTCATGACAATCGACGCCATGTTATCACAGATTAAGGTGACATCAACACCCGCTTCATTAAGCTCCCATGCCGTTAAACGGGCACCTTGTAATAAAGGACGGGTTTCATCCGCGAACACTTTGAAGTTATAACCCTGTTCCTGACCTAAATAAATCGGAGCTAACGCAGTTCCATATTTTGCGGTTGCGATAGTACCCGCATTACAGTGAGTTAATAAACCCATATTCGGCTTTAATAAGGTTAGAGCATGTTCACCGATTGTTCTACTTACACGTTCATCTTCCGCTCTTATTTCAAGGGCTTCTGCTTTTAATAATTGAATAATCTCTGCAACTGGTGCATCTTGATGACCAGTTACAACGGCTTCCATCCGATCAAGCGCCCAAAACAAATTAACCGCAGTTGGTCTAGAAGAAGCTAAATAGTTTTTCGCTTCCATAAACTCCGCATAAAACTCAGCATAGTTCTTTGCTTTAGAATGCTTGGTCGCAATATAAACCCCAAAGGCACCTGCGATTCCAATTGCAGGAGCGCCTCTAACCTCTAATTTATAAATAGCGTCCCAAATCGATTCCTTCGTTGTATGAGTTTTATAAATAATATCGTTTGGTAAAGCAGTTTGATCTAAGATTACAACTGAACTATTTTCATCATCCAAACGAACTGAAACAAAATCTAATACTTTTGCTGACATAGGGCCTCCTTAAAACTCTTTTTCTGCTGCTTTGATCACATCTAGGAAAGCCTGGCCATTATTAAATGCTCCTCTTTCAATAATGAATCGCTTACCAGCAGTCATACAAATACGTTCAGCACGAACTCGTTTAGCTTCATCTTCAATGGATGTAATATCTTTGACATGCGCCAAACCAACAATTCGGCGAATACCTTCTAAACCAGTTACACCCGCAGTATCTTTTAAGACACTTTCAATGTAATACTCTTTAAAGCCTGGATATTTAGCAGTGTATTCTGTAACATTTGCATCCCAAGTCTTAGAGAATTTTTCAATAAATAAATCAACCACTTCAACAAGCGTTTTTTCTAACCATTCTTTATGTTTGGTTTGTTCATAAGCATCCGCATGAGCCCAAGCAAACATTAAGTTCGCAATCACATTACCCACGTCATAGCCCATTGGACCATAGAATGCAAATTCTGGGTCAATAACTTTAGTAGAGTCTTCTTTAATAAATATTGATCCGGTATGTAAGTCTCCATGAATCAACGACTGTGCATGATTCATAAATTCAAACTTTAATTTCGCACTTTCTAAACGTAAAATATCATCGTCATAAAGATGTTCTTCAACCCAAGCTAAATTAGGTGGAAAGACTTCATTACGTTTATTATTATCAGAAAATGGCTCAGTATAAACTAAATCTTCAGAAATCTCACAGAGTTCTGGATTAATAAAGTTTTTAACCAAATCCTTCTTATGTTTATGTTCTAAAACCACATCGGTCGTCAATAAGAGCGTATTAACCATAAAATCGGTAATATGTTCCGCAAATAATGGGAATTCTTTAAACTCTAGCATGGCCGCTCTCATGATTTGATGATCGGATAGATCATCCATTACGGTACAATTCATAATCGGATCATACATGTAAACCTGAGGGACTAGACCCGGTGCTAATTCACCTTCATACTTTAAAATTTCATACTCAATACGATTACGGTCTGGTGAAAGTGTGAACTCATCCGAAATACGGGCAACCGGTCCAGATTGCTTCACAATAATGGAATCATCTGAATTCACATCCCAGATTCTAAAAATGTAGTTTAGGTTGCCATCCCCAATTTCTTTACACTCTAATTGAGCATCGGCTTTAAAAATATCAGTAAGTTTTGCTTTTGCATAAGCAACTGCTTGCTCTTCACTCATCGTGAAATATTCATCAAATTTCATGTTACACCTCTTTAATCTCTATTTTTATAATATGTTAATGCTAGGGCTAATACTAAGACTACCCCTTTAATAATATCCATTGAATAATAAGGAACTGAAACCATGACTAAACCATTGGATAAAGCAACCATCATTAAGGCTCCTACAAAGGTTCCAATCGCATTAGGTTTACCAGATCCTAGAAATGAGAATCCAATGTAAGCGGCAGCTACTGATTCCATCAAGTAACCCGCCCCTGCCGATGGATTGGCTTGTCCAATCCGAGCCGCCAATAATAAACCACCAATACCAGCTAACATTGCTGATAACATGTAGGCTACAGTCTTATACTTATTTACATTAACGCCTGATAAGCGGGCTGCTTCTGGATTACCACCCACGATATACATATATCGACCATGTTTAGTATAGGTTAAGAAGATATGGATGATGATGATAATAATCGCCATAATCACAATAATCAAAGGTACCGCCCCAAAATCTCTAAACATTTGTGGCACTAATCCAGTCGAGGTACTGCCATCTGGCATAATCATGTTTTGTGAAATAATTTTGCCTTTTGAGAAGGTAGTTGATACACCATTAAAGATAAACATTGCTGATAGGGTCGCTAACATATCAGGAATATTAAACTTAATAATCATAAAGGCATTAACTAAACCAATAATAATTGCAACGGCTAAAGCCGCTACAATCGCAATCACGATATTTTGTTCATACCAGACAAACATCGCAATTCCAATTGCCATGGTCATGGATGCGATTGATCCGACCGATAAATCAAAACCACCAACAACTAAGGAGATGGTAACTCCGGTTGATATAACCGTCACAATTGACATCGCCCTTAAGATATTAATGATATTCCCAGTTTGGAGGAATCGACCATCCGTGGCAATGGTAAAAAAGGCAAACATAATAAATATGGTAAATAAAATCCCATAGTTGTAAAGAAAATCGAAGAAATTGAATTTCTTAAGCTTGTTTTTCATAGTTTTTTCCTCCAGCAGAATAATACAAGATCTCATCTTCAGAAGTATCTTTAGTCATTACTTCCTTTACAATTTTTCCATCATACATAATATAAATACGATCAGTAATACTTAATAATTCAGCATTCTCAGATGAAGCATAAATCACTGACTTACCTTGGTTGACCAAACGACCAATTAATTCAAAGATATCAGTTTTAGCACCAACATCAACTCCCTTGGTCGGCTCATCAAAGATATAGATATCCGCATCAGAAATCAACCATTTACCAACCACTACCTTCTGTTGATTACCACCGGATAAATTCTTAACTTTTTGATTCTCGGTAGGGGTTTTGATTCCTAAGTCAGAAATCATATCTTTAGAAACTTTGCGTTCCTTCTTAAACTGCATAAACATGTTTTTTGAAAACTTTTCGATTGAAGGTAAAGTTAAGTTCTTATAGATCGGAAGAGCACACGTCCGAACTCCAGTCACTCCGC
>CAYXES010000113.1:1903-3946 GCA_964464075.1 uncultured Erysipelothrix sp. | reverse complement strand
CTTAATTTTAAAGGAAAGCTTAGCTTATGTAAAGTAAGGAAAGAAAAGGCTGAGATAATCAGTTTGATTTACCTACCCCATCTTTACAAAGCCTTTTAAATAGAGTAAAATGACAAGGCAAGGTTAACATGGCGGCCGTGGCGAAGGTGGTTAACGCACCGGATTGTGGCTCCGGCATTCGCGGGTTCAAGTCCCGTCGGTCGCCCCATTTAATAAAATACACTATCTGAGATAGTGTTTTTTATTTAATATTTTGATGAATCAGGTGAATGATATCATCTTTATGCCGCTCATCTTCTAATAAATCATGCGTTACATCTTCCAAGTAGATGAGCTTTTTATATTCAGCTGGAATGGTGTCATAGACATTTTGACTGGAACGCATGGGTATTACGAT
The DNA here is from genome assembly GCA_964464075.1 of uncultured Erysipelothrix sp. Lineage (GTDB taxonomy): Bacteria > Bacillota_I > Bacilli_A > Erysipelotrichales > Erysipelotrichaceae > UBA6182. The sequence continues at coordinate 3,549 of CAYXES010000113.1, read as the reverse complement.
ATCTTTTAAACCATGAAAGATGGTTGTGTCACATGTAATAAGAGGAAGGGCATCCTTACACATTAAAACTACTTGGCGAAAACTTTCAATGAATTCATCTGAAAAATAGCGATTCCCATTGGGATTATTACGATTCACAAACATTTTACCTAGGGATTCACGGACGGCTTTGAAAGTCACATATTCATAGGAGGGGGCTAGAAGAAAGAGTTTCTTAATGGGATAGAGGCTCGCGATTTGACCAGCGATGACACCACCCATGGAAAACCCGATTACCACGACTTCTTCTTTAATCTTTAAGGCAGCCTCAACCGCTTGTTTAGCCCGACTAATCCACATGCTTGGATTATGATCATCTTCATCACTTGGATCAAACAATTGGGGAACCATAGTTAAGTAACCAGCTTGATTAAAATAGTCGATGGCAGACTGCATGGGGGTTGAAGTCCGACGACTGAAGCCATGAATAAAAACAATGACCGGTTTATTACTAAAGTTTTTATAAAAAAAGTTTTTCATTTTATATTTCACCAAAATCATTATATCATAGCCTTGCTTTGATAATAAGCAGAATTAAGTTCCATATGTTTGAAAAAGGCCTTGCTAAACCGTATAATGTTTATGAAAGAAATAGGAGTAAGTTATGAAGAAAAAAGATGTATTAGTAGAAATCTCAGCACGTCATATGCACGTCACCCAAGCAGATTTAGAAGTTTTATTTGGTAAAGGAGCAACCTTAACTCCAATTAAAGAGTTATCACAACCGGGTCAATATGCATGTGCCCAACGAGTTGATGTGGTCGGACCTAAAAACACCATTAAAAATGTTATTATTCTAGGACCAACCCGTCCTGAAACTCAGGTTGAAGTTTCCTTAACCGAGGCTCGTCAACTTGGCATTAGTGCTTTAGTAAGAATGTCAGGATCCATTGAAGGAACCAATGGTTGTACCTTAGTGGGACCTGAAGGTGAAGTTGTTCTTGAAAAGGGTGTTATTGCGGCCAAGCGTCATATCCACTTCAATGAAGAAGAAGCGAAAGAATATGATGTGGTTGACAACGAAGTTGTGATGGTCAAGATTCCATCTCCACAAGAGCGCGATTTATTATTTGATGATGTTGTGATTCGCGTTCATCCTAATTTTAAGGCTGCCATGCACATCGATACCGATGAGGCTAATGCAGCTGGTTTAACCCAAGCAGTTATGGGAGAAATTGTTAAAAAACAATAAGGAGGCTTACCATGATTATTCAAAGTAAACGGGTTTATCTCCATGGCCATTTCATTGAAGCTCAAATCGAAATGACAGATGATAAAATCACTGGTGTTTTCCCCTATAATCAAGAAGCAGTTGATGTTGATTATGGTGAAAAACGTATCGTTCCAGGTTTCATTGATGTCCATATTCACGGTGCTTATGGAGTAGATACCAATGACGCTGATGAAGAAGGTCTAAAAAAAGTCTTACGTGGTTTAGTGAATGAGGGAGTTACTTCCTTCTTACCAACGACCGTTACTCAAAGTAAAGAAGTTTTACTGGCGGCACTCAAAAATATCGCCAAAGTTAAGAAACAAAATATTGAGGGAACTCAAATTGTGGGAATCCACTTTGAAGGTCCTTATTTAGATTTAGACTATAAGGGAGC
>CAYXES010000113.1:0-1803 GCA_964464075.1 uncultured Erysipelothrix sp. | reverse complement strand
CAAGTACCTATTGAGTATGCCATCAATGCCGCAACCATCAACCCCGCAACCTTAATTGGTTTAGAACATATTAAAGGTAAACTACAAGTTGGTTATGATGCGGATGTCGTAGTCCTAGAAGATAACTATGATGTCAATACCACTTATGTACTTGGAAAGGCACTTTATAAAAAATAAGGTTAGCTAATGAAACATATCTTTGTTATAAATCCAACCAGTGGGCGCGGTAAAGCCTATAAACAAATTGCGATTATCGAAGAAGTCTTTAAAGATAATCCCCAAGATTTTGAAATCATTATTACAGAACATCAAGGACACGCTACTGAAATCGCGCGTCGTTTTAAGCGTTCAGATGAAGTAACCCTTTATTCGGTGGGTGGTGATGGTACTGCCTATGAACTACTAAATGGGTTACAAGAAAAAGTAGCGATGGCGATTATTCCCGCTGGTACTGGAAATGATTATTATCGGATGGTAGGCTACAAGAACCAGAATTTAAAAGAACTGATTCGTGATACCGTTCATGGTCGTGAGGTTATCGTAGATTATGGTTTAGCAAATGATCGGCGTTTCTTAAACATGATGGCGCTGGGTTTGGATGCGGAAACCAATCAAGTGGCGCAAGATATTGGTAAGAAGTTACCAATACCGCGGTCTTTAGTTTATGCCATTAGTGCATTAGCGGTGATTGTTCGACCTAAAAAACTTGAAATCGAATTAACCATTAATGATCAAGTCATTAACCGGAAAGTACTCTTAGTCGCCATTATGAATGGTCGCTGGTATGGTGGTGGTTTCCAACCCACACCCAAGGCATCCATCCAAGATGGTCTCTTTGATGTGCTTTTGATTGATTCAATACCTATCCATCGGATTCTTAAACTCTTACCACGGTACTTTAAAGGCACCCATGTGAATGAAGATGTGGTTGAGTTCTTTAAAGCCGATGCTTTAAAGATTAAAACCCCAGGTTTAAGTCCCGTTTCTTGTGATGGGGAAACGAGCAAACAAGAAGAAATTAATTTTAAACTGATCAAAAATGGAATGGTCTTAAGAGTACCCCAAGCATCAACATTGAAGTAGAAAGGATTAGCATGCAAGTTATTATTGTAGAGAATAAAGAAGCGGTCGCCAAAGAGGCGGCCCAACTTATTAAAAAAGCCATTTTAGCGAAGCCAAATTTAGTTTTAGGCTTAGCGACCGGTTCATCACCCATTGGCTTATATGAAAAGCTGATAGAAGCTTATAAGAACCAGGAGGTATCCTTTAAGGATGTGGTTGGTGTTAACCTGGATGAATACATTGGTTTAGCACCTGATCATGATCAAAGCTATGCACATTTTATGCGCAAGAATTTATTTGATCATATCGACATTGATTTAAAGAATACTTATATCCCCAATGGGATGGCAAGTGATTTAGAAGCGGAAGCCAAGCATTATGATGGAATTTTAGATCGTTTAAAAATCGATCTCCAACTCTTAGGAATTGGAACCAATGGTCATATTGGCTTTAATGAACCTGGAACTTCCTTTGAGAAAACGACTCACTTAACCGATTTGGCTGAGTCGACCTTATTGGATAATGCGCGCTTCTTCGAACATATTGAAGAAGTACCTACCCAAGCTTTAACCATGGGCATTGCTTCCATCTTAAAAGCCAAACAAATTGTTTTAATCGCAACCGGAAAGCATAAAGCAGCGGCTATTAAAGCCATGGTGCAAGAACCGGTTAGTGAAGCCCTACCAGCTTCCATCCTCCAAAATCATGATAATGTGGTTGTGATTATTGATAAGGAAGCTG
>CAYXES010000112.1:1831-3992 GCA_964464075.1 uncultured Erysipelothrix sp. | reverse complement strand
GGCCCAACCAAACGTTTTTCTCCAATTAATCGTTGAATATCAGTAATATCTTGACTTACTTCAAGGGTTCCTAGGAACTTACCTTGGTGATCACGTACCGCAAAGTAGCGGATATAAACAAACTTATCTCTGAATTGAATCCAGAAGTCTTCATGTTCTTTAACCCCAGTTCGTAAGTCATTGACGATATCTAATACCACGTTCACACTTTGAGGTGGGTGGCATAAATGAACCGGACGGTTGATAACTGATGGTGGACGATCAAAGATACGTTCACTCCCTTGCGTTACAAATTTTACCCGATCATCCGCATCCACAAAGGTCATATCAAAGGGTACGGTATTAAAAATCGCATCCACTTCTTGTGGACTTAAGCGACCTAAACTCATGGGAATCTCCCCTTCTAAAGCCGGTTGATTCTCATAGTTAGGCTCATATTTTTTATCCACACCATGTTGCAAGCTATCCGCGATTTCACGCATTTCTTCATTGTGTAATTCTTCAATCAACATAGGGAATAAAATCATATTTTCTTTAACAATCATTTCATTAATCATATGAATCGCCAAATCAAAGGGTTCCACTAAATCTTCAAGACTGGTTGCTTCATTGGCAGCTTGCATAGTTTGATCAATTGCTTCTCTAATTTGATTATCAACCCCCCACATCACTTGCGGAATGGTTTCAATATCACGCTTCTCTAAGAAAGGAAATAAGATATTTTCCTTGTTTGCGTAATGGTCCTTGATGGAGTCAAAATCATCCTCAAAGTCCACAATAAAATCCTGTAGAATTTCAAAGGTTAGGTTTTCTTGGTTGCGCACCGCTAAGGCCGCATCAACTCGCTCTTGAATAAATTTATTATTATTTTCAAATTCTTCAATCGGATTAACTGTCAACATATCACTATGTAATTGTTGTAAGGTTCCTTTAAAGACGGAAGCATGAATATCACATAAGCTTTGAATCTCTTCAATCGTGACTCCATCTTCTTTAACGAGGTTGTATTCCATCTCGGCTAATTCCTGTCCGGTAATATAGCCAAATTCAGCTTTAAACTCCTCGGTTAGTTGTTCGATACTGGCTTCTTGGTTATGAACCCGACGTATTAAATCCTTTAATTTTGCTTGGCGTTTACTTTGGTTATCAATTAATTCACTCATTATTAGTCCTCCGTTATCATTATACTATAGAAATGTTTAAAAAATCGTGATTCGCATCACGATTTAGAGTTTGATTTAGCCTTTAAAAGCGCTAAAGTACGCGCCATTTCATTATAGGTGATCATTAGACCTTCATCGACTCCCATCCCAGGTTTCGCAAGCATTTGATCAGGTTGAGTCGCCAAGGCAATATGCACACTAATTTGACTACTGCGATCAGTCTCATTACACGTACCACCTAAATAAGCCAACATACCATGAGCCTTACAATACAAAATCGCTTCAATGGTATTATTGATACCCCCTAAATCAGGGGTCTTAATTTGAATCACATGGCCTGCTTTGGCATCCACAAAGTCCTTGATATCTTCAAGGGTATTACACCACTCATCCGCTACGAGTTTCACCTTAGAACCCTCAGCTTCAAGTTGCCTGCGCAAGGCTTGAAGTTGATTGATTTGAAGTACTTTATCTTCCACATCCATGGGACCTTCAAGGTATAAATCAAAAGGTTGAGCTGCTGCTTCCGCGGCTTTTAGATAAGCGACCATTTGATCATGGTCTCCTTCAAAAATCATTCCCAAAGTTCCATAGACATCAATATGAATAATGGGATGATAATCATCTGACATGCGTTTTTCTAAAATACGCTGACTTAACCAGCGGAGGTAGTCAAGTAAAAGTTCGCCTTGATGACCAAGTTTAGTGGGAACATGATTAATTAAACCATGCGGTAAAACCGCAGCTTCTTTAATAATCATCTTATCCACATTAAGATAACGATCATCACCGGATTGGGTAAAGAGTTTAATGGGAGTTTCACTGATTTCTAAATCATATTCCTGGGCAATCACTTCCACCATGAGTTGATGATTGGCTTTCGCTACCCCATCCAGCAAGGCTTGCGTTACCCCATAGCGAATCGCAGTATGAAAGCGTTGATTGGTTTGGGGATGAACCATGGTATCCATTAAATGCGCTAAGCGTTTAAAAGAGTC
>CAYXES010000112.1:0-1731 GCA_964464075.1 uncultured Erysipelothrix sp. | reverse complement strand
CCATCCGCAATCGCATTAATATCATCTACTACCATTTGAAAATCCACGTCCCGTTTCTCAAATAAAGCACGTTCACGCAGCTTATTTTGATGAAAGGCTTTTAAGTCATCATCAAAGGGTAAATCACCCATTTCTAAAATCCGAATGGCTCCATCATTATCACGAGCTGGTAACACTAGACCCTTATTGAGTTGACTCGGCGCAAAGGGGATGTCGATAACCCCACTCTTAAAGCCAATAATGGCACCCTGGGCAATATCATTTTGACCCAGTTCTAATAGTTTATTGATAATGGCTTGGGTTTCAAGTGAGATGATGTTCATCTCAGCTTCAAGCGGTTGATTGAGTTTCATCTTTTGATCTGCTAACATATCCACCACTTGTCGCGTTGTCAGTAATCCTTCCACATTCGCTTCCTTGGTTGGGATACCTAAGGCTTCATGGGGCGTTTTCACAATGACCTTGGTTGCACCCGCCAAAGCAGCGGTCGCGGAACCATAAGCAATCACCCCATAGGCTTGGGCATAATGAGCTGGGAAACCACCCATCCATTGATGGAAGACGGTACTTAGATGAATATTCTTATAATTAAACTTATTTAAGTAATATTTGACTAGTGCTTCTAAACTACGAATGGCGGCAACATCTTGAATCAAATGACCACTTTGACCATAACCGACGGTAATGTCTTTAACACCTTGTTCGGCGGCAAGCAGGGCTTCAATAATCGCAACACTATGACTAATGGAAGGTGGGACTAGGGTACCGGTTAAGGGACCAAAAGGTTCCCGATTAATGGGAATTCCAGCTTCTTCATACATACCGACCAAACGATCACAATACTGCCAATCAAAGATGGTACGCTCTAGGGGAATATTCTTAGAATAAGGAATATTATAAGATATTCCACCACCCTCAAAGGATGTGAAACCACCAGCTAAGGTAATCTCCGCTAAGAGGCGGGCATCTGGGGTGCCATGACGAACTTGAATGGGTCCCTTAATCCCACTAGTAAGTTGACGACAGCCAGCCACCCCATGATTAACGGCTGGGAAACCATTTAACAGGGATCGTCCTTCTTTTAAGGATAAATCCAAGGCTTTTTCCACTTCATCATAACGATTATGACGGGTGTAACTATCGATGGTTGCGGATAAACAATCCGCATGACCATGTTCATGCAAGTAATTGACTAGTTCAATTTGCTTGTCTAAAGCCGCTACACCGGAGCGGGGTTGAATTAAGACCTTACCCTGTTCTTGACCTGCACGGATGACTTTGGCGAAGTTTTGGGCATCGTTTTGATTTTTAAAATTGTTAATTGCGTCTTCAAAATCAACATCTTGCCCTGTCTTGTAATGGGTTAAGACATCGCGTTGTATCTCATAAAATAACTTATCATCCAAACGTTTATTTTTAATTTCCATCTTACACCTCAATGAGATGCCGCTTTAGTAAGGTTAAAGCCACATCTGGATAATGGGTTGATAATAAACCCATGGTTGAAATAATATATTCTTTATCCACATAGAAACGAGAACTGGTTGGTTTAAGGCTGAGCGGATGTCGAACATCATGTTGGCTGGCCTTTAAAGCTGAATTTATATTATGATGATGCACTAAAGGACCACCCGTACCAATCACATGCAAGACATCACTTAAATCTTTACCGGTCTGTTCATAGATGACTCCAAAAGGAGTGTAATGAACCTGAAGAAAACCGGCATGACG
>CAYXES010000111.1:1435-4004 GCA_964464075.1 uncultured Erysipelothrix sp. | reverse complement strand
TAAGGATTCATATTGTTTTCATTATTAAACAGATGCTTTATAATAGGAATAGCTAGAAGACTAGCTATTGATATATTGGCTTAAACATGGTAATATGTCTGAGTTGTACCCCAAGACTGTAACCGCTCTATCATGGTCTCAAGTGTGAAAACCACCACATTAGGCGAGTCTGGGTAAATAGAAGGAGGTGCACACGCATGTACGCAGTGATTGAAACTGGAGGAAAACAAATCCGAGTTGAAAAAGGGGATGTCATCTATGTTGAGAAACTTGATGCCCTTGAGGGTGAAGAAGTTATCTTTGATAAAGTCTTAGTCTATTCAAATCGTAAGACCCGGGTTGGTACTCCATATGTTAAAGGAATCAAAGTTATTACGAAAGTAGAAAAACAAGGCAAAGGCAAGAAAATTACAATTTTCAAGTACAAGGCTAAAAAAGGTTCTACCCGTAAGAAACAAGGTCATCGTCAACCTTACACCCGCTTGCTTGTTGAAGACATTCAAGCATAATGATTCATATTAAAGTCGAAACTAAAGCTGATGAGTTGGTAAGCCTGACTATTTCGGGTCATGCCCAATCAGATGAATATGGTAAAGACTTGGTGTGTGCAGGGGTTAGTTCCATTGGAATTGGAGCTTTAAATGCCCTGGATCGGTTGGCAAAAGATGATATTAAAGAGCGTATGGATGAGGGCTACATTAAGATCGATGTCCTGCAATCCACAGAAGCGGTTGAATTAATCTTAAAAACGGTACTTATCCAATTGGAGACAATCGCACTGGCTCATCCAGAATTTATTAAAATAACGAAAATGGAGGTGTAAACCATGAAATATGTATTAGATCTACAACTGTTTGCTTCTAAAAAGGGAGTTGGATCAACAAAAAATGGACGTGACTCACATTCGAAACGTTTGGGAGCTAAAAAAGCCGATGGCCAATTTGCTCATGCAGGATCAATTCTATACCGTCAACGCGGTACTAAGATTCATCCAGGCACCAATGTTGGACGTGGTGGTGATGACACCTTGTTTGCTTTAGTTACTGGTGTTGTTAAATTTGAACGTTTAGGCAGAAACAAAACACGCGTTTCTGTGTATCCAGAAGCATAATAAATCCCCTTAACCGGGGATTTTTTAAAATGGAGAATCATTATGTTTATTGATAAAGTAAAAATTGAAGTTATCGCTGGCAATGGCGGTGATGGTTTAGTTGCATTTCGACGCGAGAAGTACGTCCCTTTAGGGGGACCTAGTGGTGGCGATGGTGGTAAGGGTGGCGATGTGATTGTTGCGGTTGACACCAACAAATCAACCCTTTTAGATTTAAGCTATCAACGCCGGATTGTCGCCAAAAATGGTGAAAGCGGTAAAAGTAAAAAGATGCATGGTGCCGATGGGAAAGATGTCATTTTATATGTACCCTTAGGAACTGTTTTTAAAGATGCGAATACTAAAGAGGTACTCGCTGATTTAGTGGACCTTGATCAAAGGGTTATCATTGCCCGTGGCGGTCTTGGAGGGCAGGGTAATGCCCGTTATAAGAGTGCGCGTAATCCAGCACCTGATTATGCCCAACGCGGTGCCCTGGGTGAACAAAAAGAAATTGAAGTAGAACTTAAACTTTTGGCGGATGTGGGTTTAATTGGCTTTCCCTCAGTTGGTAAATCAACCCTGTTAAGTGTAATAAGTGCCGCCAAACCAGAAATCGCTGCCTATCATTTTACGACCTTAGTTCCAAATCTTGGGGTAGTAGCGGTAGGAGATTATCCTTCTTTTGTGGTCGCGGATTTACCAGGTTTAATTGAAGGAGCCTCCCTTGGTAAAGGTTTAGGTATTCAATTCTTGCGCCATATTGAACGTACCAAACTACTCGTGCATGTGATGGATATGGGAGCTCAGGATTTTAGAGATCCGGTGGAAGATTATCGCATTATTAATGAAGAACTCAAGAACTATGTCGTTGATTTAAGTGATCGGCCTCAAATTGTGGTTGCGAATAAGATGGACTTGGATGCCAGTGAAGCCAATCTTAAAGTTTTTAAAGAAACCTTTAAAGATGTTGAGGTTATTGAGATTAGTGCCGCTATGCATAAGGGTTTGGATACCTTATTGTATAAAATGGCAGAACAGCTCAAAGAGATTAATGAACAGAAAGAAGTCGTGGTTGATACCCCAACCTTTACCTACAGTCTTCCAAAACAAAAACCCCGCTTTGAAGTATCTAAGCTTGGCAATAGTGAATTTAGATTATCAGGTGAAGCCTTGATTAATAAGTATCGTCAATATGATTTTGAAAATGAAGAAGCTGCTCGACGTTTTGCTTATATTATGAAACGTTGGGGTGTGGATAAGGCTCTAAGGGATGCGGGTGCTCAGGCTGGTGATGTGGTTATGATTGAGAATTTGACCTTTATCTTTGAAGATGGTGAAGATTAAGCTTAGATTTGCTATAATTAAAAGCAGGTGATTCAAGATGATTGCATTTATACAAGGTAAGGTTCATTCCCTCAGTGTTGACACTATTATTGTTGATGTCCATGGGGTTGGTTATGAAATCAACTTTACGAA
>CAYXES010000111.1:0-1335 GCA_964464075.1 uncultured Erysipelothrix sp. | reverse complement strand
ATTGAAGCTTTAAAACAATTAGGCTATAAAGCTTCTGAATTAAGTGGGCTACCTAAGTATTTAGTTTCTTTAGGTGAGGTTGATGATCAAACTTTACTTAAAGCAAGTTTAAATTGGTTATTAAGTAAAAAGAAGGGAGTCTAATGGAACAAGTATTAAGTGTTTATGCGCATCTTAGTGATGATGAAAGTACTCTAAGACCAACGACTTTAAAAGAATATGTTGGTCAGACTGAACTTAAAGAAAACATTGAAGTTTTTGTTTCAGCGGCTAAAATGCGAAATGAGGCATTAGATCATATTTTATTTTATGGTCCCCCAGGTCTGGGTAAAACCACCTTAGCCTACATTTTAAGTCATGAAATGAATTCCCATATTAAAGTAACTTCTGGCCCTTCGATTGAAAAGAGTGGGGACTTAGCGGCGATTTTATCGTCCTTATCTGCGGGTGATATTTTGTTTATTGATGAAATTCATCGCTTACCAAAAGTAGTGGAAGAGGTTCTCTATCCGGCGATGGAAGATTATGCGATCGATATTATTGTCGGTAAAGATGCGACCACCCGTTCAATTCGTTTGGATTTACCCCCCTTTACCTTGGTTGGGGCAACCACGCGGGCTGGTGATTTAACCGCCCCCTTAAGAGATCGTTTTGGAATTGTGAATAAGCTTCATTATTATTCGCAAAGTGAACTGGCTCAAATTGTGGCACGTACTTCGCGGGTATTAGAAACGCCAATTGATGAAGCTGCGCAATTAGAAATTGCGAAGCGGGCTCGTGGTACCCCTCGGATTGCGAATCGTCTCTTTCGACGCGTGCGTGACTTTGCCTTAGTTTATAATGAAAATATCATCGACTTAGAGATTACCAAACATGCTTTGGATCGTTTAAAAGTCGATGAGATTGGACTTGATGAAGTTGATATTCGTTATTTAAAAGGTATTATTGAACGCTTTAATGGTGGTCCGGTGGGACTGGATGCGATTGCCAATAGTATTAGTGAGGAAAGTATGACTTTAGAAGATGTCTACGAGCCTTATTTACTACAAATTGGTTTTATTAATCGTACGGCTCGCGGAAGGGTTGCTACTGCTAAAGCCTACGAACATTTACAAATTGAGTTTAATCGCTCTTTATTTGATTAAGACTCAAAGATATATTTCGCTAAATCAGAAGCATCATGACACAATTCAATGTCATGGTGTTTTTTTGTCCAAACATATTGTGCGGCTTCGGCCCAATGGGCACCCACCATATCCATATTAAGGCGTTTTGCGGTGTCAATAAGCAAAGGCATATCATCCACCAACAAACAGTCCTTTGGATCAAGTTGAT
>CAYXES010000110.1:0-4037 GCA_964464075.1 uncultured Erysipelothrix sp. | reverse complement strand
TTTCATGATTGGTGAAAATAAACAAATCCGATTGACCAATCGCGATAATCTGCGAAGGACTCGGATCAAAAGAATGGGGTTCCACTCCAGGTGGTAAAAGTAAAGAAACTTCAACCTTATCCTGTGCAATCTCTCTTACGAAATCATACTGGGGAAAAAGTGAAGTTATGATAGTTAGTTGATCAGAGGATTGGGGCAGGTGTGAACAAGACACAAGCAACCATCCTATTAGTAATAAAATAAGTAAACGTTTCATGGTGTCTCCTTAGTGCTCTTCAATTATAGCCTAATATACACCAATTGCAAATGATTCGCATTTGCATTATTCATAGAAACTATTTATTTCAATATCATAGATACTGCCTTTAGAAAGATGATCAAGCTGAGCTTGAAGATCACCTAAATCATTTAAAATCATCTCAAAAGCTACATGATCACTTTGGTAGTGAGCCTGAACCTCACTTTGAATATGATGCCCATAGGCTTCAATGGCGGGGGCATACTCAAAAGGACACTTAAAATTAAAACGATATTTTAGACTTAAGGGCTCAAAGACAGCTTCTTGAAGCGCTTCAGAAACACTGGCGGTGTAGGCTTTCACTAAACCGCCTCGTCCTAATTTAATACCACCAAAATAACGCACGACCACGGCGAGTAGATGGTCTAAGTCTTGTTTAATCAAAACATTCAGCATAACCTTACCGGCGGTATGTTGGGGTTCGTTGTCATCATCAAAACGATAGATGGTATCTTTCTTAATCACATAGGCAACGCAATGATGGTTAGCCTTGGGATGTTCTAGCTTAATAGCTTCAATAAATGCTTTAGCCTGAGCCTCATCATCGATATGATGTAAGTAGCAAATAAAGCGTGATTTTTTAATTTCGATTTCATAAATCAAGGGTTCACTAAGACGTTTCATACATTTATTGTATATAAAAGTAATGAAAAAATAAAGGAAGACTGTAACATATTGTTTGACATTCAAAGTATATTTACTTATAATAACTCAGAACTCAGGAGGTATGTATGAGTAAATTATGTATTGTGAGTGATTCTTCCATTAATATTAGTGAAGAATTAGCTCAAGAACTAAATATTAAAATTGCACCTTTATCAATTATTGTGAATGAACAAGAATATCAAGATCAAGTCAATATGAGCCCTAAGGCTTTAATTGAATTATTAGAAGCGGGTACTGTGGTCACAACTGCACAACCTAATCTGGGTCTGCTTGATACCATGATGGAACAGCTTAAGGCTGAAAACTATGATCATATCATTGTCTTCTCCTTATCTTCTCATTTATCAGGGACTTACCAAGCCTTTGCCTTAGCGGCAAACAACCATGATTTAGACAACATTACAATTGTGGACACCTTAACCTTAGCGGGTCCCATGAAGGATGTGGTTATTAAGGCAGCCCAAATGGCACAAGCCAATGCCAGTGTGGATGAGATACTGGAAATGACAAAACCTGTCTTAAAACTGACTCGTTCCTATCTGTTCCCCCACACCTTAGATCAACTTAAGCGGGGTGGACGAGTTTCCGCAACGGTCGCAACCTTATCATCACTTTTAAGAATTAAGCCTCTCTTAATTCTAGAGAATAATGGTTTAACCATCGATAAATTCGCAACCGCGCGTACCGAAGCAAAAATCTTTGATTTAATCATTAATGATATTAAGGACGATGTCCTAAAACATAAGGATACAAAACTTCATGTCCTGCATTGTGATGGTGCTGAGATTGCCCAGCGTTTGGTTGATCTATTAAACCAAGAGTTTGGTGAGGTTGCGATTGAAGTCTCGGCCCTACCAGCGGTTTTAGCGGCTCATGCGGGAGTAAAAAGTGTCGCTCTACAATTATCCAAAGTTTTATAGCTTGTGCATATCCATTAAGCTATAATTAAGGTATAATTCAAGAAAAGGGGGTACTCCTATGAAAGTTGCCGTAGTCACCGATAGTGGTTCCAATATCTATCACCAACATGTCAGTATGGAAGGCCTTTATGCCTTACCACTTCAAATCATTGATGGTGATCAAGTCTATCTTGAGGGTGTGGATATTACCATTGATGCGACCTATGATTTAATCGCCCAAGGTAAACTGCTTAAAACCTCACTACCACCACTTGGTCAAATTGAAGAACTCTTTGAACAATTAAAAGATGAAGGTTATAATCTCATCTTCGGGGTCTTTATAAGTTCCGGACTTTCCTCAACCCTCTCTGCGGCGCAAACCGCAGCGGCCCGTTTAGAAATTGATTTTGATTATGTGGATTGCTTCGCAACCGCCAGTAATCAACTGCATTTAGCCATTAGTGCCCGTAAGCTTTTCGATAAAGGCGTTTCAGTAGCGGATGTAAAGGCCAAATGTGAGCTCTCGGTTGATGATAGTGTTACCTTTGTGGTACCCCAGGATTTAAACCATTTAGCCCGTGGTGGGCGAATTACGCCATTAGCGGCTAAACTAGGTGGCTTCTTAAATATTATTCCGATTTTGAAAGTCGCCAGAGATACCGGTGGTAAGAATGATGCTTATGAAAAAGTAAGAACCATGAAGAAGGCTTATGATGTGATTATCAAATACTTCAAAGATCACAATGTGGATGAGAACTGTTTGATTTGTGTTGCCCATGTCAAAAACAAAGAAAAAGGCCAAGCACTCTATGATCTGATGCAGGAGAATTTCCCTGATACGGAGATCTTCTTAACCGATCTCATCTCGACGGTGGGCGTCCACACCGGACTTAACACCGTAGCCCTACAATATATACGTAAAGTTCCGGTCTAGGAACTTTTTATTTGAAGGAAGACTTGAAAAAGAAAGAAAAATAGGTACAATAGTATTAGCACTCTTATTGTATAAGTGCTAATGGAGGATATATGGGACGTACAAAACAATTTAAAGCAGAATCGAAACGACTTTTAGATTTAATGATCAATTCGATTTACACCAACAAGGAAATCTTTTTAAGAGAGTTAATCTCTAATGCATCGGATGCGTTGGATAAGATTTACTTCTTATCACTTGAAGATGATACGGTGGATATTGATCGCACAAATTTAAACATACAGGTAGCCTTAGATAAGGATAACCGCACCATCACGATTTCCGATAATGGAATCGGGATGAGTGAGAGTGAACTGGAAGACAACTTAGGAACCATCGCTAAAAGTGGATCCTTAGCCTTTAAGGAAGCCTTAGAAGCTGGTGAAACGGATATTGATATCATTGGTCAATTTGGAGTAGGGTTCTACTCAGCCTTTATGGTCAGTGATGAAGTAATCGTTCAAAGTCGTAAGATTAATGAAACTCAAGCCTTTCAGTTTACATCAAAAGGGGTGGAAGGTTACCAAATCAGTAAGATTGAGAAAGCTGAACATGGTACGACGATTATTTGTCATATCAAGGAAAACCAAGATGAAGAAGATTTTGATCAATTCTTAGAGGCTTATAAAATCAGAGCTCTGATTAAGCAATACAGTGATTACATTCGCTATCCGATCTTAATGGAAAAAGAAGATGAAGCAGAATTAGAAACGCTTAACTCAATGATTCCTTTATGGCGTCGTAGTAAAGCAGATGTGAGTGAAGAAGACTATCATAATTTCTATAAAGATAAATTCTTAGATTTTGAAGATCCAGCTCGAGTAATTCATATGCAGGTGGAAGGAAACGTATCCTTCTCCTCACTGTTATTCATTCCAGCACGGGCTCCCTTTGATTTCTATACCAATGATTATGAAAAAGGCCTACAACTCTATAGTAAAGGTGTCTTTATTATGGATAAGGCTAAAGATCTCATTGGTGATCACTTCCGCTTTGTGAAGGGGTTGGTGGATTCACCAGATTTATCGCTTAATATTTCCCGGGAAATGCTTCAGCATGACCGTCAGTTAAAAACCATCGCATCCCGGATTGAAAAGAAGATTAAAAGTGAACTTATGTTGATGCTGGTGAATGAACGTGAAAAATATGAGTCCTTCTGGAAGACCTTTGGGGTCCAAATCAAATATGGTATCTACCAAAG
>CAYXES010000109.1:0-4055 GCA_964464075.1 uncultured Erysipelothrix sp. | reverse complement strand
TAAAAGTAAGAGCTCAAAACATCGTGATGGAAGCAACTGGTGCAAGTCGTGAAGTTGCGATTGAGACCTTATTAGCGGCTGATCATAGTGTGAAGCTTGCGATTGTAATGATTATGTTTGCAGTGGATAAAAAAGAAGCCCTAGTGCTATTAGACGATGCTAAGGGGCATATTAGTAAAATAAAGGAGAAATAGAATGACAAACAATGAATTAGCTAAGCAAATCATTGCTTTGCTTGGCGAAAAAGACAACATTAGCTCAGTTGCACATTGTATGACTCGTGTGCGAGTCAAAGTTAAAGATCAAGCTAAAATTGATTTGGATGCACTGAAACAAGTTGAAGGTGTTTTAGGGGTAGTTGAAAGTGATACGATGCAAGTTGTCGTAGGACCTGGAAAGGCAAAAAAGGTCTATGATATAATTGTAGCAGATCATGGTATTAGTGGAGCTGGGGATGCGGATGCTTGGGAAGATACCAAGGAAGCAATCAAATCAGCTCAAAAAGACAGTGCATTTAAAAATGCGCTGAAAACAATTGCAAACATTTTTATTCCAATGATTCCTGCAATTATTGCTGCTGGACTCTTTAATGGACTTGCGAGTTTAATTGGACAAGTTATTGCACCAAAAGAAGGTTTTTGGTTTATTACTCAAAACCTCTTCGCCCTAGCAGGCGGTGGTTTCATGGCTTATTTCGCCATTTACACCGGTATCAATGCAGCTCGTGAATTTGGTGGAACCCCTGCCATGGGTGGGATTATTGGTGGTATTTCCATTGGAGCTCAAATCAATGTGATCTCCCAAGCTTTAGGTTTATTTAATGCGGAAACACCATTAGAATCGATTCTTACAACCGGTAAGGGTGGTATTCTTGGGGTTATCGTGGGTGTATGGCTCATGAGTTTCTTAGAGAAACGTATTCGTAAGATGGTACCTGATGTTCTGGATTTAGTGGTTACTCCATTTTTAACCTTATTAATCACCGGGATTATCTTTGTCTTTGTGATTATGCCAGTTGCTGGTTTTGCTTCAGATGGCTTGGTTGGAGTCTTAAACTTAATCATTAACTCATCCAGTCAAATTGTAAGAATTTTATCCGGTTATATCTTAGCCGCCTTATTCTTACCGATGGTACTCTTAGGTTTACACCATGGTTTAATTCCAATCTATGCGATTCAATTAGAAAGCATGGGTGGAGTTTCCTTGTTCCCAGTCCTAGCGATGGCAGGTGCTGGACAAGTTGGAGCTGCAATCGCTATCTACTTAAAAGCGAAGAAAACTGGGAATACCAGAATGCAAAAGACCATTATTGGTGCTTTACCTGCAGGTTTTTTAGGAGTTGGGGAACCTTTAATTTATGGGGTTACTTTACCACTTGGTAAACCATTTGTAACCGCAGGTTTAGGAGCTGGCTTTGGCGGCGCTTGGGTTATGATTAGTGGAGTTATGGCTTCTGCTTGGGGTCCATCCGGACTGGTAGCCTTACCACTGATGCAAAACCCAACGATGATCTTAAACTTTTTAATTGGTTTGGTCATATCTTATATTGCTGGCTTTATTATTACGCATTTGTTTATTAAAGATGAATTAGTTCGAGGTTAACTTGAAATCATTTACAGGGGGTTGGCTATGATAACAAAAAAGAATCATAAAATAAAACACATACTCAATAATAGCTCAATCATTGTAGATGGATATTTAACTGAGAATATACTAATGGGAAAAGGTATCGGCTTTGGCAAACGCCCGGGCGATACCTTACCCCGTGGTAGTGAATATGAGAAGTCTTATCAACTTTTGAATAAGGCAAGTGATTTTCACCGCATCATCAATGGCTATGATGAAAATATTGTGATTATGGTCATGGATACCATCCAAGAAATGATGGCTGCCAATGCCAGTGAATTTACCGCCAATGACTTAGTTACTATCGCGGATCACTTAGCGGCGATGTTTGAAAGGGTACTCAAGGGTGAGGCGATTGTCTCTTTCTTCTCAAAAGAAACTAAAACCCTCTACAATGAGTCCTTTAAAAAAGCTGAACATATTGCGGGCATCATCTATAAAACGCATAAGGTTATCATACCTGAAGCTGAAGTGGCCTACATTGCCTTGTATTTAGAAAATCTAAGTGGTGCTAAAACAAGAAGTGAAGTCGCACAGATTTCTGCGATTATTGTGCGCATGGATGACTTGTTTGTCCAGGATAATATTCTAAACATTGATAAAGATTCGATTGCTTATTCACGGCTTTTGATTCATATCAATCTAATTGTACAAGCCTCTGGCTTTCGCAAAGCACCCTTAAATCCAACCATTAATAAAGCAATCTTAAGTACCTATCGTAAATATGAAAAATTAGCCCAACAGCTTTTTGATATTATCGAGGAAGAAACCAATAAGAAACTTAGTGAATCAGAGTTAATTTACTTAGTGATTCATCTCGTTAATTTATTTGATAATGAAAGGGAGTGAGTCCATGTTTGGGATTTCCGTCTATTTATCTGATATTGATTATGATTACATTGATTATGCATATCAAATGGGAGCCCGGTATGTCTTTACCTCCTTACATATCCCCGAGGAATCTTTGGTGGATTTAAGTGAGGTCTTACCGGATTTTTTGACTTATTGTCAAAGGAAAGAACTACCAGTAATCTGTGATATATCACCCTATACCTTTACTAAGCTTAATTTAGAAAATGGGGATTTCAAAGGTTTAAAAGCTTATGGTTTTTCTTTAATGCGCTTAGATTTTGGCTTTGAAGCCATTGACCAGGTTAAGACAATCTCTGAACATTTTGATTTGGTTTTAAATGCTTCCTTAGTTGATGATCATTATTTAGAAGTACTTAAAAATGCTGGGGTTAAGCTTGAGGGTATTTATTTGATGCATAATTTCTATCCTAAGAGTGATACCGGATTATCAGAGAGGTATTTTAGTGACTTATGCTTGAAACAAAAGGGGTATGGACTTGCTACGATGGCCTTTGTGGTTGGGGATTATCGTAAGCGTCTTCCTTTATTTGAAGGCTTACCAACCTTAGAGAAACATCGGGATACTCATCCCTTTATCGCCAGCTTGGAATTCATCATGGATTATGGGATTGATCATGTCATAATCGGAGATAACCAAGCTAAACATTCGACCTTAAAGATGTTGAGTGATTTTCTCAATCATGGCGTAATTAGTTTGGTTGCGGATTTAGATGATGAATTTGCCTATTTATATGATCAAGAAATATCAATCCGTCAAGATAATAGTGTGGATTTAATTCGCTTAGCGATTGATCGTATTCCAAATGTAGCGATTAGGACTAATAATCATCGCCGCCAAGGTGCGATTATTATGAGTAATAAGCTAGCGGGCCGCTATAGTGGGGAAATTCAAATTGTTAAACATAATTTGAGTTATCAAGCACGTGAAAATAATATCGGCTATATTCACAGTGACTTTATAAAGGCACTTGAATATGTTGATAATCACGTAAAAATAAAATTAGTAAGGAGTTCATCATGAGTTTCATTATAAAAAGTCCCTTATTGGGAACCTTAGTTGATTTAGAATCCGTATCAGATCCAGTCTTCGCTCAGAAGATGATGGGTGATGGTATCGCAATTTTACCGGAAGATGGAAAGGTAATCTCACCCATTGATGGGGTTTTAACCACGTTATTCCCAACTGGCCATGCTTATGGCATAACTAGTGATGAAGGAGTAGAAGTCTTAATTCATATTGGTATTGATACCGTTGAATTAAAGGGAAAATACTTTGATATTAAGGTTAAACAAGACCAGGTACTAAAGGCTGGCGATGTCTTAGCATATGTCAATCTAAAGCGCATTAAGAAGGCTGGTTTTCAGTTAGTAACACCGATTATACTAACCTCATTAGGACCGTATCAAACCCTAGAAAAACCAACTCTTAGTAGCGTTTCTTTCGGTGATACAATCCTAACATTAAAGTAAAAAGGTTCACAAAAGGGCTGGTTAACCAGGTGGTGTAACCGCTTGCAAATAATTGTGAACTAGTATAAAATTATCACTAAGGAGGA
>CAYXES010000108.1:0-4058 GCA_964464075.1 uncultured Erysipelothrix sp. | reverse complement strand
AGGATTTGGCCCAAGCTTCCTACAGTCAACTGGTTCCAATCTTTAAAAACCATACTCTAGAAGTAATTGAAAGAGCCAATGGGATTGATCATAGTGAAGTGGAAAGTGATTCGGCAATTAAATCCATTTCGCAAAGCTCAACCTTAATTAAACCAACTAACGATAGTGAAGCCATTCATACAACCTTAAAAGAATGCTGTGTGGATTTAAGCATCCGCTTAAAAGCCAGGAAACTAGCCTGTAAAAACTTGGTTTTATCCATTAAAGATATTAGTCATCAAATGTATAGTCGCTCCATTGTGCTTGATAAAATAACCAATGATGAAGATGATATCTATGAATTAGCTCTCATGATCTTAGATGATCATTTTTCTGATTGGGAGATACGTAATATTGGAATTGGTACCAATCGCTTTGTGAGCATGGATGACCATGTTCAACAACTCTCCATTTTTGAGGAGGTCATATAATGTCACAACTACTCAAAGAATACAAACACTATTTAATGTACGTTAAATCACTAGCATCCAATACCAGTAAGGCCTATTTAAGTGATATGGAGCTTTTTAATGACTATCTTAATCAACATGATTTAGACCTTCTAACTGCCACTTCAAAGGATATTGAAAACTTTTTAATTGAAATTCATGATAACTATCAGAAGATGAGTATTAACCGCATGGTTAGCTCACTTAATAGTTTCTATAACTACTTAGAACAAAGCCACAATCATACTAATCCTTTGAATGGGGTTGACTTTAAGCATCATAAAGCACCCTTACCAAAAACGATCTTTATTGATGATATTAAGAAGCTAATTGATTCCTTTGAAAGTGATGAACGTGATCAATTTCATCTTTTAATTGTTTATCTATTACTAGGGAGTGGTTTAAGAGTAAGTGAGTTGACAGCGCTAACATTTTCAAATTATTATTCCAATGAGGGAATGCTTAATTTAGTCGGAAAAGGTAATAAAATACGGTGGGTACCAATTCATGATAAGGCAAAGATTTTATTAAATCATTACTTAGAAGCATCAAAAGCTGACCGTAATCAATTTAGTAAGAATTTCTTATTGATTAATAAAAAAGGCAAACCCATAACGCGTCAGTATGTCTATACCATGCTTAGAAAACAAGGTGAAAAAGCAGGGATTCAGGAAACTATTAGTCCCCATCGACTGCGCCATGGATTTGCGTCAATTTTATTAGAAGCTGGTAGTGATTTGCGCATTGTTCAAGAATTACTGGGTCATGCATCCATTGCGACTACCCAGGTATATACGCATTTACAGCCAGGTAAATTGCATGAAAATTACGATGCTTTTCATCCTGGATCTCAAATAGCAAAGGAGCTTAATGATGATGAAGAAGAGATTTAATCGCATAATCACAATTGTTTTAGATTCAGTTGGAGTAGGGGAGCTCCCAGATGCAAAAGCTTATCATGATGAAGGTTCAGATACGCTAGGTAATATCGCTAAAAGTGTGGGACCTTTAACCATGCCAACCATGGAGAAACTAGGTTTAGGAAATCTGCATCCCAGCAGCGGCCTAAAGCAAGTTGAAGCGCCATTAGCTTATTATACTAAAATGGAGGAAGCTTCACTTGGAAAAGATACCATGACCGGTCACTGGGAAATGATGGGATTATACATCGATAAGCCTTTTTTAACCTTTACTGAAACAGGATTCTCAAAAGAGTTGATTGATGAACTACAAAAGCGAACCGGAAGTAAGGTCGTTGGGAATATCGCAGCATCAGGAACTGATATTATTGAACAATATGGCGAACACCATATGAAAACTGGTGATTTAATTGTTTATACCTCAGCCGATAGTGTCTTACAGATCGCAGCTCATGAAGAAACTTATGGATTAGAGCGACTTTATGAAGCTTGTGAAATAGCGCGTGAATTAACAATGCGTGAAGAATGGCGGGTTGGGCGAGTGATTGCACGACCTTTTATTGGACCTCGAAAAGGGGAGTTTAAACGGACCGCAAATCGCCATGATTATGCCCTAAAACCATTTGGACCAACAACTTTGGATGCTTTAAAGGCAGGGGACTATGACGTGATAAGTATTGGTAAAATTGTAGATATCTTTGATGGAGAAGGTATCACCAGATCAATTAAAACGATCTCCAATGAAGATGGTATGAACAAAACCATGGATACTCTTAAAGAAAACTTTGAGGGGCTCTTATTTGTGAACTTAGTTGATTTTGATGCCTTATGGGGACATCGTCGTAATCCTCAGGGTTATAAGGAAGAGTTAGAGCTCTTTGATCGTCAACTAAAACAACTATTACCCTTATTAAGGGAAGATGATTTACTCATTTTAACGAGTGATCATGGTAATGATCCAACCCATCATGGAACTGATCATACCAGAGAATATGCTATGGCTATCTTCTATTCACCTCATTTAAAATCAGCTGGTCCCTTACAAACAAGTAAGACCTTCGCTGACTTAGGTGCTACGATCGCAGATAACTTCAATGTAAAAGCTCCACGGTATGGCTTATCTCGTTTAAGCGAATTAAAATAAGAGGGGGAATAAACCACCTCTTAACTATTAATGAATCCACATTTAAAGATTACATAATATACATTATGCGAAGTAGTGCTAATTCATCTTTAGAGAGATTAAAGCACTATTTTGTTTTAAATAATACTTTAATGTATTGATATTAGGTCTCCATGATTCATGTACATTTTGATAATACTTATCCTTAACAAATCGTATACTCGTTATTTTAGTGCGCTCAATTATATTAACATTAATACATTGATTAGCTTGTGCTTTATGTGAATCTTCGACCATGTAACACTGTTTGAAGCTACCTAGCTGACTGGTATCAATATGATTGGTCGTTCTTATCTTAGATGTTAAATCACCATCTTCAACATCATAGGCACTAACTCCAGCTAATGGATTAAATTCGCTATATTGCTTAATGGTTTGATCTTGCGCCATGATTTGTGGTGGATTGTTTAAAGGCCCTTTAACTGTAATCATCATTATTTTTCTATCAAAAGCTTTATGTTTGTCTTCAACATATAATTCCATTTGGTAAGTACCAATTGCTTGTTTAAAGTTACTTGATAGTATTTTCACATGTTGAGTTAAGTCTTTTTCCTCTTGATCATAGGCTGACACATAGTCCTTATAATTAAAAAATTGATCAAGATGAATGGTTGGATGCGTTATTGAGAGTATTGGCGCTGTATTAACTAGTTCATTTTTAATGGTTAGACTGTCCCCTGCATATTCTAAAAAGGCCGAAGAAATATACATTGGATAAATATCATTACCTTCTTTGACTCTACGTCGTTTATTAAAGCATTCATCAAGTTGGCCACCTAACTTGTAGTAGGACATATTTTCAGTCTTAATTTTAGCGTGAACAATAGAATATTGACTATTTAGCTTGTAAAACAATTGATTTTTATAAGTATTATTACACCAGTCCCCTACTTGATGGATGGGACTATCGACTTTGGGAGTAGAACGTACCAACACGGTTGTATAATTCACAACCAGTTTGGTATCAGCTAAGGAAGAACTTAATTTAAATAAATAATCACCATACTTATATTCTAAATCTCGAAACATTGGATAGTAAACTTGTATTTTATAAGTCGTATTGGTTTGTTTGGCATGTACTAAAATTGACGTTTGATAGCTTTCTTGTTTTTGAAATTCATTTAAACTAAGACTGACTTCAAATCCAACATTTTGATACTTATAATTACAAGTACCTGATATTTGATGATAATCATCATTTGCGCAAGTTGGAGCACCTTTATAATGCATTAGAGATGTCATATCAATGGCTTTTAATGTAGCTTTTTTAGTAATCTGATGACTTTTACTTTCAAAAACCAAAAATATTTCATGGGTCGCATCATTTAAAAAATGCTGATTTAAACTAATGAAAGCCCAACCCTGGATGGTTAGGCGATCATTACTTACTTGAATATCATTGATTTCATAAGGCAATTGTTGTTTTAAGACACTGATTGTTTGGGCATTAACTTTATAAACCATGAT
>CAYXES010000107.1:0-4066 GCA_964464075.1 uncultured Erysipelothrix sp. | reverse complement strand
CTGATGCTTTTTTTATTTATTTAAGGTGGACAAGTTCATTATACAATTCAGCAATTTATTTGCTTTAACAAATTCTAAAAAATATGATCTTGAAATATCATTTTCTACTGCTTCAGCAGTCCTAATAAATCCACTATTATTTTTCAAGATTAAGTTAAGCTGTTCAAATTTTGTCATATAATTACCTTACATCTGTGCCCATATTGTAAACCATGTGGGCACGAATGTAAACTGACAAAACTCCTAATAGAAAGCCTCTTTAAGTAAGAAACTTTTCTAACTTATGAAGAACTTATGTTCACTATTCATATTCTACAAGTCAAACTGTCTCACAATTCTCAAATCGACTGTTTAAAGGCTATTTCGAGTAACATTTTCTCACTAGTCTCAGTGGTCGCATGGTCTCAAAGTTTTTGACATCACTTTGTTATCAATTTATATAACTTTGGATATTCCTTTTATAATTAAATTATTATATCTATTTAATTTCTTAAACTACCAATTGGTATAACATAAACTCCATCTGGTCTTTTATAAGCGTAACCTGTTGCAGTTATTACCGCTAGAAAAGAAGGTTCGTTCATTTTATCAGTATTAATTTTATCCTTAAGCTTTAATAAATTTCTTGCTCCATCATCTATAGCCTTGCTCCCTAACTTTACTTCGACTGCTCCCCAATCTCCGTTATCAAAATGAAGTACGGCATCAGCTTCTAAACCACTATAGTCTTTATAGTGAAATAATTTACCATTTAGGCTTTCTACATATATTCTCAGATCTCTTACTACCAATGACTCAAATAACAAACCCATCGTTTCTAAGTCATTAATCAAATCATCAGGGTTAGCATCTAAAAAGTAAGCGGCAATAGCAGGATCAACGAAATGTCTTGTTGAACTCGTTGCAATTGAGGTTTTTGATCTTAAAGTAGGACTCCATGCTTTTAAATCTTCTATAACAAAGATATTTTTTAAAGCATTGATATATTCAGAAACTGTTTTTCTATCAATTGAATCAAAGTTCTTAATAACATCACTTGTTATTGTATTTATGGTAGCTTGACTAGAGATATGTCTAGAATAAGATCTTAAAACATGTTCTACTTTATCACTATCTCTTTTAACTCCATCCACAGTAGAAACTTCTACGTTTGTAATTGATTTACAATATCCAGCGACTTGTCTTCGTTTTATAGCTAATGTTTTACCTAGTGATGAAGGCCAACCTCCACTAACTATTAGATTTGCAACATCATTAATACTATGAGACGACTTACTAGCAATATCATGATTATTTAACAATTGCCTAATACTAACTTCTCCACTAGAATTTCCACTTTCGAATAAGCTCATAGTTCTCATTCTTAATCTAGAAATTCTACCAGTACCTGAATGTGCAATCTTCGTTTCATCTACACTAGTAGACCCAGTTAATATGTATAATCCTGTCATTCCTTTTTGATCAACACTAAATCTAACTGCATCCCAAAGTTGAGGAGCGTCTTGCCATTCGTCAATTAGTCGTGGACTATCTCCCTCAAGTAGTAGCGATGGTTTAATATCAGCAAGCCTTAAGTTTTGTTCACGTTCATCTGGATCTTGTAAAAACAACATACTTGAAGATTGATTCATAGCAGTTGTAGTCTTTCCACACCACTTAGGACCAGTAATCAAAACAGCTCCAAACGCTTCAAGTTCATCTGCCAATATTTTATCAATTAACCTTGGTACATAATTCTTCATTGCGTCATCTCCTTAAACTATTATAACTACTAACTCTCTACATTTCAAGTTTCCAACCCCCAACATTTAGGCGATTTATCTCCCAACATTAGTATATTTTAACTCCCAACATTCATACATTTCAACTCCCAACATTCAAACAATTAATATACTCCAATTAAAGAAAATCGATCACTTAAATTTTTAGAAGTGTTCTTTTAAATAAATTTCTTTCTAGTAAAAAACCACCAAAAAGGTGGTTTCACTGTATTTTACTCCCATTCGGTAGCCTATATATTGTCCCACCAGTCCCAAAACCCAGTGTTTAGAGGCTTTTTTTCCCACCATTCACATGGTTCCCAGACTTTTTGACATCATTAAGACATCTCTAGTATAAAATTTCGCCATTATCAGCTGTCTTTTATAAGTCAGATCAGGAAAAATTTTGAACTTGTCTTTTGCGATTCGTACATGATGCATGGCTCCACCATCAATTAAAGAACCGATTATAGCTTTTCCAACTTTGGTAGCTTTATCTTTGAAATTTTCTGCACTCGTTGACGCTTGTCTTTCATAACGATCTTCGTGAGATTACTAGACTCGTAAACACGTTCAATACTTTTTAGACCATCAAAATCTCAACCTCGACCAATTCAATCATCATTATGATGCTCGAGTTAATCAAATAAAATTAGCTCAGGTTGAGGAGATGTTGCCTCTGGTTGGGGCAATCAACAGTTGGCGAGTAGAAACATCAACTCATTTGTTTGGATTCATCATCGACGAATATCCAAAGGATCCATTTGATCCATCAATGGCACTTTTAAGAAAATGAAGAATAACGCAATGGTATTAGAAACTTTAAATGCTTCAGAGCAAGAGCTCTTTTTAACATCAACAAGAAAGATTCATTCACTCTAACAGTGATACTATCGCCATGAAACACGCTAGCAGAGATCCATCAAAAAAACGTTAAGAACATCATTTTTCCCAACGTTTTTTGCAACTTATCCCACATTTCTTTAAAAGTTCTTTATTTGTGATATCAAATATTAAGGAAAGCTATCAAATGTCAATATATAATCATCTTAAACTGGCTTAGTCCGGCAGATTGGCTTTATTAATGATTATTTATTAGAGTTTAATCATTTCAATACGATCATATGGTTTTTACCTTTTCCTTGTATTTTTATCAATAAACCCAATGTGTGTAATTTTCCATTTCATCAGAAGTTCCAAAAATAGTAAAGCCGATAGCTGGTGTTTTTTCAAAAGTGAAAGTAGGACCTGATAGAGATAATTTAGAATGGACATATTTTACAACAACATTTGCACTTCCCGTACTATTATGCTTTCTTATTTGTGCCCTAATTGCACCATACTTCAGCGAAGTAGAAAAAGTGATTCCTGGACCAGGAACAGAATAGCTCATTGGAAAACCATAACCTACACCAGCCTCTGGTGCTGTTCCTCGTAAATAACCTTTGCTATTATTATATCCGGTGAATGCAAGCCCTTCGTAGTACAGAGTGATGCTAGAATTAATTAAAGTAAAATCATCAGACCACGCAAGCGCAATTCCATCTGAAAGTCTAAAAAAAGGCTCAGTATCCCATCTAAAAAATGAATATAACTGAAAACGATCAAACCCTGCATCTTGGATTCTGGTAACAGTGACTGTCAATGTTAAGTAGTTGGTTCCGATTGGTCCCATTGGAACAACTCCATCATCAAAATCTAAAGTCTCTACTTTATACCGAGCTTTAGAAGCAGAAACTATTTCACCCTCGATATCATTATGTGTCGGATCCAATGTGTCAAGTTCTTCAATTATTAAGATTTCTTTATCAGATAATCCTTTACTAAGTGTAGATTCTTTAATCTCGCTTGCACTGATAGGTGAAATAACCATTAAAAAAATTATACTAGGCAATAAAACTGTAGTAAGATAATTAATTGTTTTTTTCATTTTCCTCTCCTTGTAATTTTTTTTAACAAATCAACAATCCTATACAACAAAACCGCAATATAAGCCAATATTAGTGTCATAATTAATGTACCAATCGTTATCCAAAACTCTCCCTCACCTGTTGCATGCATAAAGGGTCTCCTCACTTTCTATTCTTCTCGTAAGTGAAATACTAGGTTTATAAATTCCAAGGTTCAATCATACGTGTTTCTCCTCTTATTATTCAACAACGGAGTATTAAATTCTGTAATAATTTTCTATGTCTTGTTACTGTTAATTAAATAGTATCATAATTAATATAGAAAAGGAAACAGCCGGATTGATTGTGTAAAATAAGTGTGGAATAAGAAAAGCGATATATCCTATAATTAAGTTG
>CAYXES010000106.1:1231-4260 GCA_964464075.1 uncultured Erysipelothrix sp. | reverse complement strand
GCATTTTTACCGGTTGTATAACCGTATTGTTGGATGGGAGTAATCGCATTTTCTAATAAATGCGGTTTCCAACCCGACAAATTTGGTTTAGTCCAATCCCCATAAATACGCTTAATAACTGGGGTCCCATAACGGGTTACCTCTTCAATAATACTTTTTATATTTTTATAAGGAACATTATCAGCATCAATTAAGACCGCAATCCTTATATCTTGTGTCATATCCATAAGCACCTCTAACTACACTTAGTGTATCATACTCTTCTAGAAAAATTCTTGTTTCGGTTTTATTTTTTTCGCTACATAAATAAAAGGGGTATCAAATAATGCAATCAGTGACTTCAATAAATAGGTTGAAATAAATATATGAACCACATTGTACTCTAAACCAATAAAGGCAATACTCACAAAAATAGTCGTATCCACTAATTGTGATAGTAAGGTCGATCCATTATTTCTTAACCATAAATATTTATCATCGCTTAAGCTTGCCTTGATTTTCGCATACAAACTGACATCTAAAAACTGGCTAACCCCATAAGCCACTAAACTCGCAATCACAATTCGAAAGGATGTCTTAAAGATTAATTCAAAGGCACTTTGAATATTGAAAGCAAACTGATCACTGGCTGGTATAAAAAATAAAGCCAACTGCATGGTAAATAAATACACCACAATTGAAAGCAAACCAAACACAACCGCTTGATTCGCGTCCTTTGAGCCATACTTTTCACTTAGAATATCCGTCGCTAAAAAGATAGAACCGTACAAGGTATTCCCGAGTGTGGCTTGGATTGAAAAAATCTCAATGGCTTTCACCACTTGAATATTCGCTAAAACGGATGCGAGCGCAATCCATATGAATAAACCTAGCTTGCCAAAGTGACGATAGAATAAAATGACCGCCACAAAATGTAAGCTCATAAAGACTAAACCATATAAGACATTAAACATGTTATCACCTAGTGCATTATAGCGATTACTTACTTTAAAAACAACTTAGATTAAGAAATACTACGCTTCATATATTTTGTTTTTAACAAACACATCCACAATATAAGGATCAAACTGGATTCCTGCTTGTTTTTGTAGTTCAACTAAAGCCGCTTTTACATCCATGGCTTTAGAATAGTGTTGGTCATGAATCATGGTATCAAAGGCATCCACAACCGCAATAATCCGTGAAATTAAAGGAATCTCTTCATGCTTTAAACCTTTAGGATAGCCACTGCCATCCCAACGTTCGTGATGTGCGAGCACATATTCTGAGATTTCACCAAATTCATTGACCGCACTTAAAATACGATAGCCCACCTCACTATGCTTTTTAATATGCTCCCAATCAGAATCATTTAAGGTGGTTACCTTACTTAAAATATCATTAGGAACATTCACCTTACCAATATCATGCATCATGGCCGCTAATCTTAGTTTCTCTAATTGGCTTGATTCAAAACGTAGAATCTCACCCATATGATAACACTGATCGCTGACCCGTTGAGCGTGTTCTTTTTCACCCTTATACTTCTCAAAGAAGGCATCCAAAATAATTTTTACAGAGTTTATCATTCGCTCAGTACGATGCTCTAGCTTCTGACGATACATAGCCGCTTCCGCCTCTTTAAAGACATCTTCAATCAGCGTATCCTCGACCAGCTTCGCAGCAACCCCAATACTTGCTCCAATTGGTGCGTTATTAACACTGCGATCTTTGAGCGCATTAGAAATACGCTCAGCGGTCATCAGGGCATCTTTCTTATCCGTTTTCGCCAATAAGATGACAAACTCATCCCCACCAATACGAGCTACCACATCATCAGCCCGACAACTCATCTTAATCGCCTGACTAATCTCTCGAATCATTTGATCACCAGAAAGGTGTCCAAAAGCATCATTAATCAGTTTTAAGCCATCCGCATCCACCACAATCAGGGAAATTGGTAAATTACGCGAAGTATTTAAACGCTTCAGTTCTTCTTCATAGAAGCGACGATTATAAAGCCCGGTCAATTGATCATGATAATTCAAATGATACATTTCTTTTTCCATTTGCTTATAATCACTAATATCTTCAAGCATCAATAAGATATAAGGCTCTTCCATAACTTGATGATTAATCATATTTACTATTAAGTTAACCCAAATCATCTTATGATGTAGTTTCATCAAACGAACTTCCAATTTAAAACTATCAATCTCACGGGCAAATAACCGTGCTTTTTCCACTTGATACTTTTCAAGGTCTTCTTCATAAATCAAAGACTCAAAACTTAAGTTAACTAACTTATCACGTTGATAATTTACAACATCACAAAACTTAGAGTTCACGTTCTTAAAAATATTGTTTAGGGGACCATAGGCAATTCCCATGGCAGCCTGTGAGAAAAGTGATTGTAGCAACAACTCATTGTTTCTAAGTTGTTGGGCCTGTTCTTTTTTCTCAGTGATTATTTCAGTATATAAGATTAACCCGCCTATACTACCATCCACATCATGCCAAGGGCGTGCTTCCCATTTTGAATACTGGTCAATGCCAAAACGATCCACAAAATGATACTCATCATCAGAGATAATCTCACCCTTTAAAACCCGTTGATGGACCTCTTTCACATCATTCGCAACCCAAGGAATCACATCATAGTGACTTTTACCGATGATATCAAGATCTTCCAATTCGTAATCACTTTTAAATTGTTCACTCACAAAAATATAATTCATGTTTTTATCAAATATGGCTACTGCACTGGTGTTATGTTCAATCACATACTGCATTAAACGCTGAGAATGTTCTAAGGCTTGACGACCTAAAACCCGACTCGTCACATCACGCCTAACGCCAAAGTGACCCCGAATCAAACCTTGTTCATCAAAAATGGTATAGTATTGACCCTCAATCCACATGGGTTTACCAGTCTCATCTTGCTCCTGCGTCATAAGGACAACTTCCTTATTATTCATGATATTAATATAATCACGCTTAATGTACTCAATCGGATAATTTAAAAAATCATGAAAAGTCCTGCCTACCAC
>CAYXES010000106.1:0-1131 GCA_964464075.1 uncultured Erysipelothrix sp. | reverse complement strand
CATCATCCTTTGGTGATATTTGCTAAAAGCCAAATATGCACCTTGAGTATCAAGAATAAAGATATGGGTTTCCGGGATTTTCGATAAAAAGACCTTAAAAATATCTTTTATTGTTGTTCTATCCATGGCCTTATTACCTTTTATTGCTAACCTTATCATATAAAGGATTGTGAATAATTTCAATCCATATTATTGATAAGTTGTTTAATCATCACTTCAATATGCTCTTTTTGATTCATACTATTTAAGGATTGGGTATTTAAATACCCTGTAGCACCCATTACCATCCCAAGGAGAATACCGCGAGCGGCACTATCACCACCTGCTTTCACATTCATCTGAAACATAAGTTCGGGTTGCTCATGGTATTTCATAAGCAGATAAATCACACTCGGAAATGCATTAGGGGCAGGACAAGATTGTCCAAATTCCACAATTGCGTCAAGAGCCTCTTGATCAAGTGCTTTTTTAGCCTTCTCATAAAGGTCCACAACTTCAGTTGGCATAGAAGCTAACGCTTGTTCCATCGCCTCAAGTAAATTGACCCCATCATTTAACGCAAATACTAATTCACTAAAATAGGTCGCTAAGCTCACCACTAAGGGATGATCATGGGTTGCCTTAGTAAAGGCAATCGCATAAAGCTTAGCCAATTGGGGCTTATCCTTATAAGCTAACAGAATAGGTGGTAACTTCACCAAGCCTCCCAATTCACTAGAGTCAGAACCCTGAAAATGACCTTCCTCAATATTGCTTAAAACCATTTTCATGGCTTTATCCTTATAGCCTTCATAGGTATGCATCCATTTTCTAAAATGATCATAATATGAAATCACATCAATCTGATCCACACTATTCATGTATTCCATAAAACTAAGCATCAGATCTCCATAGTGGGTAAAATCCCCTGCTTTTTTATTTTTGTGATAGCTATCCTCTAAAACCTCAAAGACATCTTGGTCCACTCTAAAGTGTTCTTTGACCTTTTCAACATCATAAATCCAATGTAGTCCTAAAACATACTTATCTTGATTCAAAGCCCCCCACAAAGCTTTTTCTAAATTATTCATACACTCACCTCTGCTTGTATTGTATCGAAAACCACGCAGTGATGGGCTTTTAATGCTTCAA
>CAYXES010000105.1:0-4345 GCA_964464075.1 uncultured Erysipelothrix sp. | reverse complement strand
AACGACCTCCGGGTTATGAGCCCGACGAGCTACCAGACTGCTCTACCCCGCGATATCTAAATTTTGCACACCATGATTATATCATAAATAACCTGGCGGAGGAAGTGGGATTCGAACCCACGCATGCTCTCACATCTGCTGGTTTTCAAGACCAGTCCCTTCAACCGCTTGGGTATTCCTCCATCATGGTGGACCCTGTAGGACTCGAACCTACGACCAACCGGTTATGAGCCGGTAGCTCTGACCAACTGAGCTAAGGGTCCAAGCGACTAAAATCAAGCTCTTAGCAAATGAATAGCGCTTTTACATTATACATAATAAATATCATTATTTCAATATGTAAAAGCACATTTAACATATAAACTTGTGGTCAGATTAAGGACGAAATAACCGTTATTACCGATAAAAAAAATCCTACAGGACGGCAATAATGGTAGCGGGAGTGGGACTCGAACCCACGACCTTTCGGGTATGAACCGAACGCTCTAGCCAACTAAGCTATCCCGCCATATAAATTAAAAAAAATGGTCGGGATGACAGGATTTGAACCTGCGACCCCTTGATCCCAAATCAAGTGCACTACCAAGCTGTGCTACATCCCGACATAAAAAAATAAAATGGCGCGCCCAGTAGGAATCGAACCCGCAACCTTTTGATCCGTAGTCAAACGCTCTATCCAGTTGAGCTATGGGCGCATATTTTTACTTAACACTAGCCAAATGGCTATAACGATGGTGGGGATGGTGGGACTTGAACCCACACGAAGTTTCACTTCAACGGATTTTAAGTCCGTTGCGTCTGCCTATTCCGCCACATCCCCAAAGTTTGGAGGTTCCTATCGGATTCGAACCGATGATCACAGAGTTGCAGTCTATTGCCTTACCACTTGGCCAAGGAACCGTTACTGCTGTGCTTTTCTATTATACATAAGCCCATCTTAAAATGCAATGATAAACTGTAAATTTCAGCTTTTTTAAAAAGCCACTAAAAAAAGGCTTTTTGAGCCTTTTTATTGTGCTTTAACGCGAATCCAGAGGTCTGCCATAATACGTTTGGTATCGGCATTATAACGGAAACTTTCGTCCTTATTATTATCAAGACGCATGACATAGGAGTCAAGATAATCTATGAAATCATCCTTAATCACATCTTCAAATACGTTTTTATTGGTGGTCGTATAAGCTACTTCTAAGGTATTAGCGTAAGATGCTTCTTCACTAAGCATGAAATCAATCCACTTATGAGCCATCTCAACATTACGTGCATTTTTAGGAATCACCATCGCATCCACCCAAATGTTGGTTCCTTCACTTGGAACAAAGTAATGCATAGCTTCATTTTCCATTTCCACATAGACCGCATCCCCAGAATACATGATGGCGATATCTTTGGTTCCATTAATCATTTGATCAATCACTTCATCGGTGACTAGAACCGGGTTCATCGTCGCTTGAACTTCGCGTAGCCATTCATAGGCCTCATTGAGTTCATCCACATCGGTGGTGTTAGCGGAATAACCTAAGGCTTTAAGGGCGACCATAAAGGCATCACGCTCAGAGTCATAGAAGAAGATACGTCCCGCATATTTAGGATTCTTTAAGATATTCCAACCTTGGCTTTGAAGGTCACTAAGACTAACATTATCCTGGTTGTAGACTAAGCCGATATTACCCCAAAAATAAGGAATCGCATAATCATTGTTTTCATCAAAAGGTAATGTTTTTAAGTGGTCAAGTAGTTGATCATAATTAGTAAGTTTGCTACGATCAATTTTTTGTAGCATATCCTCACTGATCATTCGCTCAATGGTGTAATCGGACGGGACCACGACATCATACACTTCCCCACTCGCAAGTTGAGTATACATCATTTCATTAGAATCAAAGTTATCATAAATAACTCTTACATGATTCGCTTTCTCAAACTTTTGAATCAAGGTTTCATCAATATAGACACCCCAATTATAAACTTTGAGCGTTTCGGTAGGTTTGTTGCCACAACCAGCTAAAGCCAGTAAAAGCAGTAGACTTAAGACAATATATTTTTTCATTAGTAGGACCTTCTTTCTTTTTTCTTAGCTTGTGGTAATACATTGACCACCACCAGGACGATGGTAATAATGAGAATTAAAATAGTTGATAGCGCATTAATGGTTGGATTAATGCGTTTGGACATGGTGTATACCAAGATGGAGATATTTTTGACTCCCCCACCCGTCACAAAGTAGGATATCACAAAGTCATCAAAGGACATGGTGAAGGCAATCAAAGCGCCCGCTAACATACCCGGAGTAATCTGAGGTACGATAACTTTCGTTAATGCCTGCCAGGGGGTTGCCCCTAAGTCCATGGCAGCTTCCGCTAGGTTGGGGTCAAGGGACCTCAGTTTAGGGAGCAAACTCAAGATGACATAAGGAATTGAGAAGCTAATGTGCGCCAGCAACATGGTGGTAAAACCACGTTGAATGGAAAAGGCAGAGAACAGCAACATAAAGCCAATCGCGGTGACAATCTCAGGATTTAAGATAGGGAAATCATTAAAGGTTAAGACAATGTCACGAATAATTTTCTTATTTTTTGAAAGTCCAATTGCGGTTATAGTACCGACAAAGGTGGACACCAAGGTTGATATTAGAGCGACCACAATGGTTGTGGTTACGGCCGCAATGGCTTCTCGGCTTCTAAACAAACCTTCATACCACTGAAGGGAGAATCCACTCCAACTGGTTAGAGAGCGTGAATCATTAAAGGAAAAGATAATCATAATAATAATCGGCAGATAGAAGAAGAGTAAAGTGCTTCCAATAATAAAGATGGGTAGCCAACGGTAACTTTTTGTGCCTACCATAAGCGTGCCTCACTTTTGATTTGAGCTCCTTCTTCGGGATTCTTATCAAATTTCTTGGTAACAATCATCGATAACATAATAATGACCGTCATAATCAAGGATATGGCACTGCCGAAGTTCCACTCACCAACCGTAATAAATTGAGTTTCAATCAAATTCCCAATCAAGACATAAGATCCACCGCCTAAGAATTTAGGAATGACGAAGGTGGATACCGCCGGTAAGAATACCAGGGTAATTCCGGTTATGACACCAGGAATAGATAGTGGAAAGATGACTTTCATAAAGGTTTGACGTTGATTGGCACCTAAATCATAACTGGCTTCAATAATCGCCTTATCAAGCTTGGCTAAGACCGTATAGATGGATAGGATCATAAAGGGTAAGAAGTTATAAACCATTCCCAGAATGACCGCAAAGTCAGTATACATGAAGTTAATGGGACCAATGTTGAAGTAACCAAGAATCATGTTGATGAGTCCATATTCCGCTAAGATCCCAATCCAAGCGTAGGTTCTTACCAGCATGTTGATCCACATGGGCATGGTGATTAATAAAACTAACAGAGTTTGAAGCTTTTCCGAAGTATTACTGATGAAATAAGCAATCGGATAACCAATTAGAATTGAAATTAAGGTTGTGATAAGCGCGATATAAAGGGATTTATAGAGCACCTTAAGGAAGATTGGATCAAAGAAGCGAATAAAGTTCTCTAGGGTTACCTTAAAGACCAAGACATCATTACCTTCTTTAGTAAAGGCGTAAAAAAGAATCAACAACAAGGGTATTAAAACGAAGATAAAGAGCCAGATAATATAGGGCTTAATGAAATTATTATAAATATTCATTAGTAGCTCCCCATTTGTGACATGACATGAATATCTTCTGGATTTAAAAATAAACCCACTTCTTCATTTAACTGTACATTATCCGTGGAATGAATAATGTATTCTCGATGTTGTGTCTTAACCACAATTTCATAATGAACGCCTTTAAAGATAGAAGAGATGACTTTACCTTTTAATTTCCCTGATTCTACTTTGACGATATCTAAATCTTCCGGTCGAATGACAATGTCAATGGCTTCATTTTCATCAAAGCCATAGTCAACACATTCAAATTCTTGATCATCAAAATAAACGCGATAATCGTCAATCATAATCCCCTCAAAGATATTACTTTCCCCAATAAAATCCGCCACAAAACGGTTTTCTGGTTCATTGTAGATATCAATAGGAGTACCAATTTGTTGAATTTCACCTTCATTAAGGACCACAATCTTATCGGACATGGTTAAGGCTTCTTCTTGGTCATGAGTTACATAGATAAAAGTAATCCCAACTTCTTTTTGAATCTTTTTTAACTCCAGTTGCATTTCTTTTCTAAGTTTTAAATCCAAAGCACCTAGTGGTTCATCCAATAGTAGAACCATGGGTTCATTAATGAGGGCCCGCGCAATGGCGACCCGCTGTTGCTGGCCACCAGATAAGAGGGTTAC
>CAYXES010000104.1:0-4354 GCA_964464075.1 uncultured Erysipelothrix sp. | reverse complement strand
AATAATTGAAATCCTAGGTTTATCAAGATACAAATATTGACAAGTTGGCTGGATATGGTATGATAGTTAAGCTATCAATATCCCTAAGACAGCAACGGCCAAGGGCTTAATCAGGTTGCCGAGGAAAAAGATAAACCTTTTTACTCATGCTTAGGCGTGAGTTTTATATTTTATGGATATTGTTGCTTAAGAAAAAGGAGGAACAAAGACCATGAACCAAAAAGTTTTAGAAGCAAAAAAAGTGGTTGTGAGTGAGATTGCTGGTAAATTTGCCGAGTCCCAATCTACCGTTGTGGTAGAATACCGTGGCTTAAGCGTTGCTCAAATGACAACCTTGCGTCGTAAACTACGTGAAGAAAACATTGAGATGAAAATCTATAAAAACAAGCTTGCTTCACGGGCAGCTGAGTCAGCTGGATTTGATGAGTTAACAGGTTATCTAACCGGTCCTAATGCATTTGTCTTTTCAGATGATGCAGTAGCACCTAGTCGCCTGTTAGCAGAATTTGCGAAGAAAAACAAAGCATTGGTACTAAAGAGCGGTATCGTTGAAGGTAAAATTGTTGATGATGTGATGTTAAAAGAATTAGCAACCTTACCAAACCGCGAAGGCATGATTTCAATGTTGTTAGGCTTATTCCAAGCACCAATCAGAAACTTTGCTTATGCACTTGATCAAGTGGCACAAACCAGAGGCGATGATGTGGAAGCACCTGCTGAAGCAGTCAAGGAAGAAGCTAAGGTTGAAGAAGTGAAGGAAGCAGTGGCAGTTGAAGCTGAAGCAGCAGAAACTGAAGCAGCCCCAGAAGTAGAGGAAGCACCAGCTGAAGAAGTAGCTGAGGCTAAAGAAGAAAAATCGGAGGATCAATAAAATGGCAAAAATTACATCAGAAGAACTCATTTCCGCACTAAAGGAAATGACAATCTTAGAACTTAATGAATTAGTTAAAGCAATTGAAGAAGAGTTTGGCGTAAGCGCAGCAGCTCCAGTAGCGGTTGCCGGTGCAGCTCCAGCAGCGGAAGCAGAAGAAGAAGCAAGTGAAGTTAGCGTATTCTTAAATGCTCCAGGGCAAAGTAAAGTTGCGGTTATTAAAGTAGTACGTGAAATCACAGGACTTGGCTTAGTTGAAGCTAAAGGCTTAGTTGATAAAGCACCAATCGCAATTAAAGAAAACATTAATCCAGAAGAAGCTCAAGAAATTAAAGAAAAATTAATTGAAGCGGGAGCTGAAGTCGAAGTTAAATAATATCGCCTTATTCGCAACCAGGTTGCATAAGGAGGTATTTCATGACACATTATTTTATAAACGACCCCAATGTAAAACATAACCGGAAAATTATTACCTTCCGGTTTTTGGGCGTTGATTACCAACTGCTTAGTGATAAAGGGGTATTCTCAAAAGATCATGTGGATACCGGGACTAAGATTATGTTGGATGTGATTCATAAAAGAGGTACAAGTGGACGTTTTCTAGATTATGGATGTGGTTATGGGGTTGTAGCAATGATGATCAAAGCTAACTATCCTGAAGTTGAGGTGGTGGCAAGTGATGTCAATGAGCGCGCGATTGCCTTAACCCTAGAAAACGGGCAGCGTTATCAATTGAATTTGAATGTTATCTTATCCGATGGTTTTTCAAAGATTGATATGATGTTTGATACCATCGCATTTAATCCCCCTATTAAAGTAGGGAAGGAAAAGATGTATGATTTGTTGAAACAAACTTATAATCACCTTAAGGATGATGGCATCCTGTATGTGGTGATTCGTAAAGACCAAGGGGCACCCAGTGCCCTGAGGTACTTACAGACGATTTATCCTAAGGCTCAGATGATTCATCGAGAAAAGGGGTTTTGGATAATTACGTGCGAAAAAACTTGACAACTTGACAATCATTTGATAATATAATAAATTGCATAATAATACGACTTTTATGTGTATTTTGTGCTTCTTTTGACATTATGGTAATAGGGAAAGGAAGTAATATATGGCAAAAAATGACGCTTACAAGCAGTCGAAATTTGGAAATAAAGTAGTTCGACGCGACTATTCTAAAGTTAGTGGAGAACTTGACCTTCCCAATTTAGTAGAAATACAAACAGATTCCTTCAGATGGTTTCAAGAAGAAGGAATGAAAGAAGTTTTTGATGAGATTTATCCTATCGTTAACTATTCAGAAACCATTAAATTAGAATTTCTAGACTATGAATTTGGAGAACCCAAATACGATGTCTTAGAAAGTAAGATACGTGAATCCACGTATGCATCACCAATTCGGGCAAAAATGAAACTTTCAATTGTCGAATCCTCAACTGGGGAAGTGATTGAAAAGTTTGAAGATGTCTTCTTTGGTGATTTTCCCCTAATGAGTGATACCGGGACCTTTATTGTAAATGGTGCGGAGCGGGTAATTGTTTCTCAAATTGTTCGTTCACCAGGTGCCTATTATGAAATTGAATCGGATAGTCGCAATCAAAAAGATATCTACAACAGTGAGTTAATCCCAAGTCGGGGTACCTGGTTGGAGATGATGACGGATGCGAAGAAACCAGCTTTAGGGCGAATCATCAATATGCGTATTGATCGTAAACGTAAGATTCTATCCAGTATCCTTTTAAAAGCGATTGGCTTATCGCTTGATTTGGATAAGAATGAAGATCCTTTAGAGACAACTGGCTTTAAAGTCTTTATGAAGGCTTTAAATTTAGAAGTTAATGAAGAGCTTGAAGTTATTGATGAAGCGCGTGAGTTCCTCAATAACTATCTCCATTTATATACGGGTCTCTTTGGTAACTATGAAGAAATCACCAATACTTTAGTTGCGGATAAAGTAAAGACGACAGAAGAAGCTTTACTTTCCATCTATGAGAACCAACGTTCGGATGAAGTCGCAACCAAAGATGGTGCCATTAACTTAATGGGAGCCAAGTTCTTTGATTATCGTCGTTATGACTTAACCAAAGCAGGTCGTTATAAATTAAAGAAGAAATTATCAGTCGGTAATCGCATTGAAGATTATCGTTTAGCCATGGATATCCTTGATCATCAAGGGAACGTGGTTTATGAGAGTGGAACCTTAATCCGTCGTAAAGAACGGGATGTCTTACGGGAAGTCTTTAATCATGGTATCAACATGGAAGCTTTCCCTGTGAATCATCTCTTTGCCTATCCGGATGTAATCAAGGTTTCAACCAATCTTGAACAAGGTTTATTAGGTCGGGTCGTTGCCGAAGATTTTAGTGTGGATGAAGTGGAATACCACAGTGGGCAAGTCTTAGTTGAAAAAGATGTAGCACACTTAAAGGGTAGTGATTTAGAAATCGCAATCTTTGGTGGGATTATCGCTAAGGAAGTTAAACTTAATGCTGAGAATGTGCGTCCAACCTTAAACTATGGTCAACGTCTATTCACCCTAGGTCGTTTATTAGTTGATAATGAAGACATGGTGGTGGACAAGAAACAGGTGATTAGACCGTATACCTTTAAGGCAGAAAGTCACAATAAACAAGCATTCACCAATAAACAAAGTGAAGCGATTGTGAAGGCTGCGAATCAAAAAGATGTTTCTTTATGGTTGATCGGAGCCGCGGTTCAAGTGGTTGAGATTTATACCGAAGAAAATCATAAAGTGAAAATTATTGGGGTTGACCCACTATCGTTTGCGAAGACAGTAACTGTATCGGATATGTATGCATCCTATGACTACTTACTCAATCTTTATGATGGGGTTGGTGATGTGGATGATATTGACCAACTTGGTAACCGTCGGATTCGTACTGTGGGTGAGTTGATTCAGAATCAATTTAGAATTGGCTTGTCGCGTATGGAGCGGGTGGTTAAGGAGCGGATGTCGATTACTGAGACAGCTCAACTAACACCGAAGAATCTAACGAATATTCGTCCTTTAACGGCGGCGATTAAAGAATTCTTCTCCAGTTCTCAGTTATCACAATTCATGGATCAAACCAATCCCTTAGCTGAATTAACCAATAAACGTCGGATTTCAGCGCTTGGTCCGGGTGGCTTAACCCGTGAGCGAGCTGGTTACGAGGTCCGTGACGTTCATAGTTCTCACTATGGTCGGATCTGTCCGATTGAAACCCCAGAAGGACCAAACATTGGTCTGATCTCAAACTTGACCACCTATGGTCGAGTTAATGAGTTTGGCTTTATTCAAACCCCATATCGGGTGGTGAGTGAAGATGGTTTAGTGACCGATGAAATTGTCTATTTATCCAGTGATGATGAGTTAGATTATGTCATTGCCCAGGCCAATGAAGTGGTCGGCAATGAATTAATCAATGATGAAGTCGTCGTACGTTATAAGGGTGAAAACACCTTAATTAAAAAAGA
>CAYXES010000103.1:0-4397 GCA_964464075.1 uncultured Erysipelothrix sp. | reverse complement strand
GCGTTTAGTCTTTCAATTTTGGATCTAATGCATCCCGTAAACCATCACCTAATAGATTCAGTGACAGAATGGTTATCATAATCGCAACCCCTGGGAAGGTTGTCATGTGTGGATGATCACGTAAATAATGGCGACCATCATTAAGCATGGCACCCCATTCCGGACGTGGTGGTTCTAAACCTAAACCTAAAAATCCTAGTGCTGCGGCGGCCAAAATGGCACTGGCAACCCCTAGAGTTGATTGAACAATAATCGGCGCCATGGTATTGGGTAAGATATGTTTCCAAATAATGGCACGATTACTTGAGCCTAAAGCATAGGAAGCTTCCACAAACTGTTCTTCTTTAAGGGCAATTACACTGGCTCGAATAATACGAGCATAGGAAGGAATATTTCCAATCCCAACCGCAATCATTACATTTCTTAAGCCTCCACCCATGGAAGATACAATCGCAATTGCTAAAAGCATGCTTGGGATAGCCAGCATGATATCCATGATACGCATGACTATCGTATCAATCCAACCACCTTTAAAACCAGCGATTGCACCAATGGTACCTCCAATAATCAAAGCAATACCAACTGAAATTAAACCAACGCGTAAGGAAACACGCGCTCCAAAGACTACCCGTGAAAAGATATCACGACCAAAGTTGTCAGTCCCAAACCAATGGGTCGCATTAGGTTTTGCGAAAGTGTTCAATAAGTTTTGTTCCTTAAAGGAAAAGGGCGCGACAAAGTCCGCAAAGACAGCCATTAAGACAAGAATAATTAGAACATACAAACCCACCATTGCAAGACGATTCTTATTTAAACGTAACCACATCTCCCGCCATGGGCCAAGATTCATATTTGTATTTTTAGTTTCATCTTTTTTTCTAAACATACCCTGCACCCCTACTTATATTGCTCTCTAATTTTAGGGTCTAATACCCCATAAACAATATCAACAATAAGGTTAATAATCGAGAAAGTCATCGCAATTAAAAGGACACCACCCTGAACTACGACCATGTCACGTTTCGCAATCCCATCCACAATCCATTTACCAATACCTGGGATTGAGAAAATACTCTCAGTGATAACCGCACCACCCAGTAAATAGCCAAATTGTAAACCAATAACCGTGATTACTGGAATCAGGGCATTACGTAAAGCATGGCGATTAACGACGAAAAATTCTCGTAGTCCCTTTGCCCGCGCTGTACGAATATAATCCTGGCGATATACTTCAAGCATACTAGAACGGGTCATCCGCGCAATAATGGCGGCTGATCCTAAACCTAAACTGATTGCGGGTAAGATCATTTGCTTAAAGGTCCCATACCCTGAGGTCGGCAGCCATTTAAGCGTCAGTGAAAACAAGAGCATAAATAAGATGCCCTTCCAGAAGACCGGCATCGAAACCCCAATCAAAGCAAGGAACATGGATATATTATCCGCCCATGAGTTCTGCTTAGTTGCGGAAATAACACCCAAGGGAACCCCAATAAACACCGCTACCACGATTCCACTAATCGCAAGCGTAAGGGTTTTAGGATAACGTGCCTTAATTTCATCATTGACAGAACGTTTCGTTACATAAGAACGACCTAAATCAAACTCAACAAAGACCTTCTTCGCATAACGTCCATACTGAATTAAAAAAGGATCATTAAGCCCCATTTCCTCGCGTAGCTTTTCAACTTGATCACCAGAAGCTTGTTCCCCCAAAATAACCCGAGCAGGGTCACCGGAAAAATGCAAGAGCGAAAATATTATAAATGTAATCGCTATGAGTACTGGTATAAGCAATAATATTCTTTTAATTGCATACTTAATCATTAACCTTGCTCCTTATTTTTAGAAAAAGAAGGGTCATACCATGATGACCCTTTACCACATTATCTTTTTATTGACTAGTTTTCAATATAAACTTTATCAAGCTTGTGGTGTCCAGCCGGATGCTGTTTAAAGCCTTTAACTTCTTTACGTAAACCAGCTAGGTTTTCACCTGTCCAGGTAAAGATCCATGGAGCATCGTCACGAATGATTTCTTGTGCTTGTTTGTAAAAATCGGCACGCTCATCAGCATCAACGGTTGTACGTCCTTGATCAAGAAGTTTGTCAACTTCAGCAGAACGGTAGTAAGAACGGTTTCCAGCTTCTCCAACTTGACTTGAATGGAAAAGTGCATATAAACCATAGTCAGCATCAGCAGTTACCGTGGTCCAACCTAAGATAAACATATCATGCTTACCATCAGCGGTATCTTTAAGATACTTATCCCACTCGACAACTTCAACTTCAACTTCAATTCCAATTGCTTCTAATTGATTCTCAACAATCGTTGCGATATCAATCCGTTGTTGGTTTTCATTAGTCCATAGACTAATCTTGAAGCCATCTGCTAAACCAGCATCAGCTAGTAATTCTTTAGCTTTCTCAACATCATAAGCATAGCCTTCTAAACCTTGGTAGGATCCAAATACGTTAGGTCCTAAAGGTCCTTTAGCGGCTGAACCAACCCCGTGGTAGACACTATCTACAACAGCTTGCATGTTAATTGCATGGTTGATTGCTTGACGAACGCGAACGTCATCTAATGGTTTCTTATCAACATTAAACCCAATATAGGTTGTGGATAAGTTAGAGTCACGTTGTAAAACTAAGTTTGCATCATTTTCAACTCGATCAACATCATTTGGTTGAATATCATAAGCGATATCGATATCACCAGCTTCAAGCTGAATGGTACGAACGGAGTTATCAGTAATTGATTTAAAGATAACTTCTTTCATTTTCGCTTTATCGCCCCAATAGTCATCATTTCTTTCGATTGTGATGCTATCGCCAGCACTCCAAGCTTTAAACTTGAATGGTCCGGTTCCAACTGGATGTAAACCATACTCGGTATCAAATTCTGCATCTTCATCTTCTAAGTATTCAACCACTGCTTTTTCATTAAGAATCGCAGCAGCTGGGTGAGCTAAGTGCGTTAAGATTGGTGCAAATGGCTCAGCTGTTGATAATTTGAATGTGTAATCATCAACTACTTCAACTTCAGAGATTGGTCCAACAATATGGCCAATGTGGGATGAACGTTTTGCTCTTTCAAGTGTGAACTTAACATCCGATGCTTTTAGTTCTTCACCATTATGGAATTTAACTCCTTTACGAAGTTTGAACTCAAACGTACGATCATCAACTTCTTCCCAACTTTCTGCAAGACCTGGGATTAAATCTAATTCCTCAGTTTGGAAAATTAAGGTGTCATAAATTTGCTTTGAGACACGGGAAGATGGTTGGTCATTTGTACCATGTGGGTCTAATGTAACGGCATCAGCACCAGTACCAACAACCAATACTTCTTTAACCTCATCTTTCGGGTCATCCCCACCCTCTGGCTTTTTAGGGCCACAGGCACTGACAACTAATACAAAAGCAAGCGTTAAAGAAAATAAGGCTAATAGTCTTTTTTTCATTTAATTCCTCCTCTATATTTCTGACTTGAAATATTTACTTAAGTATATCTGAAAATATAAAGCAAGTCAACACGCTTTTTTTCACAATTCTTTCATAATGTATAAGTTTTCATTCACTTACATTGTTTACATGTTAAGAAATAAAAGGATTTCACATTTAGTGATCAGCTGGAAATAAAATACCTGCTTGCTTGCGCATGTTATGAAGTACTTCATAGACCATGCGACTATGAGCATTAAGCTTATCCGCTAAGGATACATCATGATTTTCAATAATCTTCACAAAGTTCTGGATTTCATAAACCATATGATTTTCAAAAGTTTGCTCATTAATGATTTGAGAATCTTCCTTTTGAATGATTACTTCTTTCATCAAACTAACTGCACCATTCACTTTGATAGAGCCCTGCTCCCCATAAATCATCGCGTGGCTATCACCTTGTACATTTTTACCACCAACACAAATAGCAGTCATATCAGGATACTCTAAAATCGCAGTCCCAGCTAAATCAATTCCATTAAAACCAACTTGAGGATGATAGGTTGCCTTACTTGGTTT
Organism: uncultured Erysipelothrix sp.; assembly: GCA_964464075.1. Lineage (GTDB taxonomy): Bacteria > Bacillota_I > Bacilli_A > Erysipelotrichales > Erysipelotrichaceae > UBA6182. The sequence continues at coordinate 374 of CAYXES010000103.1, read as the reverse complement.
ACCAAAGAGACCACAGATGAAATGTATATTATAGACATTAATATCCATGAGAGCACCCCCTGAAAATTCAGGGTCAAAGACATTCGTCACTTGCTTTTTCTTATAGAGATCCATACGGCTTGAATACTGCAAGAAGCTAGCATTCACGATTTTCACCTGACCAATTAAAGGTAAGTTTTCTTTAAGGGCTGCAAAGTTTGGCATGTGGATATTGGTAATTGCTTCCACAAAGATTTTATCTTGAGTTTTTGCTAAAGCTAATAACTCATCCAATTCATTTAGAGTTGAGGTTAAAGGTTTCTCACAAATAACATGTTTGTTAGCCATCAAAGCTGCCTTAGCCTGCTTATAATGCAAACTGTTCGGTGATGCGA
>CAYXES010000102.1:0-4423 GCA_964464075.1 uncultured Erysipelothrix sp. | reverse complement strand
TCATATCGATTCGTTCATCCTCATAAGTGATGATGGGTGAAAAAGTAACCAACTCAGGATCTTGAGCTCGGCTTTGTAACTCCCCTTTTAGAATCGCAAGCACATATTTTGTAACCATGGCTTGTCCTAAACGTGTTAACTTATGGGTTAAGCTGGTGGTCGTATCCTCAAAATCAATGGTTAGAGATTCTTGGACAAACATATCCCCCGCATCCATAGCTTTGACCATCTCCATGATGGTAATGCCAGTCTCACTATCATTGTTTTTAATCGCATATTGAATGGGTGCCCCACCCCGATATTTTGGTAATAAGGAGGCATGCACATTAATGGCTTTAAGCTTCGCAAGCTTCAATACCTTCTCAGGTAAAATCATGCCATAAGCACAGGTAATGATCGCATCAATCTCAAAATCTTTAAGTTGATCATAAAGCATTTGACTATTATAGGGTTGTAGAACTTGATAGCCTTTTTCAAGGGCCTTAATTTTAACCGGTGGATATTGTAAAACTTGTTTACGTCCTACCTTTTTATCCGGTTGACTAACAACCGCAATTACATTGAGATTTAGCTCACTTAGACTATCTAGAATGGCAGCTCCAATTTCAGGAGTACCCATAAACACAACGTTAAACTTCATTTTATGACCTTCTTTCCAAATTTTAGTTTGATTGCAATTTAAAATATGCTTTGTTATAATAGTGAAGCAATTAAGGAGGGAAACATGCCGAATATTAAAAGTCAAAAGAAACGTGCGATCACGAATATGAAACGCCAAGCTGCTAACACTTCCCAACGTTCAGCTTTGAAAACAAAAATGAAACACGTCAGAAAACTCGTTGAAGAAGGCGATAGCGAAAAAGCTTTGGTGGCATTCAATGAATTAAATTCACTTTTGGATAAATCAATCACAAGCAACATCCATCATAAGAATTATGTTGCGCGTCAGAAATCAAAATACGCAAAACTCTTATCAACATTAGACTAAACTGTATCCACTTGGAGCAGTTTTTTTATTTGGGCTTCACAATGGTCGCAAGACCACCTAAGGATGTTTCCCTCAATTCAACCGCTAGTTTTTGACCGGTATAATTCATGGTCGCAATCACATCATCAAATTGAACAAAATTGTCTTTTAAGATGGACAAATTTTCAGCCATAAAGACCGCATCAAAGGCTCTTAAAATGGCTGCCCCATTACGCTCAATACAAGGAATCATCACATAACCACCAATGGGATCACAGGTTAAGCCTAGATGATGTTCCATGGCAATTTCAGCGGCCACTTCAATAACCTTGATGGAATGACCATCTAAAAAGGCTTTGGCGGCGGCTGCCATGGAAGTCGCAGAACCAACTTCAGCCTGACATCCACCAACAGCTCCTGAAATAGTGGCGTTGTGTTTAATTAAATTCCCAATCACTCCAGCAACCGCCATAGCATCCACCAAGCGGTGCTTTGAAAATCCTAAATCATGATAGGCATAATACATAAAGGCTGCCATCACCCCACAAGCACCCATAGTCGGCGCGGTAACCACCATTTGATTGGAAGCATTTTGCTCATTGGCTGCATAGGCATAAGCAACTAGCTTAAGTTTCTTCTTCTTTTCCGTAGAACTTAAACTGTTGGCCTTTAGCCACAGATCACGAGCGACTTTAGCTAGCTTAAGGGGCCCTGGTAAGACGCCCTGTTGATTAATTCCCTCATAAACAGACTTAAACATGGCATCTAACATTTGTGCCAAATACGGCTTAATATCGGGCTCAAAATTATAAACATATTGCGCTAGATTAAGTTTATGTTCCTTACAAAACTGCGCAATCTCATTGAAACTTTGATGAGGATAAACAATCCTCTGAAAATCAAAGTCTTCTTCAAGAACCTTAATCGAACCACCACCTAAAGAAAAGACCGTCCATTCTTTAAATTGATGCCCTTCTTTATCTAAGGCTTTTAAAATCAAGCCGGATTGGTCTTCATATTGCCAGTTCGCACAAAACTTAACATGAGTTGGAACAGGACTTAAGGTCTTGATGATAATATCATCGGTAAAGTGACCCTTACCCGTTAAGGCTAAAGAACCATAAAGTTCAACCTCATAAGTATGAGCCTGACTGGTCCTTTCCTTAAACATTTCACTGGCGCGCATGGGCGCTAAGGTATGGGATGAGGATGGGCCATAACCCACCTTGTACATTTCTCTAAGTGATTCCATCTATTTCATCGCCTCCAATAAAAATCGTTCAAATCCTATCTTCTTATCTGTCAAACCACCCTTAATGGCTTGATCAAGTTGCGCTAACTCATTAATGAGTTTCTCAACCGTATCTTTGCTTGTCTTATTTGCGTATTCCCACGCTTTTCTAAACGTATAATCATGTTCTTTAAGTCGTTTCTGAATTTCAAATTGACTTAAATCCTCTTGTTTATAATGCAGAATATGGTGCATAATTCGATACTGCCAAGCAATGGCAGGAATTAGTGCGGTCTGATCATATTTTTGAATCAGTAATTTCTGATAGATACTCCAGGTAGCCTTATAGTCCTTCAGCATAATGGCTTTAGATAAATCAAAGACATTCTCAGAAATTGGTTTTGCGATTAACTCATCAATCACATCAACACTTAACTTACCAGGATATGTCGCAAGTTTCTTAATTTCCTGTTGTAAGGATAAGACATGCATATTCAAACGATCTAATAATGCATCCAATTCCACATTTCCTAGATGAATATTGTTTTCCTTTAGACTGGTAATTACGATATTTCTAAAGTCACGGTAATTAAGAGAAGCCACCTCAAGCACTTCCTTATTCTTAGAAAAGAGTTTAAATAGCTTTAAACGTTTATCGTAGGAAGGTTGATCAACCATCATAAAGAATAAAACATCATCACCTAAGTGTTCTAATAGATCCAATAATTGATTCAAGGATGCTTGAGATAAATCACTTAGAACCGCTTGGGGATTAATACAATAGATAATCTTATAAGGTTCAAAGAAAGAAACGGTTAGAATCTCTTCCATCAAATGATTCCATGAAAATTCATAATTTTCACAATCAAAAAGTAAAGGCTCAATATCCTTTGCGTAACTATGCTTTTTTTCAATGATGGCTTGTGCTTGTTTTTCTAAAAGATAACGCTCAGCCCCATATAAGAGTACTTTCATCGTATCACCTATCTTATTATACCAAAATACCCGGATGAAGTTATGACAAAATGATGCTTTAAAAAGGATATAAAAACGAGGTCCCCATAAGTCTTTGTATCCAGACTTAAAACCTGATACTGAGCTAAAGTGCGCATAACTTCATCATGGGGATGACCATAGATGGATGAATCGGCACTAATGATACCAATATCGGGTTGAATGCTTGCGATAAGATTGGAAGAAGTTGAGCTTTTAGAGCCATGATGACCCACTTTTAAGACATTCACCCTTAAATTTGGATAGGACCTGATAAGATGGGCTTCCGCATCAATACCTGCATCGCCCATAAACAAATAGGACAAGTCCCCTACTTTGATTAAGCCAATTAAAGAATCATCATTATCATCAAGACCTACATAATCTTGATTTAAAACTTGAAAGTATAGTTGCTTAAAGCTAATATCTTTCTTTTGAGTATAAACAACACTATAAGGCATCGCCTGCATAAGACGCTCTAAACCACCCACATGATCACTATCATCATGACTAATCACAATCCCATCTAAATCTTTAATCCCTAATCCTCTCAAGCTATTCAAAACTAAGGGAGCATTTTGTGCCCGACCCACATCAAACATCATGGAACCTCGATTACCACCTAAGCGCACAATGCTTGCATCGGCCTGTCCAACGTTTAGAAAAACAACCACATCATAAAATGGATAAACGCGATGAAGCAACATCAAAGTATACAGCCCACATGCCATATAAGGATGTTTCAAACGGCGATTATATCTTAAAACATAACTTATTAGCACCAAAATCAGACTAAAACGCCCGACCATCATCAAATTATTAAACGATAAAACCTTTATAATGAATGTCAGTATAGGGTTATAAACAATACGCATAAATGGTAACAACACCACCAGCCAAGTCATTAAGAAGATGATACCACTTAAAAAGACAATTCCAGGAAATACCAACAAAGCCAGCAAATCACTGGTATAAAAAAGGGCGTGTTGTAAAGAAGCCAATGAAAGCATTCGATTAAAGAAAGAGCTTTTCACATTAACCACAAAGGTTAATACCATTAAAAAGATAAACATGGTTGAAGTGGCCAACCTTGAAAAGCAAAGTAATAAGCACCAATAGGTTATGACCCGCACTAGCTCTTGATCCTTAATCAAGTTAGGGAGAAAAAAGAGCAAGGTAACCCGCCACCACACAAAATCAAAACCCCAAAACCACCCAAATCCTAACCAAAT
>CAYXES010000101.1:0-4443 GCA_964464075.1 uncultured Erysipelothrix sp. | reverse complement strand
GAATCAATTAATAAATTGGTTGATATAATTGAGTTATAGATAACTGTTAATTTATATTTTTTGATGTTAAAGTGATATCTTTCTTTTATTAACTACGATTAAAACAAAACACATTAAAAGTAATACAGTAGTTAATTATTTTGTATCTTAATATTATACTTTTTCTTTTCCAGAATTTAGTTATAAGATACCTCGTTTTCTCTTTTTGTACTTATTTTATAGTAACATTGCCGAACTTCCGATTAAAATCAGTTGCTACTATGGTATAATTGATTTATAAATGACTTGCTATTATCAAACCAGCAATATGAATAATTACTGGAGATAAAATAATAATAATAATAACATTCTCACCAATGTAACAAATAATTATTGAAGAGAACAACAAAATATTCAGCTAGTATCATGTAGCAAATGAATAAATAGTCACAGAAATCTTCTTATGAAAGAAGTAAATAAAAGAAATAAATGAAAATGATTTGTTTTTTAAATAGGAAATCATTTTCAAAATATAAAGGGAAGGAGGTGAAATAATGAAAGCTATTAAAAGAATAACAACTTTAATGATGTTACCAATGTTACTATTACTATTTGTAGTAAATATTGGTGCTGCTGGTGGTTCTTACGATTTCAAGGTTGGCAGAAGTTCTAATAAAAAAACTGGTTGGGGTCAAATTACAGGATTACCCATAACTACCTATTTAAAATCAGAGATTGTAGTCACTTATAGTTATGGCACAGGCTACAGATCAACTGTAGGTCCTTTTTCTCAATCTAATAGAGGAGATGGAATTGCTTATGTTCAATATACAATCCCAAGTTATGCAACTATGGTAACGTATGTTGAAGGTTGGTTTACATATGGAAGTAATACATATCATCTTGGTCAACCATTTTCGTAAAATTTAAAAATGTATGGAGGAGGTTAAAATGGACTAACCTCCTCTGAAACTTAGGAGGCAAAATGAGTAAAAAAGCAATAATACTAATACTCTCAATTATCTTTCTGGTTGGCTGTAATCAACAGGTTGATAATGGGAATGATTCTGCCGATAATGACTTTATATACACTAATCATGGGGCAGCAGATTATGGACTGCATCAAACATCTGGCACAAACTTAAGAACGATTGAACCCATTGAAAAAGGAGTTTACTACTGGGTTTCAATTTTTGAAGATTCGCCTGATTCATCATCAAAGAACATGACTTATGTTTTAAGTTTTTATAATTTTAACACTGGGAAGTCTAGTATAGTCAATTCAAATACTTCAGAAGAATGTAGTTACGAAAATCCTGTGAATTGTTCCTCATATTTTAGAACATCTAATGAAGACCATGTAGTAGCAGTAGGATCATATTTAAGATACTATCAAGATAAGTTGTACTTTATCGGAAAACGCCATGATCTGGAGACAGAAATTTATGAAATATATCTCTATCAAATGGATTTGGATGGAACAAACCGACAAAAAGTGCTAGAGATTCCCCCTGAGACCTTTATACAGCCAGAGAATTATCTATTTGGTGGGGGTTCTCAAATTTTTGTGATTCACCATGACAATCTTTATTATTCGTATGGATACAACGGTATCTATAAAGTGGATTTAAATACTCTTAGCCAAGAAAATATCGCTCCTCAGCTTGCTTACTCGGAAATTGGCAGCTTTATGTTTTTAGAAGATGACATGTACGTGAACGTTTTAAATTATGTGAACGAGCACCATGAAATTGAACCAAGGGTTTATTTTAAAATAGATTTAAAAACAAATGAGAGCGAACGAGTTAATTTAGACTCAACGACTGATAATGCCTACTTTTTTAAGAATCAACGCATCGAGGCGAAAGAAAGACAAGAATGGGTGTTTGAATTTGTCTTGGTATATAATGAAACCGAAGTGAAGTTGACGGATGCTATTATCAGACCAATGAAAACCAGTGAGGGTTATCTTCTTTTTAATATATTCTATGATTTAGTAGGAAGCGATGCGAAATTAATTCTTATTGATGAAAAGGGGTTACGATTAGACGAAGAATCATTTGATAACAAGTATAACTTCTTCTTTGAACAAGGAGTCATTGGTGACTATTATTATACCTACTTGGTTGATAACGAGAATCCAAAAGATAAACACTTTGCGAGAATTCCACTAAAAAATGGTAAGATTGGGAAAATTGAAATTTTAGATACTTTTCCTAGCACTGATTATCAAAATGAATAGCTTGTATGAATAAAAAGCATATATTAGGAGAACAACTATGGGAGAATTAAAGGTAGAAAGAATAAGTAAGCGATATAAGGAAGTTCAAGCTTTAACCGATGTTTCATTTCGCTTAGAAAATGGGATTTATGGTTTGATTGGTCCTAATGGAGCTGGTAAAAGTACACTCATCAACATTATGGTTACCTTATTAAAACAAAGCCAAGGAGATGTGTATTACCAGGGTGAAAATATTCAAAAATTAGGAAATCAGTATCGTAATAAAATTGGTCTAATGCCACAGAATCAAAAAGGGTATGATAACTTTAGTGGTCTTGAATTTCTGTTTTATATGGCTGCCCTTAAAAAAATGAATAAAACGGAAGCTAAGCAGGTGATCGATAAACTTGTCGATCAAGTTGGTTTAACCCAAGATATCCAACGAAAGATTAAAACCTATTCGGGAGGGATGCGTCAACGGTTAATGTTTGCGCAAGCATTACTTAATGATCCCGAAATATTGATTTTAGATGAACCAACCGCAGGATTAGACCCCTATGAACGTATTAAACTACGTAACTATATTGCGAAAGTATCCGCTAATCGTATTACAATCATTGCGACGCATGTGATGCAAGATATTGAGTCGATTGCGGACGAAGTTTTACTTTTAAAAAAGGGTGAACTTATTTTCAAGGGAAGTAATGAAGCATTACTGGCTTCCTTACAAGGTAAGATCGTGGAGAAACGAATCCGCTATGATCAACTTGACGAATATCAACAACACTATCATGTTTCTCGAGTTTCTAAACTTGAAGATGACTTGTTGGTTCGCTATCTTGATGAACAACACAAAGAAGCGGGACTAATTGCGAATATGGAAGATGCTTATCTTTATTACATGGTGGACTAATGCGTATTTTTTGGTATGAACTTAAAAAACTTACAAGTCAATCCTCTTTTCTAATTCTGATGGCGATTTTATGCCTTGCAAATATTGGAGTCTTGTTTCTTGAACAAAATAATTCGAAAGAGATGATTATACAACATTATCCTACCTATCAGGATATTTTTAATGAGCAGTCCCAAATCGAACCATCCACGCGTTTAAATACACTAACTGAAAAACGCGTAGAATATCAGGCGATTAGGGATTATCAAGCTTATTTAGAGTCTTCAGAGATGGGGTTTGGTGAATATCAACCGATTTTTGATGAACCTTTTTTTATCGATGCTTATCAACAATACTTGGGCAATCCACCTTCGCTAGAACTTCAAGAGATGATTGCCTTGTATCAAGAAATGGAAGAACATGCACGCAATTCGTATCAATATCCTCAATATATAGAGAATGTATTAGACAGTATCAAAATGTTAAAAGAGGGGCCGATGTGGGATCGATATCCGAATTGGAAATTGTATTCTTACCAAGAGATGGAAAAGACCTATCAAAAGCTTAAGGATACTACAATTGCCACGGAAGATTATATCGCTATGAATCAGTTTACAAAAATTACATACAGTGATTGGATCTTAGTGTTTGCGGTTTTAATTATTTGTACTTATGTTTTTTTAGAAGATGAACAAACCCAAATGGACCAATTAATGCTTGTCAGTAAGAAGGGAAGATTAGCGAGTGCGCTTGCTAAGTTAGCAGTCATTACCCTTAGTGTTTTTGTGATGGTTACTTTGGTCTATCTCATGAATATCTTGCTGTTACAAGGAATGTATGACAAGATTGATTTTAGCCAATCGATGCAATCGGTTTTATCTCTATCGCAAAGTCCATTTCAACTAAGTTTAGGTACTTGGTTAATCGGAAGTCTTTTAATTAAAGGATTCACTTTAACGGTGTTAGCTGTTATTTATAGTGCGTTACATAAAGCTTTTCAAAATAATAAGGTTGCGGTGGTTGTATTTTTAGTTTTATTCTTCTTTTCCGCAATCCTGTATCAGACTATTAGTGAAACATCATCATTAATATTGTGGCGTTATTTTAATCTTTACACGTTATTGAATAGTCCAATGGTATTGTCACGTTTTCTTGATTTACCCATGTTTGGTCTTGCAGTACCTTTTTTAGGAGTTATCATTATCTTATCATTAAGCTTACTCGTTATTTTTGCGTCCTTATATCTTATTTTTTATCATCATCCAACTCGGATAGCTTTAAAATGGCCCATGCGAATTAAATCATTTCAACCCAAGTTGGTTAGCCACACTTCGGTCTTTCTACATGAGGG
>CAYXES010000100.1:0-4477 GCA_964464075.1 uncultured Erysipelothrix sp. | reverse complement strand
AATTAGTAAATAAGCTGGTAGAAATAGGATCGACCCTATAAATAAAGGATGTATCATGGAAATTTTCATTGTTTTCTCTAAAACCACAACGCTGTTTTCAAGAGCCTTGTCTAAAGCAGCTAGTTTTAAATACATGCATACCTCCATTAGTTTTGTGCGGGATTTAAGTATCATGTATTCTTTTGGGCGTCTCCAACCAAGAAACCCTTTGAATGGTGGGTTTGTGCAAGAGAGTATTTATGATGGGGTCTTTCAATTTTCTAATGATGTTGAGATTAAGGTCTTTAAAATGTTAGTTGCAGAAGATCAAAAACAACAGCTACTGGATGCGATTCATACCTTTGAGGCAGAGGCGAGTCGTTATCGTTATAATCTTTTGGGTTTGATCTTAATTCCATTTAGGATTCGTTTTGTACGTAAACATCATTATTTTTGTTCCCAATTTGTTTCACAGTTGTTGGTTACTACCGCAATTCTTGATCAAAGTATTGCCCCAGAATGGACTAGTCCTGAAGATTTAATTCATTATTTAGATTTAGAGTTAGTGTATGAAGGTAAGATTGATGCTTACCCATATTTAAAAACCTATACCAATCAAGCACATGCTTATGATGATGAAGCCTTTATTAATGGCTAGAAAAGAGAAGGTCTATGAAATATACTAAGGCAGAAAAAAGTTGGATTTTGTATGATGTTGCGAATTCAGCTTTTATCTTAATGGTTACCGCAACCGTACCCATTTATTTTCGTAGTATCGCTTCTGCAGCAGGAGTTGCGGATAATGTGATTACGGCTTGGTTTAGTGGTGCAACTTCGGTTGCGATATTATCCTTGGCTTTAATTTCACCAGTTTTAGGTGCGATTGCGGATTATGAGGGTATGAAGAAAAAGTTGTTTGCGATCTTTTTATTAGTGGGCTTATTGGGTGGCTTAAGTTTAGCCATTACCACCCAATGGCAGGCTTTTGTCTTTATGTTTATTTTAGCTCGCATTGGTTATTCAGCCTGTAATGTCTTTTATGATTCCATGTTGATTGATGTGACCACCGATGAGCGGATGGATATGGTGTCTGCCCAAGGTTATGCCTGGGGTTATATTGGTTCTACCATTCCTTTTGTGTTGGGTTTAGCACTGATCTTATTTCAACCCTTTAATCTTGATGTGGCGCTGGCGACCCAACTATCCTTTGTGATTACCATTGTATGGTGGGGTGTCTTTACCATTCCTTTGTTTAAGGATGTGAAACAGGTTTATGCGCTTGAGCGACAACCTCAACTGATACGGTCATCTTTTAAACGGGTGCGTCATACCCTGCGTGAAATTTATGAGGACAAACCTTTGTTTTACTACATCATTGGTTATTTCCTTTACATTAATGGTGTTTATACCGTGATTAGCCAGGCTACTAATTTTGGGGGCGAAGTTGGGATTGATCAAAATATGATGATCGTCGCTTTACTCGCAACCCAATTTGTGGCCTTTCCATTTGCGATATTGGCTGGGAAATTGGCGAAACGTTTTGGACCTTTAAAACTAATTAAGTTTTATATGTTGATTTATATTGGAGTTGCGATCTTTGGTTATCAACTATCCGAAGCTTGGGAATTCTGGGTGCTGGCGATTGTGGTTGGGATGGCCCAAGGTGGTATCCAATCACTTTCACGTTCCTACTTTGGACGTTTAATCCCAAAAGAGAAATCCAATGAGTATTTTGGTTTCTTTGATATCTTTGGGAAATTTTCGGATGCCTTAGGACCTTTGATTATTGCGATTTCTGCCATTATTTTCCAATCAGCACGCCCTGGAATATTGGCGCTGGTGGTCTTATTCTTTGGCGGCTACTATTTAATTCATAAGGTTGATAAATTAACAAGTCAAGAAGGTTGAGTCATCAACCTTTTTTAATGCGTTGTATCTAAAATAAGGGTCTTCTTGTGATACAATAATCACACAAGGAGGCACCATGAAACAAAAGACCAGAAACTTTAAATTATTAAGTGTGAGTTTGATTTTGATGGTGTTTTTGAGTGGTTGCTTCGCATTTCCATCGCTTAAGGCGGATGAACCATTAAAGATTGAATCCAACGCGCTACTTGCGGGTGGCTATCAATTTGATAAGGTTAAGTTTAATCGCTTTTTAGAGAGTAGTGATTTATACTCCATTAGTGATGAATCTGAGTTGGCGCTATTGGTGATGAAGCATTTTGAATCAGGAATTTATAAGACCAAGTATGTGAGTGATACTAATATTTCTTATGAGCGTGTCATTTCCTTTTTAGAGATGTTGGTACCAGAGAACTTTAGTTTGAAGGCGGGAGTCATTAAATACAACAGTATCTTTGATAAGCAGATCGAAGATACATACTTTATTGAATTGGTGCTTGATAAAGACCAACATGAGAAAAATGAAGCTCAAGCACGAGCGATTATCGAATCTTTAAATATTTATCATGAAAGTCCCGCAAAACAAGTGCGGGCCATCCATGATTATTTGGTGGTGGCGACTGCTTATGATGAGTCCATTAAAGATTTTGATGTGAGTGAATATCGTAATCATCCATCTTTCTCTCCTCAAGGAATTTACGATCATCAAGTAGCGGTGTGTTCTGGTTATGCAAGGGCCTTTATGCAGCTAACCCGGGTATTGGATATCCCATCGGTTATGGTGACATCCTTAAATATGAATCATGCCTGGAATATGGTGTATGTGGATAATGAGTGGCGCTTTGTGGATGTGACGTGGGATGATCCGGTTCCTAATGTAGATAATCGTATTTTGCATACCTACTATATGTTGAATCTCAAAGATTTTAAAAATATGGGGAATCATTATTTTGATTTGCCATCAAATTCAAGTCTTGGGGTGGAAGAAGTGTTTGCGTTTTCAAATTATGCCTTTGCCTTGGATTAAAAAACAAGACAAATGGTTGTATATTTTCTAAAATGATTTACAATGTAAATAGAGAAGGTGAGGTGAGGTCATATGCATCGACTTGTAGCAAACAAGAGTGTTTGCAGAATGACCAAAAACACTTTTGTTTCAGCAGAAAAATTTAAAGAAGTTTTAAGATGGATTTAAAGTGTCCGTCTTTTTTTATACTTAAATGTTTGTATGTTAGGAGGTAGAACATGGATCAAACAAATAAGCTGTTCTTCGATGCGGCAGCGCTAGGTGACTTAGCAACGGTTAGTTCAATGGTCGCAAAAGGCGCAGATGTAAACATTCAAAATGGCGATGGTCGTAGTGCTTTAATGCGTAGTGCGAAGCGTGGTCATGAAGATGTGGTACGTTTTATCATTGATAATGGTGGGGATGTAAATATGCGAGACTCTAATAATAAGACCGCCATTATGGGTGCCGCTAAAAAAGGTCATTTAAACATTGTGAAGTACCTTGTGGATGGTGGGGCAGATGTAAATGCTTCTGATTCAAAGGGTCGCAATGCTTTAATGCGTGCTAGTTTTCTAGGTGAGCATGAGGTTGTTAAGTATCTGATTGGGGTTGGCGCGAATGTTGATGCTCAAGATGAGATGGGACGCTCGTCCTTAATGGAAGCTTGCTTAGCTTTTAAATTCGATGTGATTCAAGAATTAGTCGATGCCCAAGCACAAGTGAATGCTCAAGATGCCAATGGTTGTACTGCTTTAATGCGGGCTTCTTATTCTGGCTACTTAGATTTAGTTAAATACTTATTGGACGTTGGTGCCGATAAAGAAATATTAGATAATGATGGTAATAAGGCAATCCATTATGTTCGTGAGCATAGTTTTACGGATTTAAAGCCTTTGTTGAAATAGAAAGGATTAATTTAGTTTATGAAAGATTATAAAGCGCAACAGGTGCGCAATGTTGTTATGCTTGGACATAGTGGGAGTGGTAAAACGACGATTGTCGAAGCGATGTTATTTACAACCAAGGCAATTGATCGGATGGGTAGAACCCTTGATGGAAATAGTGTCTTGGATTATGATGCGGAAGAAATTAAACGGGGAATTTCAGTATTCACAGCCGTTGCACCGGTCGAGTGGAAAGATACGAAGATCAACTTTATTGATACCCCAGGTTATTTAGATTATGTCGCAGAGATGGAAGCTGGTTTAGCGGTCGCGGATAATGCGCTAATTGTAGTTAGTGCGCGTGACAATATTGAATCAGGAACTGAAAGAGCTTGGAAACGGGTTAAAGAAAAAGGTATGCCAGCCATTTTCTTTATTAATAAGATAGATGAAGAGAATACTTCTTTTGAAGCAACCTATGAAGAATTAAGAGGAAGATTCGGGAAATCTGTTATTCCTTTTGAAATGCCAATCGTAGAAAATAATGAAGTCGTTGGTAGTGTAAATATTCTTAAGAAAAAAGCTTGGTATCACAATAATAAAGAAGAAGCCCAACCAGTGCCGGAAGCTTTAGTTGACCAAGTCAATGAATATTGGGATCAAATCGCAGAAGCGGTTGCCATGAGTGATGATGAACTGA
>CAYXES010000099.1:0-4505 GCA_964464075.1 uncultured Erysipelothrix sp. | reverse complement strand
GAATCCTTATAAAAATAAACCAATTAAAAGTGCCACCACTAAGGACAAAAGCATATTAGTCACTTTAAACTTAGTGAGCTTCAGCATATTAAAGGCTAAAGCCATAATGAGAATGGATCCCGTTGCCCCAATTAAGGCAATGCTGGTATCAGTAAGGACCCCTGCCAATAAGGAAGCCAGTATGGTTAAGGAACCTTGATAGATGAAAATCGACACCGCCGAAAACATAACCCCAATCCCATAAGTTGTGGCTAATAAAATGGAAGCCACAAAATCCAAGGTTGATTTGGTAAAAATAATCTCATAGTTTTGTGATAGTCCCGCTTCAAAAGATCCAACGACCGCCATGGCACCGATCCCAAAAAGTAAGGTTGCGACTAGAAAGCCTTTGACAAACCATCCTTTTTCTTGATTTGCGGATAACCTTGTTTCCAATTTATAAAGGCTATTTTCAAAGCGTTCTTCTATTTTTAAGCTTTCACCAAGTAAGGAGCCCACACTTAAAGCAATAATCACAAAGATTAAGTGTTCACTCTCAATAACTCCACTAATCCCAATTACTAACACAACTAGCGATGTCATCGCAAGTAAGGTTTCTTGAAGATTTGGTGCAATTCTTTGTTTTAATAATAACCCGATCAAGGAACCAGCTAGGATGGCTCCGACATTAACCCACGTTGCTAACATTAATAATCCTCATCCTTTGCTTCCATTGGTAAATCCACATAAAACTTCGTTTCTTTATCATCTGAGGTTACCCCAAAATTTAAATCATGGGCTAAACAGATGGACTTCACGATCGCTAAACCAAGTCCTGAACCGGTATCACTGCGGGTAAAGTTCTTATCAATCTTGTAATAGCGATCCCAAATATAAGGTAAATCATCCGCTTGAATACCACGTCCGTGATCAACCACTTCAATGCGAGCCATATCTTTTTTAACCACCGCATTAATATAAACCCGACGGTCTTTACCCACATGACTAAGGGCATTATTGATGTAGTTAAAGATAACTTGTCCCACCTTAACCTCATCACAGTAAACGATTAAGGCCTCATCCACATTCATTACAATCCCAACATTTAGATTTTTAACGGTGCCATAAAAGAGTTGGACAATATTCTCAATCATGGATTTTAAATGGACCGTAGTCGTATTGATGAGTAATTCCGGTTGATTGAACTGACTGAGCTTAAGCATATCCGATACCAAAATATCCAAATGTGAGGCTTCCGCTAAGATGATATCAAGGTGCTCATTACGCTTTTCTTTATTGCTGCCTGAGATTTCCTTAATCATCTCAGCATAAGCTTTAATGGTGGTTAGTGGGGTTTTAATATCATGAGAAACATTCGCAATTAAATCCTTACGTAACTCATCCATTTTTGCAATCTCTTGGGTTGCATAATTTAGCGTCTGAGCTAACTCACTAAACTCGGTATAGTCACTATGATCAAACTCCACCTTAACATCCCCACCCGCTAGTTTTTTAGCGCTCTTAACCATGGATTGTAGTGGTTTGGATAAACGCGAAGCGATAATCAGCGCCACAAAGGTACTTAAAACAAAAACCGCAATCGACACATAACCAAATTGATCCTGTAGTATCTTAATCGTTGAATCCAAAGGTTCAATCGGAGCATTCACAAAAACAAAGTAGGACGTAAAGTCCGCAATAACTTCTTTACCATAAAACATCATTTCAGAATCATTATTGGTGGACGTCATATAGAAGTAAAAGTCAGTACCACTGACAATTTTGGCCTGTTCAATATATTGATTCATAAAATAAGGGTTATCTTGATGATTTTGAGAAAGAATAAAACAGTTTACTCCAAGGGTATCCACAAAATACACTTGATCACCCTGCTCATTGTAGACACTAATACAAACATTATTTTGAATCACTAATTTGACAACCCCTTCTGATAGGGTATCTTTCTTAAGATTATCTTCAATCACCGATGCGACATAACGGACATCATTAATTCGTGTATTACGATAAAAAGGCTTAAGAAAAACAATTTGAAACATCCAAAGTAAGAGTAAAATCGCTATTGAAAATAGCGTCATATAACCCCAGGTTTTAAAGCGAATGCCTTTAAACTTCCGTCTCAAATTTATAGCCTGTACCTCTTACCGTCACAATATGTTTACGGTATTCTCTTAAATTCTTACGCAACATTTTAATATGGGTATCAATCGTACGATCATCGCCATAGTAATCGTATTTCCAAACCTTATTCAATAAATAATCTCGGGATAAGGCCTGATTTTTATGTTCAATTAAAAAGACTAAGAGTTCATATTCTTTAGGGGTTAGATTAATCCGCTCCGAAGCAATACTGACCGTTTTCCCGTCTAAATCAACCACCAATTCCCCAAAGACTTCCTGTTTATTACGGATAATATTACGGCGACTTAAGACGATTTTAATACGAGCCATTAACTCTTTTAAAGAGAAAGGTTTTACCATGTAATCATCAATGCCAAGTTCAAAACCTAAAAGCTTATCATGCTCTTCAAAGCGAGCTGATAACATAATAATCGGTATATCTTTAATCGCCTTAATCTTCTTCGTGGTTGAGAAACCATCTAAGTTTGGCATCATAATATCTAATATAATCAAATCAACGTCATTGTCTTCAATAAAAGCAATGGCTTCTAAACCATCATTCACACAAAAGACCTCATATCCATGAGCCGTTGCATATTCTTTAATCACTTCTCGAATGTTGACTTCATCATCAACAACTAATAATCGATTCATAAGACCTCCTAATAATGGATGGCTTCTAAGCTTTGAATAATAAAGGATTGACGTTGATCAAAATGTCCTCTAACCAAATAGAAATGCCCTTTTTTCAAATCATCTTTAACTTTATTATACAAATTAGGCCACAAAATACCATCACAATCGCCAGTATCATCACTGAGCTTCACAAAAGCCATAGCTTCATTTTTCTTGGTTTTAATCGCTCGCACTTGATCGAGCATCACACAAATCTGGGTGGTTTGTTGCGATTTAATTAATGCAATATCACTCACTTCTACTTTCAAGTTTGCCTTAATTTGTTTAATAGGATGTTCACTTAAATAAAAACCCAGTACTTCTTTTTCTTTATCTAAAACTAAATGGGGTTGATGCTTCACATGAACGATAAGAGGTTTACTAACCAAGTCCAAATCAATTTGAACATGATCTTGTCCTTCAATCTTAACTAAGTTGGCATAATTACTCGCATCATCTAAACTGGCAATTAAATCTAAACGCCGAATCTTAAATTCATCTAAAGCTCCTGCATAAATCAAAGCTTCTGCTTGTTTATTAGTCATCTTGTATAGACTCATCCGCGCAATGAAATCAAAGAAGTCGACAAACTGACCACCTCTTTGGCGTTCTAAGACAATGTTTTTAACTAAATTGCTACCAATTCCCTTAATAATGGTTAAAGGCAAGATAATGGTTTGGTCCATCAATTGATATTGATCTGAACTTTGACTAATGGATAATGAACCCAGTTTCAATTGTTTTTTACGTAAGGACATCAAATACTCAATCGTTTTAGATTCAGAATGAATCACACTATTTAAAAGTGCTTTATAAAACCCATGGGGATAATTTGCTTTAAGATACGCCATTTGATAGGAAATCATGGCATAGGCAACCGCATGGGATTTATTAAAACCATAATTAGCGAACTTCTCAATGGTTTCAAAAAGCTCCAAGGCTTCATTTTGACTCAGCTTATTATTCATAGCACCTTCAATAAAATCTTGTTTTAATGCTAAAAGCTCTGCTTGATTTTTCTTACCAATCGCTTTTCTTAAATGATCAGCTTTCGCTAAGGAAAAGTTTGCGATTTGCTTGACGGCTTGTAGAATCTGTTCTTGATAAATCAAAATCCCATGCGTATCTTTTACAATATCTTTGAGTAGCGGATGAATCTGTAGGTTAGTATGTGGATTATGCTTCGCTTTTAAATACATGGGTATATTTTCCATGGGTCCTGGACGATACAAGGCCAAACTGGCGATAATATCATCAAAGCTGGAACACTTCATATCAATCAGTAAGCGACGCATCCCTTCTGATTCTAACTGGAAGATACCACTAGTATCTCCAGCTGCTAGTAAATCAAACGTCTTTTGATCATTTAAAGGTAATTTCAATAAATCCAAATCTAATTTTAGTGATTGTACAATTTCATCAATAATGGTTAAATTCCGCAATCCTAATAAATCAATTTTAATTAAACCAAGCTTCTCTAAATATTCCATGGAATATTGACTGGCCAAGATGTTATCTTCTATTTGAATTAAAGGTACGACTTGATCGAGTTTAACTTTTGAAAGCACTAAACCAGCTGCATGGGTGGAAACATGGCGTGGGAAATTCTCAATCCGCATTGCCATTTCAAAAACTTCTTGCAGACTAGCGTCTTCACTGATCATGCGCTTGAAGTTTGTGGACTGCTCAAAGGCTTGTCTAAGACTGATATT
>CAYXES010000098.1:0-4508 GCA_964464075.1 uncultured Erysipelothrix sp. | reverse complement strand
TGCTCAGCACTTTTAACCATCATGTTGATCCCACCAAAAGGCATAAAGGCCCGCTTAAGGGGTTCATCAGTTTGTAGTCCCACAATCTGTTCTAAGGACTGATCAATATAACCAGCTTGATGTGAATCAATAGTAGAGATTGTATTCACATCGATATCTAATACGCCCCCGGCCTTACGCTCTAAGTCATAGTAATCCAAGACTTTTTGCCAAAGGTCTTTAGTACGCACAGTCGCATCCACCAAGAAGGAATCATCCCCTTCATAAGGTGTATAGTTACTTACAATAAAATCACGTACATCAATCTCAACTTCATAATTTCCGGGTTTAAACCCTTCCCACGCTTTATACTTCATAGTTACCTCCCGTGCGCCCCATCCAAGTCTGCAAGGACAAGCGATCTTCCATGCATCGCATTCGTTATCCCCAGAATCATTGATGGTTTGTCACTAACGTGTTTTAAATGGTTTGTGCACCACTTAACAAGTTCATCATACCTCATTATAATAAGTACTTCAAACGATATTATAAGCTTGATTCAATGTAAGCGATTACCACCTTAAAAAGGTCAATATTCACCATTTTAATCCTTTTTTAATGCTTGGTTTCTCATAAAAAAGTGCTTGTCTTTCAACCAGCACTTATCTTAACTTGCACGATCACGATCCATCTTATAGACAACATCCGCAATATTCATCGTTGATTTGCGATGCGATACTAAAATCATTGTTTTATCCTTCGAAGCTTCTAGTAAAGACTTCAAGATAATCGCTTCATTGAGACTATCAAGATTACTCGTCGGCTCATCCAAGAGAATCAAAGGAGCATCATGTAAGAAAACGCGAGCCACCCCAACTCTTTGTTTCTCCCCACTGGATAGATTCTCACCCAACTCACCAACCATGGTTTCATAACCATCAGGTAAGGTCATAATAAAATCATGGATGGATGCCTTTTGCGCCGCTGCCATAATTTCTTCTACGCTGGCATCTGCTTTCGCTATCCTAATATTATTCGCAATCGTATCATTAAACAAATGCGTTTCTTGGGTCACGAATCCCTCCATCTTCCTTAAGTTACTGGTGTTGATCGCTTTTATATTTTCATTTGAAATTCTAATTTCACCCTGGTCCACATCCCAAAACCGCATGATTAATTTAAGCAAGGTTGATTTACCCGAACCTGAACGACCATGGATGCCCACAATGGTGTTTTTCTCAACTTTAATCGAGTAATCCTCAATAATCGGTTCTTCCTCATAAGCAAAGGAAACGTGGTCACACTCAACCTGCTCAAACTCAAGATCCCTACCATCCATAACTTCCACAAACATCGGTTCTTCTTCTAATAAATCCAAGACCCGATTACCACTCGCTAGGGTATGTCTTAAGTTATTGGAAAGACTACTTAAAGCTACTACCGGTCCGAAGGAGCTCATCATCGCAATTGTACTCAATAAGACCCCATTAAAGCCAAGGGCCCCTATATTAAAGAGATAGAGCCCCACCAGCAACACAGCACTTGAAAACAATAAGATGACTGAATCCGTGATCGCCTTCGCAATTCCTTCATAATTTTTAAGTAGCTTATGTTTTTCAGAAAGTTCGGTTGAACCTTTATTTAATTGATTAAGTCGATGCTCACCTTGATTATATTGAATAATTTCTTTGAGACCGCGTAAGCTATCTAATACAAAACTATTTAAATTCCCAAACTGATTACGATATTCTAGTCCCACTTCATTGCCTAACTTAGAGATTCCAAGAGGCACCAAAACTCCAACCGTAAAGTAAGCTAAGGTCGCCACCCCAGCTAAAATCCAACTGTAGGAGCCGATAAAACCAACCATAATAAGTGATGTCAGAAAACCAATGGCGATGGGCGATATGGTATGCGCATAGAATACTTCTAAGAGTTCAATATCACTGGTGATGATGGAAATTAGATTGCCTTTATCTTTCCCCTCCAACTTTGCAGGCGATAATTTTCTTAATACCGTAAATACTTTATTTCGAATAATCGCTAACATCTCAAAGGCGATATAGTGATTCGATAATTGTTCGATGTATCTTAGAATACCACGGGCCAAAGCCAAGAGTAAAACCACGATAAATACTAATTTTAAACTAAGCCCACCATCAAAGCCTAAGACTTCCACAATCGCAAAGCCACCTAAGATGGTAATAAAAATCGCACTTAAATAACCTAGAATCCCAGTTATAATCGCAAGCACCATAATATGGGCTAAAGGTTTAACTAAACCAATAAGCTGGCTCATTATTTTAAATCCACTTCTAGACATAACTAATCTCCGTTTTAAGGTGGGTATACTTTTCTAATTCACTTTGTTTGGTAAACATGGTTTGGTAAGGACCCACTTGCTTCATTAATTCATCATGGTTTCCAACTTGTACTAACTCTCCTTGATCTAAGACATAGATACGATCACAGCTCACCACATTAGCCATTCGATGTGAGATCAAGATGATCATCTTCGTCTTTGCTAAGTGTTTGATAATATCCATGATTAAGACTTCACTTTCCACATCAATATTGGAAGTTACTTCATCAAATATATAAACGGGGGTATCATGCAAGAGCGCTCTTGCGATCGCAAGTCGTTGATTTTGACCCCCTGATAAATTTGATCCTCTTTCAAGAATCTCAGTTTCTAAACCTTGTTCATTAGAAAGGAAATCATAAAGATTCACTTGTTTAAGCACCGCATGCATCTGGGCTTCACTAGCTTTTGCATTTCCCATCAACAAGTTATCTTTCACACTTCCTTTAAAGATATAACTATTGTGACTCACAATGGTCACCTTACTCATGAGATTCGCTTCTTCAATATGTTTAATTTCTTTACCACCCATACTGATATGGCCATCATAGTTCTTATTAATACCCATGATTAAAGCCGCAATGGTGCTTTTACCGGAACCCGATTCTCCCACAAAGGAAACAAACTCACCTTCATTGATCTCAAAGTTAATATTTTTTAAGATACGTCGATTTTCTTCATAATTGAAATTTAAGTCCTTGAAGGATATCTTAAGTGAATCAATCATTTCATGACCACGATCAGCTTCTTCTAAGTCTAAAATCCCAAACAATTTATCACTGGCCGCCATCCCATTCATTGCGATATGGAAGTAGGAGCCCAATAAGCGTAAGGGAATAAAGAATTCAGCAGAAAGCATAATAATTGCGAACACCCCCGCAAAACCAATATTACCCTTTAAGAATTCCGAAACGGAGACCATCACTCCAATGGCCGCCCCACCATAGGCAATTATATCCATTATGGTTATGGAGTTTAGCTGCATGGTTAAAACCCGCATGGTAATCTTTCTGAATTTCTCAGCTTCCACATCCATGGCATCCGACTGCTTCGCATCCGCTTCATATATTTTAAGGGTCGTTAAACCTTGAATATTTTCTAAGAAACTATCCCCCATACTGGTATAAACTCCCCAGTATTTATTAAGTAGCTTTTTTGCGAACTTCTGAACCGCTACAATTGAGATAGGGATTAAAGGCACACAAATTAAGAGGACAATCGCTGACTTGAAACTAATAAAGGATAAGATAATAAATAAAGTTAAAGGCGCTAGTAGGCTATAAATCAATTGGGGTAAATAAGCCCCAAAGAAAATCTCCAGCTGTTCGATTCCTTCAACCGCAACTTGAACCACTTCCGAGGTTGAAACCTTATCGGTATGAAAAATACCCAGTCGTAACATTTTCTGATAGAGTGCTTCTCTTAAGACTTGTTTGACCTTGGCGGCTGACATGTAGGACGTCCGCGCAGATAAGAAGCTAAAAATCGCCCTTAGTACAATCACAAGCAAGACGATAAAGGTGGATTGAACAATCATTGGAATCCTTAAGTTTTTATTTAAAGCATTATCAAGTAAATTAGCAATCGTAAAGATAAAAAGCACATTAGCCAACAAGGACAAGGTATTCAATAAAACCGTTAAGCCAATATACTTTTTTGAACTCTTAATTTTATTGATTAATCGCTTGTTTACCATTAAATTTTTCTGCTTTCTCTTTCATGCGTTTATCTTTTCTTTCTTCTACCATGTGCTTAATCGTTAAAATGGGATGATGAAACAACATCCGTGGACCACTGTACCTCATCACAACTCGAATCTTTTCTCTCATATCCGCTTTATAGCAATGAACTTTACAATTGGCACAAAATGATTTGGTCGCCATAAAAGGACACCGATTGATTCTTAATACCGAATAATTAAATAAATCCTGACACTCTGAGCATAAACCATCTTCACTATGATGATGTCCATGACAATATATCTTAATCATTTTTTCAACAATAAACTTTTCCTGATCGCGCTTATCATCGATAAAATGACTTGATTTCTTATTAGGCTGGGTTCTTAGTTTCAGCAATATAGACTTCTCCTTTCACTTCACTTCTAATTGTTTTAATTTTAAAAGTAAAATAGTAGTATTTATAAACCATCAAGAAGGCTATCAAA
>CAYXES010000097.1:0-4617 GCA_964464075.1 uncultured Erysipelothrix sp. | reverse complement strand
GGATAATCATCGCAAACCCTAAAGCAATCATTTGTGTCGATGTAATTTTTAATTTCCCTGAAAATTTCATGGTTACGCTAGTATCTCTCTTTTTAAATCAAGCTAGTGATAATTGCTTATCTTAGTATGATTATAACCTATTATAACACTCACTTTTGATGAATCGATTAAATATCACTAGCTTGATGATCACCACAAGATAGGCTTCCCTTTGAATAACTGGATTTCGATATCAAATACTTATCTAATAAAAAAGTAGCTTTTTCAAGCTACTTTAGTAAAGGATGAAATCCATCAATCAATCTTATGATTCATGAAAGAGCTCAATAATCGCTCCATCTTTACGTATAAATGCAATTTGTGCATAATCATCAACCTTCATAGGTGGCACAAGCACTTCATCCGCATCTTTTAAATACTTATCCATATCATCAACTTGATAGGCCACATGCGGTTCACGATGAAGTGCTTCTGGAAATGGGGTACCTTCTTCAAATTTCAGATACTCAATTTTAAAGTCATAATCTTCAGGATTACTAAACCAAAACTTACCACCTTCGTTATATACCATACCTTCTTTTTTGGTGGTAATTGGAATCCCAATATGTAAATACTTGGCTGCCATACTTAATCTCCTTTTTTATTTTTGATTCTTGATGACTTCATAGACTTCATAAGCCTGTTTAGGAGTGTATTTTTCATGAACAATTTTACCAATTGCCCTAACCATACCTAAAGGACTATCGGATTGGAAAATATTTCTTCCCATATCCACACCTCTAGCTCCCGATGAAATGGCTTGATAAGCCATTTCTAAGGCTTCAAACTCAGGAAGCTTTTTACCACCCGCAATAATAATGGGCACCGGACAAGCTGAAGCAATCTTCTCAAAACCATCAACGTAATAGGTCTTAATAATATGGGCGCCCGTTTCAGCTAAAACCCGCGTTGCTAATTGAAAATAGCGTAAACTACGTTCCATGTCCTTACCAACTGCGACCACCCCTAAGGTTGGCACCCCATAACGGGTACCAGCATTAACGGTTTCTCCTAACAATCTTAAAGAGTTTGATTCACCGGCTGAACCAATAAATGTTTGAATCGCCATACAATCAGCATTCAGTCTTAAGATATTCTCGATATCACAAATGATTGCGCCCCCATCCGTCATATCTTCAAAAAGAATGGTTTTATCAGAATTAACTCTTACGCATTTAGCTGCCTTAACATCCGCAGGTATGGAAGTTCTAATTAGACCACGCGTACCCATAATCGCATCAACCTCATTAGCTAAAGGTGCGATTGATAAATCAACACGTTCAAGCCCTGAGGTTGGTCCCATGATATATCCATGATCAAAAGCCAACATCACGGTATTACCGGAATCCTTTCTAAAGATATTAGAAAGACGATTCTTAATACCCCAATCGGCGTGTTCAGCTCCCTTTATATAAAATCCTTCATTTTTAAACTCTGTATCTAAATGATATTCACTTGCATCAATGTTTCCAATATGATCTGCCATTGACTAAACCTCCTTCAATCTTTTTAGCGCACTAAATATGGGGTACGACAAGGTGCATTCCAAAGTCTTAATAGTTCATCATCCATTCTGGCAATAAACATTTGGAAGCCACCTTGTTCTTGAACGGTGAGTAGTTCCCCAACATAGTTGGCTACAACTTCAATATGCTTTTCCTTTAGAATTTGTTCACAACGACGATAAACAATTAACATTTCCATTAACGTCGTTGCTCCTGAACCATTAATAATAAGCATAATCTTTTCATTTTCTTTAATATCTAAGTCTTTTAATAAAGCATTAATCATAATCTCAGCGGTTTTATCAGCACTCTTCATAGGTTGTCGGCCACCGCCACCTTCACCATGTTGACCCATACCAATTTCCATCTCATCTTCACCAAGATCAGCTAAGGCTGAACCTGTGGATGGATGCGTTGCACCGGTTGCAGCTACGGCAAGCGTTGCCATATTATCCGCAAATCGCTGTCCAATTGCTGCTACTTCTTCAAGTGACTTACCTTCAGCTGCGGCGGCTCCAGTAATCTTATAAGTTGGTACACAACCTACCAGACCTCTACGATCATCTGAATTAGAACGCGGTGCATTCGATATATCTTCTTGCGTAACTAGTTTGATGACATGATGATCTTCTTTTTTGAGGGCTTTCATCGTTAAGTTACCTGTCAACATATCGCCAGCATGGTTTAAAACAATGTAAAGTACCCCTTTTCCCTTATCCGCCAATTTAATCGCATCCACACAAGCTTGTGGACCGGGGGCCGCAAAAATATCACCAACAACCGAAACGTCTAACATGCCTTCACCAACAAAACCAGAAAGCGCAGGTTCATGTCCTGCACCACCTTGACTCACAATGGTTACCCGATCAGCATTTTCAAGGCGTTTATTGATGATCATATTATCTTCACCTAATATTAGTAGATCTTTGTTTGCCATTGCTAAACCTTCGAGTAATTCAGTGGTTAAATTTTCTTGTGCATTAATAAATTTCTTCATTTTCATTGAGCTTATCTCCTTTTATATTTCCACAACATTTACCAACTAATCTGCTTTTCAGCTAAACCATTAATAAAGATAGCCGTTGATACCGCTCCTGCATCAGGAGTCCCAATCGTAGCTTCTTTATAACTTCTTGCACGACCAAACTTTGAAACAAAATCTTTACTTGCGAGTGCCCCTTGATGGGCTGCCAAAGCAGCATCATCAAGTATCTCTTCAATACTTCCATCTGCTTTAAGAACCGCTTCAACTGCTGGTATCAAAGCATCCATCATTGTCTTATCACCAATGGTCGCATTAGTAATCGCTTGCATGCCTTCTAAGGAGCCTTTAAACATCATCTTAAGATCATCCACATCAACACTGTGAATACCCCCATCTAAGAGCTCACCCAAACCAATCACCATCGTCCCATACAATGGACCGGCAGCACCACCTCTAACCGCCATAATGGCACTCCCTAAATCATCAAAAAAATCTCTGATACAGGTGTCATCCCAATTTGAGACTTTATCGATAATGACTTGGGAAATCTTGCTCATCGTTAGCCCATGATCGCCATCTCCAAACTTAGAATCAATCTGGGTTAATAGATCCGCAGCTTTTATTAGACTCGTTGCACTAAAAAGTAATTTTCGCTTCAAATCTTCTTTTTCTAATCTCAAATAACAGCCCTCCTTACATTGTCAACCAAATTATATCAAAGGTATAACATATGTCAAGGTAGTGTTACAAGTGTTACATATGTAACACTTGATTAATCATGATGTAGTTATCGCGATTTATTTTGCTTCATAAAAAAAAGATGATCATCATCTTTTATAGTTCAAATTTAAATTGTTTCACGCTGTTTTAACTAATTCTTTAAGCAAAGCTTCCCTAACTACCAAATGCGTAAAGATACCCGTATTCAACGCCCCTTTTAGGGCTTGAATATTGGTGTTTGCAGAGCATAACCCGACGACATATTTTGTTTGTTTTAATAATGCTAGTGGAATTTGAATCACGAAATCTTGATCAGACTCGATGATCTCGCCTTGGGTATTATAAAAGTAAGCTAATAAGCGGCCACTTGCTTTCTTCTTTTGTAGGAGTTGTCCATAGCGAGCTACGGATGCGAAATCAGGAGTAGAAGGATAATTACCGACATTAACAAGCGCTAGATCCATCGCTTCCCACAGACTAACGATTTGCTGGTAGGTTTCGGTGGAACAAAACAAGTTCTTCTCTTCTAAATTCTCGGCAAGGGCAGGTAAGGGTAAAAAATGAGCTTGGGCATTCAAATGATTCGCAAAAATTCTAACATTTTCATTGGAATGATAATTTCTAATAGAAACGCCAGCATTCCCAATCAAAGGAAAGATGTTTTCAATCGCGAGGTTTACCCCTTGATTCAATTCAAGATAATCCACCATTTGGCCAATAAAATGTCCCCATCCCATTCCAAGGTTCTGATACTCAAGCGTATCTAACATTTCAAAGGTTGCTTTCGCTAATGCTTGATTCGTTGTACGATCATCAAAACCATCTGGAATAAGCATGATTGACTCAAGCCCATACTCATCGATAATTGTTTTTGCGAGTTGGTTTTTCACTTCATTAGGATCATGAATAATAATTTCTACAATACCTAAGTCTTTGGCATCACTTAACATCCTACTTACGAGCGGACGCGAAACCCCAAGTTCGCTAGCTATATCTTGCTGGCGCTGGTTGTCAATATAATAGGACTTCGCAACTTGAACCAACCGTTTAATCCGCTTACTATCACTCATGCTAGCCATTCTCCTTTAGCATAAAAACTGTGTTTCACTTTTAGCTACTATATCATATCAAGCTTAAAATTTCATCAAGCTAAGTTACTGTCTTGATGAGTCTATCATTCATTAAAGTAGCTCTCTACTTATTATATGATAGGGTGAAACTACATTTTAGCTTAAATAAAAAAAGTAGCTCATCAAGCTACTTTTCATGTCTTTATCCTAACTTTCTTCTTAAGCGGGTTGAGATCATCTCAATCACAACGACTAGGATGACTAAGCCCCATAGTAGGGCACCAGCATCCGCCCAACG
>CAYXES010000096.1:2148-4636 GCA_964464075.1 uncultured Erysipelothrix sp. | reverse complement strand
ATACAAGCTTCTTTCACCGCGTTGTAGATGGCATCTCTATGTATGATCTTCATCAGGTTTCTCATCTTTCTTACGATTTTGTTTCTTTATTAATAAATGCTTACCTGAGATTCCAGGTTTGGTAATTTCTTTTGCTGAAAGAATAATATCAAGTTCTTTCTCACTGATTAGTTTGCTTTCTAAAAGCACATCCCTCAGCTTGCGTTTTTCAACCAAAGCCTGCTTAGCGATTTTAGAAGCATTGGCATAACCAATGTGAGGAGCCACTGCGGTAATGGAACCAATTGAGTTTTCAACCAACTCTTGACAGCGTTCCCGATTGGCGGTAATCCCATTAATTGCATTTTCTCTTAAGGTAATAATCGCATTAGTTAAGGTATCAATGGAATCAAAGAGCTTATAAAAGATAACGGGTTCAAAGACATTGAGTTCTAATTGACCTGCTTCGGCTGCCTTTAGAATGGTTAAGTCATTACCAAAGACATTGAAACAAACTTGATTAGTAACTTCCGCAATCACCGGATTAACTTTTCCGGGCATGATGGAAGAACCGGGTTGTCGCTCTGGTAGATTGATTTCCGCAAAACCAGTCTTAGGCCCGGAAGCCATTAAACGTAAGTCATTGGCCATCTTAGAGAGGTTAACTGCTAAGGTTTTAAGGGAAGATGAAGCCCATACAAAGGCATCAACATTCCGGGTGCTATCAATCATATCCCGGGCCGAGGTTAGGGTTAATCCACTGATGGCACTGAGTTCTTTGGTTACTAAACGACGATAGCGCTCATCAGCATTAAGCCCCGTACCAATGGCAGTGGCACCCATATTGATGGATCTTAAGTCCGCAAAGGCGAACTTAATTCGTTTAATATCACGGTTAAAAGAAGAAGCAAAAGCTTTAAACTCTTGGCCTAATTGAATGGGTATGGCATCTTGTAGATGGGTACGACCCATCTTTAAGACATCTTCAAACTCCTCAGATTTCTTAAGGAGTGAAACTTGTAGTTCTTGGAGCTCACTTAAAAGCTGTCGACTTAAAAAGAGGGCGCTTAAGCGTCCCGCAGTCGGGAAGACATCGTTCGTAGATTGACCAAAGTTAATATGATCATTAGGGTGAATGAAATCATAAACTCCAATTTGTCGCTTAGCATAAAGCGCCGCTTGATTCGCAATCACTTCATTGGCATTCATATTGATTGAAGTACCAGCTCCGCCTTGAATGGCATCGGTAATAAACCATTGATCAAGTTTCCCATCGATGACATCATGGCAAGCCTTTTCAATATAGCCATGACGCTCTTGATCAAGCATACCAGCCTTAAAGTTCGCATTGGCACTGGCTAGTTTAATCATTCCTAAAACCCGAATCATCTCTTTATGAATCGGTTGTTTAGTGATGGAGAAATTATCCATGGCGCGTTTGGTTTGTGCCCCGTAGAGAACATGACTATCTAAACTGACTTCACCCAGAGAATCACGTTCAATTCGCTTCGTATTTGTCATTGAAACTCCTTGCTTGTTTATATCACATCTATTTTATCATATTTACATATTGTTTGAGATAATGTTTAAACCTTTTAGAAAATAGCGTATAATGTATTCACCAACTACCTATTCTAACATGCCTTATTTAAGAGAGGGTTGTTATTATGCATATAAAAGTTGCGCATCATTTATTTGCAGATACTACTTTTCGTCGTGGACATGATTATTATAATTGGGGTTTAGTTTTAACTAAGCCACAAAAGTATCCACATGTTTATGAGAATGTAGTGGTAGGTACCAAACATTATCATACCAATATCACCGTGGATGATGCCGGTCATCTTTTAAGTGCCCACTGTGATTGTCAAGGTAAGCGCTATTGTAAGCATTTAGCGGCTTCTTTTATTGTGCTTGCCCAACACAAAAAGGATGAGTACCAAATCCAACCTTATCTTCATATACCCGATGACTTTAATGAGTATGTGGTAAATGTCTTTGATCATGTAAAAGAAGTGATTGAGGTCTGTACCTTAGCTTTAAGTCATGCTCAAGAACGTGAAGATAGTGATATTCTCTTTGAAGCGTATGAGTTTTATATGGATCAAATGGATTACTATTTAAACAATGATTATGATGAAGCAGCTTTTGAGTTAATCACATGGATGATGGATGACTTTGTTTCTTATTGGACCAGTGCCAATAATGATTGTATTGAAATGGACTTCTTTTATAAACAAACCGCCTGGTTGAATGAGTTAGTTCATAATAGGATTGTTGATCCGCAAAGCTTGCTGGAAGAAATTGAACTATGGATTGAACTTTACCCAGAAATATCACCGATCGTGATGAATGAGTGGCTCGTGATTGTAAGTGAGTATGCTAAAAATTCTCAATGTCATGGTGCTTTAGATAGCTTATTTAAGGTCGTTAAGGAACGAATTGGTGATGACAAACTCATGATTGAAGCCTATTACTTCTTAGCTAAACATAGTAATAAGTTTTTCCC
>CAYXES010000096.1:0-2048 GCA_964464075.1 uncultured Erysipelothrix sp. | reverse complement strand
CTTTGGAAAGATGAAATCAAAATCATGTTGGATGAATATGAAGTAGGTCGTTTTTCTGATTGGACCTATCGTCAGCTTTTAGTATTAGAACAATGCTGGGATTTACTGATTGAACATGTTAAGGAACACCCTTGGTTTATTAGTCAGCTAAATCGTCATTTAATTGATGTGGATCCTGATTTTGTTTATGAGAAGTTGCGACAGTGGATTAAAGAACGCTACTTAGAATTTAAAGATGAAGCTGGTTTGCGTCCTTGGATTGTCTTATTTAGTTCCTATTTTGGGGAATCGGAAGGGTATGCACTTTTAGAAGAAATCAAAAATGAATAAATATTCTGAAGATATTGTATAATTAGGCTTATGAAACAAGCAAAATCTCTTTTTAAAAACAAAACAACCGCCTTATCTTGGTTTTTTGTTTTGATGTTTATTGAAATGGTGTTTGCCAATGTGGCTCATCCGGCAACGCCTTTTTTAATTCAACAACGTAATTTACCGGCCTATACATTTGGCTTTGCCTTTTCGGCCATGTCTTTTACAAACTTTTTATTTTCGCCGTTTTGGGGTGAATTAAGTAATCGTTATGGTCGAATGAAGATTTATTTAATTGGCTGTCTTGGTTATGCCTTGGGTCAATTTTATTTTGCGATTGCGATGACCTTTTGGTCCATTATATTCGCACGTTTGCTGGCTGGCTTTTTTGTGGGTGCCATTATGGTGATGCAATTAAGTGTGGTTGTAGATTATGCTAGTGAAAAAACCTTAGGCCGTCATTTAACAACCCATGCTACCGTTTATAGTTTAGCGGGAGCAGCTGGTTATTTATTAGGTGGCTTCATAGGGGATGTATCCCTTAATCTGCTTTTTGCGATTCAAGTCATTGGTTTAGCTTTAAGTGGTATTTTAGCTTATCTAACCTTTCAACAAATCGATGTGGATCCAAATTATCCAAAGTTATCTTGGCTACAAACTTTAAATCCTTTTAAAGAATTTAAGCTCATTGCGAAAGATTTTAATAAGCTAATGATTTATTTCCTCTTGGTCGTCTTTATCTCCCAAGTAGGCTTTGTGGCTTTTGATCAAGCCTTTAATTTCTTCATTCGTGAACAATTCAATTTCTTACCTTCTTATAATGGCATCTTACGAGCTGCCTTTGGCATCTTATCTTTGGTGGTAAACTCAAGTCTGGGTCTATATATTGTAAGAAAGACCAATCACTATCAACCTTTAGGAATTACTTTAGTACTTATGGGAATTTTAGCTTCAACCTTAAGTATTTTGAATCAAAAAAGTATCTTTCTAATCGTCGCGATTATTCTCTTTGTCTTAAATAGTGTTTATTTAATTCTAATTCAAACGATTGCAGGCAGATTAGGACGATCGATTAACCATGCTTTGTTTATGGGAATCTTTAATGCGATTAAATCGCTAGGAATGATTATAGGCGCCAGTGTAGTTGGTTTAATCTACTCAATTAAAGCGCAAGCTTCTTTCTTATTTAGTGGGATTGCCCTATTAATCGCAGCTTTCTTTTTAATCCTTGAAAATCATCAAAGGAATCATCATGAATAAGAAGACCTATTTGCTTTTACTTGGTTTTACCCTGGTGATGATGTTGATTGATATTCAAGGGGGCTTTTCTTATTGGGGGCGTTCACTGCTTAAGATATCCTTCTTTGGTTTAATCCCACTAATGATGTTTTATAGGCAGATTCACTTAAGGGACTTATTTAAAAAAGGAAAACACCTGAAGCTTATTGTTGGAACATCAGTGGTGGTGTTGCTTGGTTTTGGCCTAATTTTCTTAGTCCTCAATCATTACGCTTTGTTTGAAGGTGTGAAGGCTTCTTTAAGTAACCAGGTAGGGGTGAATACATCGAACTATCCCTTAGTATTTATTTATGTGATTCTAATTAATGGACCTTTAGAAGAATTTTTCTTTCGCTATCTACTTCAACAATCAAGCTGGCCATTTTCTTCCACCTTGATGCTTGTGGTAAGTAGCTTTTTCTTTGCGATCTATCATGTGGGTATGCTTTTTACCATGT
>CAYXES010000095.1:0-4646 GCA_964464075.1 uncultured Erysipelothrix sp. | reverse complement strand
AAGAACGTGGCTTTCATCCTTTGTATGAAATGATTAAACCTTATACAAAATCCATATCTTGGGGGCTTTATAAACAAAGTGATATTAAACAATCTACTCAAGCTAAAAGTACTCGCCAGCAAATCAAACTTGGGATAAATGAAATAGAACTAATGAAACTTAAAGGTCAAAAAATCATTTTAATCGATGATGTGATTACAACCGGTCATACCCTAAGTTCAGCTTATGATTTGTTAAAAGACCATGCATCTCAAATCAAAGCCATAGTTTTTGCGGTGCATCCCTTACTCATCGAGTCTAAGTAACTATGATATAATTAGTTGTAGAAGAATATGAAAGGAACGTGATCATGGAAATACTATTAGGAACCTATACCCGGGCTGAAAGCCAGGGCATTTATACCCTCAATTGTCATGTCGGTGATGAACAATGTTATGACTACAACTTATTTCATAAAATTGAAAATCCAACCTACCTTGATTTGTATCATGACTATGTCTTTAGTGTCTGTTCAAAAGATGATCGAGGCGGGGTAGCCTTATTTAAAAATGGGACACTCGTTAATCAAGTCCTTAATCAAAAAGTAGCACCTTGTTATGTGAGTTATGATCCTTATCACCAATTACTATACAGTGCCAATTATCATCAAGGAATGATAAACAGCTATAAGTTTGTGAATGGTCATCTTGAAGCACATGAAACCATTCAATTTGAAAGTGGTTCAAAAGCCCACTTTGTTCAATACTTAAAAGCATTCAATATTATCTTTGTTTGTGATCTAGGTTTAGATAAAGCTTATATTCTATCGATCGATGACAAGAATCATCTAACCCTTAAACAAACTCTTGAATTTGATTTAGGTTCAGGGCCACGCCATGTGGTTGCCCATCCCAATAAACCCTATCTGTATGTACTAAGTGAATTAAGTTATGAAATCTTTATTGTTCATTTTGATCAAGATTTTAAAGTTATTAAGAAATTACCTGCGAATCCTACCATGCATACTAAAAATCAACATGGTGCAGCCATTAAACTAAGCAAAGATGGGAAATATTTATATACCTCAAATCGTAATGATGATAGTCTGAGTGTCTTCAAATTAGTTGAACCCGATAAGCCAGAGCTGATTCAACATATTTCTACTTACGGTGAACATCCTCGTGATTTTGAGATTAGTCCCGATCAAAACTATGTGGTTGCAGCGAATTTAAGAAGTAATAACTGTACCTTTTATCGTAGAAATACCTACAATGGTAAGCTTGAACTCTTAGAAAAGAATGTCGCAGCTTATGAACCAGTCTGTGTACGCTTTAAAAAATAAAGACTTGTTTTCTGATGTTTGTGGTATAATACGACTTGTAAAAGAAGGGGATACCTATGAAGTTAATTATCGAACTGATTAAAGATTATTACAATTACATGTTGTATGCGATAATCGCAACCATAGTTGGTTTTGGGTATTTTTTTGGAGTAGTCTTTTTAAAGAAATATGTTAAACAATTTAAGAAGGTTAGTTTATTTATACCTGCGATTCCACTCTTACTTGTAAATCTAATCTTTCTAGTCATGGCACTACAACGGTTTAGCTCAAATAAGATATTATTTTTTGAAGGTTTAGCTTATTTTATGATGACCTTAAGTGTCACAATTATTTATAGTGTCTTAGCTATTGCCTTAAATGCAAGTGCAAAACGCCCCTTTAAGGTAAAGCGAATTACTCATAAGGAAAGTAATCAAAACTAGGACAAAAACAAGTGGATACTAAATTAAAAAGAGATCTGTTTTTGTGATTATAATCACTAAATTGTGAAACATGTCTCTTTTTTTTACCATATTCTGGAGATTCGTTGACAAGTCCTTGACAGTTTTTATACGCTATAAATGGTAAGGAATATAATATGAAAACATTAAATGATGCAAAATTGAAAGAAACCTATGTCGTAAGTGGATTAGGTAAGAAAAGTTTAATCCGCAAGCGCATTATTGATATGGGAGTAACGATAGGTACTCAAATCAAAGTAATTAAACAAGCACCCCTTGGTGATCCAATTGAGGTGTTTTTACGCGGTTATCATTTAACCCTTCGTAAAAATGAAGCTAAAGAAATATTCGTTGAGGAATATCAATGAATATTGCACTTGTTGGAAATCCTAATAGTGGAAAAACGACACTTTTTAATGAACTAACTGGCTCAAACCAAAGTGTTGGTAACTGGCCAGGTGTTACAGTTGAAAAGAAGATTGGGAAAATTAAGCTCAATCAAACTACCTATAACATTATCGATTTACCGGGTATTTACTCACTATCCACCATGTCAGTGGATGAAGTAATCACCCGTGAATACATTGAAAAAGGTGATGTGGATGTCATCATCAATATTGTGGATGCCTCAAATTTAGAGCGCAACCTTTTTTTGACCTTACAACTTTTAGAAATTGGTAAGCCGATGGTGGTGGCTTTAAACATGATGGATGTTTTAGCCGCTAAAAAAGAAAAACTAAATGTTGAACTTTTATCACAATATCTCAATGTTCCTATTGTTCCAATTGTTGCAAGCAAGGCAAAAGGGGTTAGAGCTTGTTTTAATCTAGCTGTGCTTCAAAAAGATAAGACTCCCGAGCCCTTGGATTTTTATAGTGATAAAACAAAAAGCATTATTAATAAAGTAAGTCAGGATATGGATTGGGATATTAACTCCCAACTATCAACCATTATTCGATTCATTGAAGAAGGACCAGAAGCCAGCTTAAATCTGGAAGTAGATTTAATTAAGCTAGCTGATCTTAATGAATGGATTGAACATGAATTTGTTGGGGACGTCCTAGACCGCGATATGATTATTGCGGATGAAAAATACAACTACATCACAAGTATTCTAAAAGGTGCCCTAACCAGATCTAAACTCAATGGTGATAGCATCTCGAATCGAATTGATAAGGTACTAACGCATCGTATTTTGGCAATTCCCATTTTCTTAATCATTATGTATCTTGTCTTCTTTATCGCATTTGGTCCATTAGGATCCTTTATTAAAGATTATTTTGAAGCCGGTATTGAATGGGGAATCATTCAAATCGCAGCACTTCTAAAAGCCATGAATGTCTCAGACATCGTCTACAACTTGGTCGTTGATGGGATATTAGGTGGTGTTGGTTCAATCTTGAGTTTTTTACCTGAAATTAGTATTCTATTTCTCATGTTATCCATTTTGGAAAG
This sequence comes from uncultured Erysipelothrix sp., assembly GCA_964464075.1. GTDB lineage: Bacteria > Bacillota_I > Bacilli_A > Erysipelotrichales > Erysipelotrichaceae > UBA6182. The sequence continues at coordinate 1,430 of CAYXES010000095.1, read as the reverse complement.
TTCGGGTTACATGGCTCGGGCCGCCTTTATTATGGACCGTCTCTTCCGTCGTTTTGGTTTATCTGGTCGTTCCTTTATACCTATGTTAATGGGCTTTGGATGTTCAGTACCGGCCTTAATGGCAACTAGAACGCTAGAGAATGAAAGGGAACGTCGTCTGACCATGTTTATCATTCCCTTTATGTCTTGTGGCGCTAAGTTTCCCGTTTATGCGGTCTTTGTTGCAGCTTTCTTTTCTCATTCCCAAGCCTTGGTTGTCTTTTCCATCTATATTATTGGGATTATTATTGCCATTATTTCAGGAATCGTTTTAAAACGTTTCATTAATAAAGGTAAAACAACCAACTTCATTATGGAACTTCCACCTTATCGTTTACCAACTTTTAAGAATCTCTTTATTCATACTTGGGATCGAGTTAAAGGCTTTGTGGTGAATGCAGGAACCGTAATTTTACTTGCAATGATTATCATTTGGTTTTTACAAACCTTCAATTTCCAATTCCAGATTGTTGAAAATAGTGCTGATAGTATCTTTGGTATCATTGGCCAAAGTATTGCCTTTATCTTTAAGCCCTTAGGTTTTGGGGAATGGCGGGCGGCTATGAGTTTGGTGGTTGGCTTTGTCGCAAAAGAAGCGGTAGTGGGAACCCTAGGTGTTCTTTATGGTTTAGGAGAAGGTGTCATTGAATCACCTGAGATGCTCGTAGGACCTTTGAGAAGTGTATTTACACCCTTATCAGCCTATTCATTTATGATATTTACACTGCTTTACTTGCCATGTGTAGCTGCCTTTGCTACCATGAAAAGAGAGATGAATTCTTGGAAGTGGACCTTACTGGCGGTAGGTTATCAAACCACAGTCGCATGGTTGGTCGCTTTTGTAGTTTATCAAGTTGGAAGTTTAATATTGGGGTGACATATGGGTGATTTAATTGTACTAAGTGTGGTTGCCTTATTAGTTGTAGGCATCCTCTACTATTTATTCAAAGATCGTAAAAAAGGTGTATCAGCTATTTGTAAGAGCTGTGCAACTTCGGTTGCAACAAAAAAGAAAGATGAAATGCCCGCATGGGTTAATGAGTACAAGGTAAGTCAAGATGATACAAACGGTTGATTTACATGAGCTTACTCTTTATGAAGCCAAAGTAAGACTTGATGATTTTATGGATAGCTTAAATTATGGGGTGAGTGAAGTGGTTGTGATTCATGGCTACCATAAAGGAACCACGCTCAAAACCTTTGTTTCACGCTACAATCATCCACGTATTAAAAAGAAACTTAAAACTATGAATAAGGGTCAAACCATATTCTTAATCAATAATTAAACCACTCATGTGGTTTTTAATTTAGTTGATTGTGGCTCAACCTTCCACAAACAAAGTAATTATCTAAGCTATCCTGATTGAAAAGTGAAAAAATCTATGCTAAAC
>CAYXES010000094.1:0-4677 GCA_964464075.1 uncultured Erysipelothrix sp. | reverse complement strand
AAAATGCTAGTGATCGCAAGCATCAACCTTTAGAGCTTCATTACTTGAGTGTTTACCAAAATCAAAAAACCTGGTCCTATCAATTTAAAAAGGAAGGCAGTTTATCGGATATCCGTAGCTTAAGTAAAACCATCTTGACTATTCTATTAGGCCAATTGCTTGAAGCTCAAGCTTTTAAAACTCCCATTAATCTAGATACTTATGTTTATCCTTTTTTAAAAGAGATGATTACCTTAACCAATCAAGCGAATGAGACTGCCTTGAATCAGATTCAAATTAGACATCTTCTTAATCATACAATTGGTTATGATGATGTTTTAATGATGCGGGATGACATCAAAGATATTGATCCCCATCAATATCTAAATTATTTGATGAATTATCCCATCATTCACCAACCAGGCAGTCATTATTTATATTCTAATGCAGGTTTCTACCTACTATCAATTTTGCTACAAACCCTTCTCAATCAAGATTTAGAGGTCACCTTCAATCAATATTTATTTAAAGACTTAAATATCACTAACTATCAATGGGAGCGTTACGGCCCTTATCTTGCAGGAGCGACCCGTTTATGGCTGCATCCTCATGACTTATTAAAAATTGGTCAGCTTTTACTAAATGATGGTTACTATCAGAATAAGCAAATTATAAGTCCACGTTGGATTGCACAAATGAAAACCATCACATCGCTTACTCCCCATGTGGATCAGCCCCAAAGAACCTTTAGGCGCTACGCTTATGGTCATGGATTATGGTTAGCTAAAGATAATGACATCTTTTTTGGTCATGGAACCGATGGTCAAACCTTAATTATCGTGCCACATAAAAATATGATTGTATTAACGCTATCTCACCAAAGGGATGTTTTAGCGTTAGAAAATATCCTCAACATAATTATTGAAGAAAACTAAGCTTAGTCTAACGATGATAACGCCTTAATAAATCATTATATAAGTCATTGATTGGGACATCCAATTCAATGGCTTTTTTAAAATAATCCTGCTTATCAAGATCAATCGCTAGTTTAATAGCATCCTCATTAATTGCTTTGAAACTTGAAAGTAAGGCATCAAAACGTTGGTGTTGGCGCTTAAGCTCAAAACTAGTTTCTAAAATCAGTTGAAATACTTCGATGTCACCACCTACATAATCGATATTCATCGCTCTATTTTTTAGATACTTATGTTTATCAACTAAATTCAGGGCTCCAGCATAAATATCTTTTGATCCATAATGAATATGACGCAACTTTGACATGGCTAGTGCGCCTAAACACATGGGGCATGGCTCCAAACTTGTATATAAATGATAATCTCGAATATGAGGATGTTCAGATACCTTGAGCTGGCTCAAGGCATTAAGCTCCGCATGAGAAACTAAAGATCCTGATAAACTATTATCAGGATCAATCATATTGATTTGATTACGACCCTTAGCAACAATCGCCTGTACTTCATTGACAATCACACTGCCAATGGGAATTGAACCTTCTTTAAAAGCCTGCCAAGCCAAGTCTAATGTTACTTGCCAAGGATAAGCTAAATTTTCAAACATGGCTCTACCTCACTTTAATCTCTCATTCAAGTGTAGAATACCCTTTTGAAATAAGCAACCACAAAAAAAGCTTACCGTAGTAAGCTTTTTCTATCTTATTTGTGATTAACGATAAAGTAATTTCATTTCCCACTCTAGGAAAATACCGGTATGACCATCAATCTCAAATTCATATTCATACCCATCATAGATAATGCGGCCTTCATATTCGATCCGACCATCATCATAGTCTTTCTTAATGGAAATATGATTTTCATTGGCACCCACAACCCGAGCTAAAGCCAACTCTTTAGCATGGGCCATGGATATTTCACCATCACCAGTCACTTTGAAACGATATTCGATTTCCTTCTTAATAATCTTACCATCCGCAATCGCAATATCGTATTCATACTTATAGTCACCATGAATGAATTCAACTTCAAACACATCAATATTATGTTCTCGATCACGTTCAATCTCTAGGCGACTAATCACAGATTGGGAAAGCCCTGCATCTTTAAGTGCGATTTGTAGCGCTAAATCACGGGTAACATTCTTGATTTCCCGAGGATCGGTTTCAGTCTTATTATCTTGTGGTTGATCCGGAGCCGGATTAGCTGGTTTTTGATTTGGCTTACTTGGTTCTGGCTCTTTTTCTGTAGGTTGATTGGATACCGGTTCATCTGGATTTGATGAACTTGGATCATCTTTAGGTTTCACTAAGGTTTCAAGCATATCAGCGATATCAGCATCACTTTCTTCATGACTTGATAAAAGAATCTTACCTGATGTAACTTCGACTTTATAGACAAAGTTTTTATCTGGAGCCTTAATAACTAATAGATAGTAGGACGGTTCGCCATCCACCATTTCCTCAACTTCGAAATTCACATTATCTTGCGCAAGAGCTGCATGGGTTAAGGCAATGTCCTTAGCCTCTTTCAAGGTAATATTGGCGTCTTTCTGTAATAGAGTTTGGTCTTCAGGTTTCATTGCGTTACAGCCACTCAGTACCATAAGTATTAAAACCATTGATATTAAATATTTTTTCATGTTTATGCCTCCTTTAGTATCTACATTGTGACAGGCCAACATTAAAATAAGATTAAAATGATTAATTTTTAATTAAAATTGTAAATTGAGTATAAACATGTTCCTGACTTTCCACCATAATTTCCCAATTCAAAGCCTCAATGGCTTGTTTCACAAAGGATAATCCTAATCCCGAAGCATGCGATGCATGACGGGATGGATCAACTTGATAAAAGCGATGCCATATTTTGGGTAGATGTTCAGGGGCGATTCCTTGACCATTATCTCGGATAATCAACTTCAGTACTTCATCCATCTCACTTGCGGATATATTGACATGACTTGCTCCATATTGAAAAGCATTATTCACTAGATTCGTAATAATCCGATTAAAGAGAGTCACATCCCCTTTGAAATAGAGAGACTCATCAATGCTAATCGTAATCTTGTTGAAATCAAGATTGGATAAATCGTGAATCGTTTGATTTAAATTTAAGAGTTCCATTTGATTCACTTGAATATGATGAGAAACCAAGGTCATGGATTGAATTAAATCAATCATCCACTTGGTATGTTGACGGAGGCGATCTAAAATCTTGCTGTGCTCTTCTCTTAAGGATTTACTTTTCATTAACTCAATATCAAGTAACATACCACTTAAAGGAGTACGCAATTCATGGGATACATCATCGGTAAATTGACGCTCTCTTTCAAAAGCATCCTCAAGTCGCTGAAGCATATGGTTGAGCGTTTCAACGAGTTTCGCTAATTCATCATTATTTTCATAAGACGTAATTCTTAACTTCAAATCATCCCCATCACTGATGGCTTGAGCGGTTTCACGCACATAATCAATCGGCGCAAAGACCTGACGCATCAAGCGATAACCCCCTAAAATCGCAAGGGCAATCACTAAAGGCGCAATAATTAAAGCTGCTAGTAAAAATGAATTCAAACTTGCATTAGCACGGGTATAGGATGAAATACCCCGTAACACTAAAGTCTGATTACTACCAGCCACATTTATATCAAGATCACGATAAACATAGGCATTTTTATTAGGTAAACTTATGGTTTCTAAAGTATTAGAAAATGGAGCATCCACCGGAAATAAACGGGGTATAGAACCATACAACAAGTTACCGTACTTATCATAAATCACAACAATCACCGACTCATCAAGTCGTTGCATGTAATCATCATATTTAAAGATACCATCTTTATATTCAATATAATCTTGAGCATTATTTAAGGTACTTATAATGGATGCATCCGAACGATTTAGTAAAGAAGATGCTCCCATGGTATAAATAACCCCTAAGGTAAACACCATAAAAAGCATCATAAAGAGAGTGTAGTAGAGTGTAATTTTTAGTTTAAAAGGTAAAGGTTTCATACATGATCTTTGATGGTATAACCAGCCCCTCGAATCGTCTGAATCAACTTCACATCAAAGGGCTCATCCACCTTCTTTCTTAAATAATTAATATAGACATCCACAATATTTGATGCGCCTTCATAATCCAAATCCCAAGCATGCTCCAAGATTTGATCGCGACTCACCACTATATTTTTATGGCGTACTAAATACAATAGAATTAAATATTCCTTATGAGATAGTTCAATCGTCTGTTGATTACGCATGACTTGATGCGTATCACTATCAATCACTAAATCCCCCACCTCATAAAGACTAGTACCCTGCTTGTCATAGCGACGCAGTAAGACTTGAATTCGAACTAATAATTCATCCATTGAAAATGGTTTAACTAAATAATCATCACCACCTAATCTTAATGCTTTAATTCGATCATCCACATGTTGTTTCGCAGATAAAAACAAGATGGGTTTATTAAAACCACCCTTTCTTACCCTTTTAACCACTTCAAAACCGTCAACATAGGGCATCATGACATCAAGTACCACCACGTCATAATCAATCATGGAAATATAGTCTATCGCATCTTCACCATTATAAACTGAATCCACTTCATAACCTTTCAGCTTTAAAACTTCTGAAATTGATGCATTTAAACTCTCTTGATCATCAACCACTAAAATACGCATGGCAACCTCCTTGAACAGAATTGTCGGTTATCCTTACTT
>CAYXES010000093.1:0-4687 GCA_964464075.1 uncultured Erysipelothrix sp. | reverse complement strand
CTTGCGACGGGTAAATTCAGGTCCTTGAAAATCTTCTTCATCGTTGATTTCTTAGTAATGCGATCAATATCAGAAGCTTTAAAACCAAAGACATTAAAATCACTTCTAAGCTTGGCATCTAATTCTAACCAATGTTCATTGTGGGATTCAATACGATGAATACGACCATATTTATGAATGAAAAAACCAACGGCACGATAGACTTGATCATAATCATTCATATCATCAACTTTAAAATACTCGGTCAAATTAGCTTTTAAATCATCCGATAAACTATCATAGTCAACATCCGCAATACCCAAGGTATTAAAACCTACTGCCTTTAAGCGTGAAGCAAATTTTGAAAAATTCTCAGGGAAATGCGGTGAAATCATGATAAAATTTAATGGTTTATTCATAACACTCACCTCTAATTGCTTTATTATAGCCATAACTGGTCTATTTTTCAAATTATGACCTTCTTGAAACAGAGTTAAAAGTGTGTATTTAAAAGGGGACTTCTAAAACATGGTCATTATTAGGATTGAAATAACGATAGTAAAAACTCACCCTTTCAGTATCCCATTTGACCGTCTCATTTAAATCTTCATAAGACACATGGCATAATTGATATTCATTAAGAAACAAAAGATAAGTATCAAAGAAAGGGGCTTGTTTCTCATCAAAAGGGAGCTTTGACACTACAGGAGCTTCTTGTTCATCCCCTTGCGTATACTTTAAAAAGAGAGCAGTTGCGAAAGGCTTCTCTGTAGATACCATGATATTCAAATAGTATAAATCTTTACCTTTAATCGCATCATCCATGGTATGCATACTCACACCTGCTTCTAGTTCAATGGTATGCGAAAAGAAACCTTCGTTATTGATGGCGACTAGAAATTCATAGCTATAACTATTATCCATGTCCGAAAGATCATCAACCGTATATGGTTCAAACATCCTCTGTAGAGTTATCTGTAAATCATCCGCAAAAAAAGGATATTCTTCTTGATAGATTAAACTCTCTAAGTATTGAATTCGATTAAACATACATAAGCCCTCCCATAATCCTTACCTTTATTTTAAAGGATAATCTAAAAGAAAGGTAGGGTAAAAATAAAGACCAATAATTCTAATGGTAGGCAAGCTTCTTTATCTTACTTTTATCCTTTAATTGTTGCTGGTGAGAATGCTTGATTCTATCGCAAAAATGGTTGTAATGTGTTGACAGGCAGAGCTCTAGGTGGTATATTTATATGGCATTCAATGAAAATTGGGCCTGTAGCTCAGGTGGTTAGAGCGCACCCCTGATAAGGGTGAGGTCGTTGGTTCAAATCCATTCAGGCCCACCAATTTTCTTTAAATGGGGTTTTAGCTCAGTTGGGAGAGCACCTGCCTTGCACGCAGGGGGTCATCGGTTCGAGTCCGATAAGCTCCACCAGATAAAACACAAGAACGATGGGCGACCATCGTCTTTTTTTTAGGAGAACCATGTCAAGATATAGAAAATTAATCGCCGATAAAGCTTTTTATAAATATGTATTAAGCCTTGCGATTCCCTTAATGCTTCAACAATTAGTAACCAGTTCGGTTAACTTAGTTGATAACTTAATGATTGGACAATTAGGAGATGCAGCCTTAGGTGGGGTTGCGGCCAGTAACCGTTTCTTTATGGTGGGCTTATTTTCACTCATGGGGATTTTAGCCGCAGCGGCGGTCTTCATTGCTCAATACTATGGTGCCAAAGATGAAGCTAATATGAAGGAATCATTCCGCTTCTCTTTAATCGCATCTACTTTTGTGACGGTTCTATTCTTTGCGATTGCCTATATTTTTCCTCATCGGGTATTAGGTTTCTTTACCGATGATGCGGAAATATTAATTGAAGGTACTAAGTATATTAGGATTGCGGCATTTTCTATTTTACCGGTTGCTGTTTCAGGATCCATCGCCAATGCAATGCGGGCAGTTGGTGAAACCAAAATCCCGCTCTATGTTGGAATTATGGCGGTACTAACGAATGCTTTCTTTAACTATGCGCTAATCTTTGGTCATTTTGGTTTTCCGCAACTTGGAATTGAAGGTGCTGCCATCGCAACCGTTATGGCACGGGTTGTGGAGCTCGTTATCATTTTAGTCATCATGAAATACAAAGCTTTCCACTTCTCCACTAAGATTAGTGATATCTTCAAAGTGTCTTTTAGAAACATTAAAAAAATATCATTAAAAGCCTTACCATTAATGACTAATGAATTCATGTGGTCCGGTGGTATGGCAACCTTATTTAAATTTTATGCGACACGAGGAAAAGAAGTTATTGCGGGAATGTCCATTCAAGGAACCACTGCGGACCTCTTCTTCGTCTTATTTGCGGGTATGTCGGTTGCGACCACCATTGTGGTATCTCAGCCACTCGGTGCCAATGATTTAGACAAAGCAAAATCACACGGTTACTACATGCTTGGTTTCTCAACCACTTTAGCCGTTATCTTTGGGGTATTAATGTTTGGAACTAGTTTTATTGTTCCTATGTTTTATAATGTATCCGATCAGGCTCAACACATCGCAGCTACCATGTTACGAATTCAATCCTTCATGTTTTGGATCTACATGGCGACGGCTCAGAGCTATTATATTTTAAGATCAGGTGGGGATATGAAATCAACGCTGCTGATGGACGCTGGTTTTATGTGGGCCATAAATATTCCAATTGTCGGTTTATTCACTTACTTCACTGACTTCAATGTCTATTCACTTTACCTCATTGGACAAGTTACGGACCTCATTAAATTATCGTTCGCCATCAGTCTCATTCGTAAAGAGAAATGGCTACGCAATCTAACGATTGATGAAGTAGCGACTACCTAATCCCAATCTAATAAACGTTTCTCACCTTGTATGGTTAGAATATCACTAATATCTTGTGAAACCTCAACAACGCCTTTATAGGTGTTGTTTTCATCTCTAAGGGCAAAGTATTGAATTAAAATTTTCTTATTTTTAAAATTAATCCAAAAAGACGCCACATCTTTACGATTCGCTTTAAAGCTATTTAAAATATCATCCACAATATGAACACTCTCCGCTGGATGACAATTCTTCACATCCCGTCCAATGACTGCCTTCGAACGATAGAAATGTCTTTCCTTAGGATTGTTAAAGAAGATGACCTTATCATGTTCATCCACTACGGTACAATCCATCGGTAAGGTACTTAAAAGCATGGTAATCTGATCAAAGGACATGGAACCTGTTTCAGTGGTGTAGTAACCACTCATTACTTTAGAAGCAGTTGTTTCAAATTCAGGTTTTTCAATTTCAATAAAGGCAAAACCATAATCAAAGCTCTGTTTAAACATTTCCACAAAATCAGATTCATCAAGATATTGGGTACTCACCACAAATAGAATGGCTTCCTCTTTTTGAATCAAACCATAAGCATCAAAGAAATAACGTCCAATCGCCTTGGTTAACTCATTTTGATTATCTTGGGTTAAAAGATCAAGAACGGCTTGTAAGGCTTCACGACATTGATCGTGTAAAGACCACATAATTGTGACCCCTTGAAATTGTGGTGCTTGTTTTTCTAAGTATGAAAACAAAATATTTTCCTTCTTTAAATAATGTACATCAAATTCTTTTAGTGCTTTAAATAAAGGAAGTAATTCATCTTTTCTTTCAAACCAAGCATCTTGTTTTAAGAAACCTTTGATGGCTTCCAGTCTAATTTCTAAAGCTTGATTCTCTTGATGCATACTATCTAAGAAAGGGTTTAAGGGGTAAGTTAACTCACTATGTTTTAAATTTTGATAAAAGACATGCATTAAGCGATCGAGATATAATAAAATATCCTGTGGTTTTTCATCCAGATTAAGTCGATCATAAAATAAGTTAAAAAGATCATCGGCCTCTACCTGTAGGATATCCTTCTCATAGAGTCGATAGGTTTCCAGTGATAAGTCATTGTTTGCAATCGCATCAATGTATTTAGCGATGTTTTCAATTTTAGTCATAAGCACCTCCATTAAACCCATTATATACGATATTAAATTAAAGCTCACAACAAAAATCTAAAACCCTTCATATTAGGAAAATGAGCACTTAAGGTATTGCATAAAAGCCAATCTTATGATATATTTTATAGGCACTTGTTAAGTGCCTGAATAGCTCAGCGGTAGAGCAACCGGCTGTTAACCGGTTGGTCACAGGTTCAAATCCTGTTTCAGGCGCCATCTAGTGGCCCGTTGGAGAAACGGTTAACTCACATGCCTTTCACGCATGCATTCACGGGTTCGAATCCCGTACGGGTCACCAATAAAACATTAAACCACAACCAGCTTGTGGTTTTTTATTTTTTTATAAGTATTCTAGTTGCATTGTGATAAGGTAGGTGTATAATAAAAAAGCACATGTCCCGTTAGCTCAGTCGGTAGAGCAACTGACTCTTAATCAGTGGGTCCACGGTTCGATCCCGTGACGGGGCACCATTATGGAACCAACATAGAACTCCTAGGGGGTTCTTTTTTTATTCAGATAATCAAAATGTGGTCTAGATTCAAACTATTGAGGTTACAATTAGTTTTAATGTAATTTATAATGAATAAGATGCAGAATTCATTAAAATAATGCTTAATTTATTAATAAAGATGGTGGAACTTGATTTGAATCAAGTTCTTTTTATTTTAAATCAGTATAATTAGAGATGTAA
>CAYXES010000092.1:1412-4915 GCA_964464075.1 uncultured Erysipelothrix sp. | reverse complement strand
TATTTATACGATAACCTTAATATTATCGTGATGATCAACTTGTACGGGTGAATGCCTTAAAAAGTATTCACTTAAGATTTCCGTCATTTCAGCCTGTCCCATCCATAGAGTTGGGGCATCTAAAACCATGGTGTAGTCACCACCACCCATGGCGCGGTAATTACTCATCACCACCTTAAAGATATCATCATCTTTAATTGGTTTACCCTTAAAGCGTAAGTCTAAAATACGCTCTCCTGCTTGATTGGAAGCCTTGATGGTGTAGCTAACCCCATCAAACATATCATAATTATAATGTTGGGGTTTTGGATAAGCATAACGATCCGTTACTTTAACCTGATTATTTTCATCCACATCAAAATACAAAGAGGAGTAATCAATCATTTCTCTTAGTAAGGCACCACTCATTTCTTTAACTACCAAGGTATTAGGATAAACGTAAGTGGAAACTAAGTCTCGCATGGTGATGCTTTGATTAAAGCCTTTAGCTCCATTAAAGAGGGCCACACAGGCAACATCAGCTTGAGAGTAATCAAGTTGAACTTGATTAAGAAAGGAGATGAGAGGATGCTTATGCAGGCGTGCTTCAAACTCATCATGAATGAGTAAGTCGTGATCCTTAATACTTCCTACTGCTTGATCAAGCCATCCTTGGGTTTCATTTTCTAACTCAGAGAATAAAGCTAAGATTTCAGGGTCAGGCTCATAATCTTTGGCTTGAACTTGTTGGGCCTGAATGGACTTACTTTCCAAGTCAATCTCAACCACTATAAATTCTTCCCCTTTAAAGGCCGATTGAGTCACAAGGACCCCATTAATTTTTTCAACTAAGGAGCGATGTTGGTGACCAGTTAAAAGTAAGTCTAAACCTTCTAGATGGGCCATATCATAACCCTGATTTTCAGTGGTTAAAAACTCAGTAGGTTCTCCACTTTGAGGATCACGTTCTAAGCCACCATGGTAAACTCCAATCACCAAGTCAACTTGGTCCTTAAGTTGTGCGATTTCCTTTTTAAGATGCGTATAGGCATCTTCAAACTCAAAGCCCACAATATGATGAGGCTGTTCCCAATGGGTGATGTAGTGGGTTGTGATACCAATGAAGCCAAGCTTCTTACCCGCGACTTTCATAATCGTACTTTGACCTAGCGGCTGACCTTCATAAAAAATATTAGAGGTTAGCAGATGAGCTTGACTTTGATTAATAAAATTAAAAAGTACCTTAGGTCCATAATTAAAATCATGATTGCCCAGATTAAAAAGATTGTAGCCCATGACATTGAAGCTTTGACTAATCGGATTCTCAATGTTTTTGTACTTAAGGGTATAGGCCATTAAAGGGGAACTTTGAAAGGCATCCCCATTATCAATGAGGATACAAGGTCCACTCTTTCTAAGCTCCTTAATCGCACTTGCGATACGGGCTAAACCAAAATTAGAGACATTATTGGGCGTGGTATAATTTGTAGGATAAATATAACCGTGAATATCTGTGGTTACAATAAGTTTTACTTTCATTTAAATCACCAATTAGATTATAGCAAACCCACATCAAATTATCTTTATTAACCTTAAAATGTTGATTTATAGTGTGTAAAATGTGATACTTGAATTAGCAATTAAGGAGGATTATATGAAAAAACTACTATTAGTATTGCTGCTGTTGATTTTAGTTTTTACCGGTTGTACTCCTAAGGCTCCAGTTGAAGGTGGAAACAAAGAATTCGACAAAGTTACCGTATTCTTCGTTCCAAGCCGTGATCCACAACAGATCACTGTTCAAACTGAACCTTTAAAACAACTGATTATTGATGAAATGGCTACTCATGGCTATACCATCAAAGAAGTGGATATCCAAGTTTCACCAAACTATGAAGCTGCTGGTGAAGCCCTTGAAGCGGGTCAAGCGCACATTGCCTTTATTCCAGCTTCTACCTACGCTTTATATTCAGGACCAAACATTGATGTTATCTTAGCTGCATCACGTGATGGTCTTAATAAAGACTCTGTGAATGCGAAAGATTGGAACGATGGTGAACCAACGCTTCCAGTTGAAGAGCAAGTTACTTTCTACCGGTCCTTAATTTATGCTGGACCATCCGAGAAAGGCCGTGAATTAGCTGCGAAAGTTAATGCGGGCGAAGATTTGACTTGGGAAGATTTAAACAGTGCTAACTGGTGCCGTGCTAATACCACCTCATCAGCTGGTTTTATTTACCCATCCTTATGGTTAGCTGAGCGCTATGATGGGAAAATGGTTTCTGATGTAGCCAATACGGTTGAAGGCTCTTATGCAGAGACTGCAAACCGTTTAGCGATTGGTCAATGTGACGTTGGAGTTGGTTATGCTGATATCCGTCGTGACTATGCTGGTCAATGGAAAGATGATTGGGGTAAAACCGATATTTGGACCGAAACCGATGTTATCGGAGTTACCGATCCAATTATGAATGATACCATTTCCGTATCAAACAAATTAGTTGATGCTGACATGAAAAAAGCATTGCAAGAAACCTTTATCGCAATTGCTAAAACTCAAGCTGGTTTAGATGCTATCGAAATTTATAACCATACTGGTTATAAAGAAGTTACCGATGCTGACTATGAACCTTCTCGCAAAATCTTAGAATTATTAAAAGACTAAGAATAATTAAGTAAAGGGCGAGTGATCTCGCCCTTTTTTTCAGTCAAACAAGGAGTAATCTATGATTGAATTTATCAATGTTTCAAAAACATACCCTAATGGGGTTCAGGCTTTAAAAAATGTTTCCTTAACGATCACGCAAGGTGAGTTTGTTGCGATTATTGGTTTATCGGGTGCCGGTAAATCAACATTAATCCGGACCGTTAATCAAATGCATCCGATTACCGGAGGCGAACTTTACGTTAATGGTCAAGATGTATCTAAATTAAAAGGTAAGGAACTACGTACTTTTAGAAGACAGATTGGTATGGTTTTCCAATCTTTTAATTTAGTTAAACGTACTACTGTAATCAAAAATGTCTTATCAGCTCGGGTAGCTGAGATGTCATTTTTTAAGAGCCTTTTTGGCTTATATTCAAAAGAAGATACCCTCTTAGCTTTGGAGTCCTTAGACCAAGTTGATATCTTGGAAAAAGCTTATACCCGGGCGGATCAACTTTCAGGTGGTCAACAGCAACGGGTGGCCTTAGCACGTTGTTTAACCCAAAATCCCCAAATTATTTTGGCGGATGAGCCGGTAGCTTCCTTAGACCCAGTGATGGCGGAACAGGTTATGGATGATTTTGTGCGTATCAATGAAACCATGGATATTACCATTATCATTAATATTCACCATGTGGACTTAGCCCTTAAGTATGCGAAGCGCGTGATTGGGATTCGTGATGGTATTATTGTTTTTGATGGACCGGTTGAACAAGTTGACCAAAAAGTACTGCATGAAGTTTATGGACGCTCATTAAGTGAGGATGAGGTCATGGGATCATTAGCGGATGTCGCAGCTTAAGAAAATCTTTGTACC
>CAYXES010000092.1:0-1312 GCA_964464075.1 uncultured Erysipelothrix sp. | reverse complement strand
ATGGGTCCTTTTGAAGCCATGATTTCAACTGGGGCTACCCAGGTGAAGGCTTTTATTGTGGCAGTTCTTCCTCAGATTTCCGGTTTATATTTATCAACGATTTTATATAATTTAGAAATGAATATTCGTTCGGCTGCGATTTTAGGTTATGTGGGTGCCGGTGGTATTGGTACCTTGATGAATGAAGCGATAGGTTGGCGTCGTTATGATAATCTGGCGGTTATCTTATTGATGTTATTAGTGACGGTGGTTATTATTGAAACCATCAGTCGTCGTATTAGAAAGAGGTTGGTATAATGGAACATATTCAACAAACTTATGAACAGCGTCCCAAGAATACCCTGAAACATGTTCTAATATGGGGCTTTATCATTCTTCTAGTCGTTTTGTCTTTACCTTATTCACAATTCAAAGGCTTCGAACAAAACGGTAAAGTAGTTATTGTCTCAATTTTAAGATCATTAGTTAATCCTAATTGGGATGCCTTACTTGATTTTTCAAGAGCTGGAGTTCCCTTTTTAATGTTAGAAACCGTTGCGATTGCCTTTCTAGGTACCTTCATTGGAATGATTCTTTCCATTCCCTTTGCCTTTTTAACGGCTCGCAATATTGTGCCACCTTGGATTAGTGCCATAGGAACCTTTTTAATCACGGTTATTAGGACATTCCCACCGGTTGTATATGGACTCATGTTGATCCGAATCGCCGGTCCTGGAGCCTTTACGGGGGTCTTAACCCTATCCATCACATCCATTGGTATGATTGCCAAGATGTTTATTGAAGTCATTGAAGAGTTGGACCAAGGAATCATTGAATCCTTGGATGCTTCGGGCTGTAATACCCTACAAAAGATACAGTATGGGATTGTGCCCCAGTTACTAGGTAACTTTGCTTCTATCTCCATCTATCGTTTTGAGATTAACGTTAAGAATGCTTCCATCTTAGGTTTAGTTGGAGCTGGTGGAATTGGAGCACCCTTAATCTTTGCGATGGCGGGCTTCCGTTGGGCGGATGCTGGAGCTCTTCTGTGGGGCTTAGTTATTCTAGTGGTTGTGATTGAGATGATCTCAACCCGCTTAAGAAGAAAACTAGGATAAGTATTAAGAAAATAGATGAAACAGAGCTTCCCTTAGGGGGAGCTTTTCTTATGGTTGATAATGAAGCGAGTGCTATAATGAGTTATAATCAAGCTAAGATAAGCAATGATCAAAACTTGATTGAAAGAAAGTAACTAACTTAACCATGAAATTTTTAGGAAAATTAAAAATTACATCGACACAAATGATTGCTTTAGGGTTTGCGATGATTATCC
>CAYXES010000091.1:0-4924 GCA_964464075.1 uncultured Erysipelothrix sp. | reverse complement strand
CTCCATGTTTCTAGCTTTGACCATATTCGAGGAGGACTGGAAAACTCCATGTTCTTAGGCGAAGCACGCGTCGTTGAAAAGCGTTTTAGTACCGAAATGAATACGACCATGTTGATGACGGGAATGATTTTTGTAATGGGTTTATTTCTTTTGGTATTTGCGATTTATCGTAAACATGAAAGTGAACATTTAGTTTTTGGGATCTTCAGCATGATGGTTGCTTTTAGGCAATTCTTTGCGGAACCTTTTTACTATACCATGATGTATCCAACCATCAATTGGTTGTGGGGAACCCGTTTTGAATACATTTTCACCATCTTAAGTTCAGGCTTATTTGTCGTTTTATTATGGTTATGGCATAAAGAAATGTTCTCAAAATGGGTGATGCTCTTTTTGGTCACCGTACATTCGGTACTTTTAATTATCACCATGTTTACGCAACCAGTCTTCTTTCAAGATGCCTTCTTCAAAGTCTTTATTCTTGCCTTCCCTACTTTTCTATATGTCATCTATATTTATATACAAAGTATTCGATTAAAGAAGCCCTTTAGTAAGCTCTTTATCGTGGGTGTTATTTTGATTTCCATGGCTTTTATTAATGACTATGCCTTAGGTCAAAACTGGCTCAATTCCTTTAATCTCATGCTTTTTGCGGTAACCATCTTTATTATTATGCATGTGATTTTAATGGGACGTCGCTTTGCGATCCAAGGTATTCGACAAGAAAAATTAAATCACGAGCTGGCTCTACTAAATACTTCCTTGGATGATTTAGTATCAGAGCGTACTATGCAACTCCAAGAAGCCAATGAGCTTTTAAAACAACTTGCCACCCAAGATGATTTAACCCAAACCTTTAATCGCAATTACTTTAATACCTATATTGAAGAAGTCTTCTATGATTCTATTATTTATGGCCATGAAAAAACCCTATTTATGATTGATGTGGATCATTTTAAACGTTATAACGATTCTTATGGCCATGTGAAGGGTGATGAACTTTTGAAATCAATTGCCCAATTGATTCGAGAAGTTTTACTAGCGGATACGATGTTAGCTCGTTATGGGGGAGAAGAGTTTGCCATCGTCGTTGAAGGGATTTCTCTGAATGATGCTTATCAATTATGACAAAAGATTCGTCAACAAGTTGAAGATGCCCAATACCCACATTTATCGAGTGACCTTGGTTTTGTGACCATCAGTGTTGGGATTGCGACCATGCATAAAAATACTAAATTTGAGTTTACGAACCAGTGGATTTCAGCCGCTGATCGTCAACTCTACCAGTCCAAATTTAGGGGACGTAACCTGGTTAGCCAGGATGATTATCCAAATATTTAAAAAAGAGGCTTGCCTCTTTTTCTTTACTTCATTACTTTTATTTTTGCTTGGGGTTCAATCCGCCAAAACATTTCAACCAAAGGTACCGCTAATAAGATAGCAGTAATCGCTTCGACTAAAATATTAAGGATAACCGGAATAACGAGTACCTTCAACCATTGACTTAATTGTGAGAATACACTTCCATCAAATCCAAAGAAGAAGAATAAGATTCCCAACACAAAGATGGAATGCAGAATCGTTGATAGAAAGGCCGTCAAGGCAATTGACATATGCAGTTGTAATTTTACGGCTTTTAGTAATTTCCAAATTAAGGCAATTGATAATCCAAATAAGAAACGCGGTAATACCGAAATTACTGGATTTGCAAACAACATATCAATCGGGGTTACTGAACGGGTCATTGCGACAAACATGGTAGAAAAACCAAAGGTCAGGCTTGTGATTAATGAAGAACGCAAACCAAAAGCGATCCCTGCCACAATAACGGGTACATGCATTAATGTAATTGAGATTGGCCCAACCGTGATGATTCCAATGTTTGGAACCACTGCCATGGTTATGATAATCGCCATGAACATCGCATTAATTGCTAGTTCTTTAACACTCATAGTTCACCTTCTTTTCTTTATAGAGATAATAAAGGCCATCGTTAACGAGATTCGGTTCAAATATGAAACCTTGAGTTTGTTCATAAACGATATTTGCATATCCACCCGTTAGGATTTTATGGTGCGGTTTTTGAAGCTGAAGTTCGATACGACGGGCAATGCCTTCGATTGAACCAATTACCCCATAAAGTAAACCCGACTGCATGGATGATATCGTATCATGACCAATGATGTCCTGAGGTAATTGTAGCTTAATTGCTGGTAAATGTGGAATGAATTGCACTAGGGCCTCACTTGAGATTCCAATACCAGGAATAATGACCCCACCTAAAAAATCTTGATTATCACTAATCACACTTAATTTAGTTGCAGATCCCATATCTGCGATAATTGCTGGAACCATATTCTTCGCAATCGCTCCATAAGCGGATGCAATAAAGTCAGCTCCTAATTCATTCGGGTTGTCCAATTGAATCTTTAATTCTGGAACGTTTTTAGCCTTAACACAGAGTGGTCTTTGATCAAAGACTTCATCAATGGCATCCTTCATATATTCTGTGATGGCCGGTACCACACTAGCAAGTACCACTGCTTCACATGGTTCTGATAATTGTTCTTTGATTTGATTTAAATACTTTTTAAAGCCTTCAAAGCTCCCATTTTTAATGGTCTCATCTCTTAATTGACAAACAATTTCACCTTGCTCATCATAAACCACAATAACTACATTAGAATTCCCGATATCAATTGTTACTACCATAATTCACCTCCTTATTAGTTTACAATAGTTCAAAGTGAATTACCATGCTTATCAACACCGTAAAAAAAGACAGATGTTTCTGTCTTTTAAGCAATGGGAATGGTATAACCCCCAACATAACCTGTCGTTTTAAGTGATATAAATAGAACTTGGATGGGGAAATAAACTTTCACATAATAACGGTTGTATTCACTATAGTCCACACTATAGCGACATCCTTTACAGGCTTTAACCTCATCAATTTGTTGGATGATTGACTGATCATACTTGTTGTTGTGTTCAATAATGGAAATAATTTCTTCCTGCATCATGCGTGCATGATTGTACATCATCACAACCCCAACTAATGAAATACTCAGTGCTAGTAGCATCATACTAAAACCAAGCACGAGCGATAATTCAATACCTCCTTTCATACTTTAATCTCCTACAGTAATGCTTTCCCAATGTCCTTCAATGGAAGATTGAAGTGTGTGTTTAAAATCATTGGAGAATGCCAACATACCAATGGCTATCACAGTCACAACCAACACCAGACTGTATTCTTCAAAAAATGCTTTCATGCCTTCACCTCCCTTCTAATAAATGGCTAAAGGTTTGCATCATCATGGCGATAAATACGATCGTAACGCCAAATAATGGCATGATGCCCCACCATTGTTTCATAAAAGTTTGATTCGTCTGCTTATCTAAACGCTGTTCACGCAACCACTTTGAGGTTGAAGCCACCATACGATTCAATTGCTTCATGGAATCCTCTTTACCGACACTATTGTAACGATACAAGAGTTTCATGGCCCGCTCTACCTCGACACATTGATAATCTTCTAAGAAACTCATATAGGTCTCTAAATTCTGAGGATCACGCTTTAACTTATTTGTAAACTCATACAAATGATTTTGAATCAGTTGTGGCGCAAATTCATGAGATTTCTCTAAGGACACCACGACCGTATTATTTTGTAAGAGAATCTGAAGTTGACGTAACCAGATTGGAAATTCATATTTAAGTTGTTTGACTCTATGATTAAAATCTCTTTTTAATCTTAAATAGGGCATCTTATAAATCCAAATCGCTACTACCACCCATATCAGAATATAAAATAAGTGCCATTCAGAATAAATCGCAACCAAAACTAATAGGACAATCGACAAGGCATTCTTAATACGGCGTTCTAAAAAATGCGATCGACTTTGATTGCCTGTCATCTTTAAGAGCTGATCTAAATCCCCTTCCGCTAAAAGTTCACTAAATAAGTTTCGATTAATCATGAGTAATATCCATAGGACCATTAACACACCCATCAGTATCAATTTTTCCACAAGCATTCTCCTTTTAAAATCCACGATGCTTTTAAGAATCGATAAACCATCAAAATCGTGCCTAAGTTAATTAATAAAAACATAAGGATGACATTGTTGTAGATGACATTCATATCAAGATCTAAAACACTTTGAAGCATGACTTGATTAAACAAAGCAATCACCAGGGAGATACCACACAGAGTTAATATCTTGTTTTTCATTTGATGTAAACCCATGATATTAAGGTGAGTATCTTCAATCCAATCATCAATATCATCTTCTAATAATTCAATGGCATCCAAGCAATCCTCAACTCCATACACCTCTGCCGATGCAATCCAGGTTTGTAGATTGTAGACAATAAAATGAGGGTAAGCAGAGGCGATGAGTTGAAAGGCACTCGATGCGTCTCCACTTTCTTTTAGTGATGCGATTGCTTCATCAACCAACTTCAATAGATTGCCTTTAACATATTGACGACTTTCAATGAGTGAGAGCAAGACTTTGTGGTTGGTCTTAAAATGGGCAAGAAAGTGTTGCAGAAAAGCGGTAAGCTGTTCAAATTCTTGTGAGTGATAATGATGTTGCATGAGCCAAATCATAAATATGGGATAAGTAAGAAAGGAAAAGATAAGCAGGATCATAATGTAGTTAAAGGGTAAATGAAACATCAGACCCATTAAAACAATCAGAATGGTAATGATAAACAGTACTAACATTTGATACTTACTATCCAAGTACTTGGCATCATTTAAATACATGCGTTTTACTGAAACATCTTGTCTTTTAAATAAACGAATTAGGGGCACTTCACTTTTAAGTAGGAAGGCATAAATGATGAAAGCAACGATACAAATGATGATCATAAGCTTTTACCTGACTTTTCATACAAGGATAATTTAGCCTG
>CAYXES010000090.1:2953-5094 GCA_964464075.1 uncultured Erysipelothrix sp. | reverse complement strand
AGTTGTTATCAAAGGTTGATTGATATCAAAAAATAACTCAGTATCTAATGGTTCATCTTTATCAAGTACAGCTTGTATGGTTTTACGCTCCTCAATTTGATTCACAAATAAAACCGCAAGTGGTTTTTGCTTCTCATCCACATAGGCCACCGCAAATTTCCCATCGGTTAAAGAACCACGAATCAGTAGCTTGTCCCAAGAACGAGTATTTCCTAAATACTCAAAGTTATGATCATATTGGTCAGTCCAGAAATAAGGAGTTATCGCAAACTTATTCGAACGTTTGTTCATAAGATTCTTTGCGAGTGAACGTCCTTGATTCCAAGCATTCTCCCAGTGCTCAATATGAATTAAATGATTGTGGTAAGGAAAAGAAACAATATCACCCCCAGCATAAATATGGTCCAGAGAAGTTTCATGGTATTCATTAACCACAATAGTATCACGATTGGTTTCTAAGCCTTCAATTTCAAAGGATAAATTAGGAAGCACCCCAATGGCGATGATAACCATATCCGCTTCAATACGTTCATTATCTTGGGTAAGCACAGCTTTAAGTTGTCCTGCTTCATCTTTCTCAAAACTTTGAGCTTGCCCTTCAAAGATAAACTTTACCCCATGGTCCTGATGCATCTTCACAAAATAATCAGAGACCTCCATCCCAAAGACATTGGCTAGTGGGTTTTTAGATTTAGATAAAATAGTCACTGATTTATCAAGCTGTCTAAAGGTAGCCGCTAACTCTAAACCAATAAATCCTGATCCAATAATCACAACCTTTTCAGCTTTATGAGCCCATGCTTTAATGGCTTGGGCTTCCTTGAAACTACGTAAATAAAAGATACCCGAGGCATCATCATGTGGAAGACTCATTTTCCTTAGCTTCGAACCAGTCGCGATAACTAAATCACTATAAGCAATACTTTCATCATTATCTAAAAATACTTGCTTATTTTTAGAATCAACTCTGGTTACCTTACGATTAAGTTGTAAATCCACATTATGCTTTTCATAGTACTCAGGTTTCTTTAATAATGGTGGATTATCTAAATCCATATCCTGCATCCATTCCTTAGTTAAAGGATATGGGTTATAGGGTAAAGTAGCCTCTTGATCGATAAGCGTTATCTTCCCTTCATACCCACTTCTTATTAATTCACTCATGGTATAAACACCCGTAATGGATGCCCCAATAATCACAATATTTGCTTCCATACTTCATCACTCCTTGCATCAAAAAAACTAAGATAATATATTATTATTATTTTGGCTTTTTCCTTAATTCAATTATAGCACGGTGACTCGTTTTTCATGCTTTAAACGCCTAATCAAGAGGCCTTGACAAGCCTAAAGTGATTTGCTAATCTTAATTGGACAAAACTAGAACTCAGAATATACGGCTCGCCGGAGTCAGTATATTCAAATCAGAGTAGAAGAAATGCATCGTTAGGCCTGAGGTTGCATCAGCCCTAAGATGTATTTTTTTATTTAAAGGAGAAAGAAGATGAGTAAGAAGACCCAATCAAAAGCAATCTTTAAAGAATTATTAAACTTCATCATACCCGGAATAACGGGTCTCTTGTTTAATTCCCTCTATATCGTGGTAGACGGTATTTTTGTGGCGCGGATGTTAGGACGCGAAGCCTTAGCGGCGGTTACAGTTGGGGTACCGGCAGTCGAAATTTTACTAGCCTTATCTATGCTGGTCGCCGTCGGGGCTGGTGTGATTATTTCAAGTGAACATGGTAAAGGTAACCTCAAAGAGGCCAGACATGTTTTCAATTTATCGGTTCGAACTTTACTGGCTGTCTCTTTGTTCATTGCGCTTATCTCTTTAGTCTTTATTAATCCGCTTGCCAAACTCATGGGTGCAACCCCAGACATTATGGATCTAGTGGTTGAATATCTACGTTACTTCCTTCTATTTAGTCCCGCTTTTATGTTTAGTTATGCCATGTCGGCTTGGTTAAGAAATGATTCGCAACCAAAACTAGCCATGACAGCTCAAATCATTGGTGCTTTAGCTAATGTATTTTTAGATTGGTTCTTTATGGGCCCTTTACAAATGGGAGTTGGAGGCGCTGCCTTAGCGACTGGACTTGGACCCATCATTGGTATCGCGATAATGCTACCTCATTTTA
>CAYXES010000090.1:0-2943 GCA_964464075.1 uncultured Erysipelothrix sp. | reverse complement strand
CTCCCATGAATAAGTCACTACTCATCGATATGTTTAAAAAAGGAATTCCTTCCTTTACCATGGAATTTGCCTTAGGCATCACAACTCTTTGTGTCAATATCGCCATTAGTATTCATATGGGCGCTTTGGAGTTTGCGACCTTTGGGATTATTGGTTATATTGCGTTAATTGTGCTTTCCATCTTCTTGGGAATGGCTGAAGGATCTCAGCCTTTAATTTCTTATTATCACGGTGCCAATCAATCTCATAAAACTAACCAGATTCTTAAAATGTCGTTAGGATTATCCATTGTGTTTGGGATTCTGTCCTATATTTTTCTTTACTATTATATTGAGATACCAGTCACCATCTTTGCGGAGCATGACTTGGAATTGATTCAAAGCGCAAGTACTGCCGCGCTTTATTATTTTCCGGCTCTATTTGTGTCAGGGATTAATATTCTACTAGCTTCTTACGTTCAATCCATTGGACGCTGGCCCGGTTCTATTCTTATTTCCCTTAATCGTTCCTTAATCATTCTGATGCCTTTATTACTTATTTTGCCTCCTCTTTTTGGAGCGGCTGGTGTGTGGATTTCGGTTCCACTAGCGGAAGTTTTAACGGTTCCCATTTCCTATATCACTTACAATAGACAGAACTTTAAGTTGACTTGAATTGTAATTGAAGTTCCGTTTTCAATGAAAGTTCCGTAATCATTGGTGAAATGGGACTTTAATTGAGAATAAAGGCTAAAGCGGAACTTTCAATAAAATTAAGCAAAATCACAAAATATCGGCAATATTACTGTTAATTTGCCGATATTTTGTAAATAATGTGGTAAACTATACTTGAAGGTAATATTATGGAAAAGAAAACACAATATCAAAAAGCATGTGCATTACTAGAACAATTAAAGGTTGACACTATTTTTAGTAGTTCTGATTTATATCAGTTGTATTTAAAAAACTATGGCGAGATAAAAATAAAAAGCATTGGTTGGATTATTTATCGTTTAAAAAATGAAAAGAAGATCTCCCATATTGGTCGAAATCGATATATTTTATCGACCCAAAATAATATAGTCTATTTCAATTATGATTTCTCTAAAAAAACTGAAAAGATATTGAAACTTATTTCAGATGATTTAAAATGTCAGATTTGGGAAACTCGTATTCTAAATAGATATCTTAATCATCAATTAGCAACAAATATTATATTTGTTGAAGTAGAAAAAGGGTTTGAAGAATACCTGTTTGATAAAATTTGGTCACAAGAAAATCAGATTGTGTTAACTAATCCTGATACTAAAATATTTAATCAATTGATATCGAATAACATGATTGTTATTATAAACCTAATTAGTGAAACAGTAAGTAATGCTTATGATAAACGTAAGATTAGTGTTGAAAAACTGATTGTTGATCTTTATGCAAATCCATATTTAAAGTTTTTCATTGACACGAGTGAGTATCAAGATATTATTGATACTTTAATGGAAAGATATGTTGTTAATAAATCAACATTGAATCGATATGCAAAACGTAGGAATAAAGCCTTGGTTGTCGAACAATACATTAATGATAATTGAGGATTGTTTTATGATATCGAAACGTAATTATACAAGTGAGCACCTAAATAATATTGTTAAACGTTATGGGGGAGATATTGCCGTGTTTGAACGGGTATTATTTGCATTTGGATTGCTTCAATCACTGGTTGATGTTAATTTAAATTTCATATTTAAAGGAGGAACATGTCTATTATTACTATTAGAGCATCCAAAACGCTTTTCTACAGATATCGATATTGTAGTAGATAAAGATGCAGATATTGATCAATTTATCCAAGCAGCAGGCAAATTATTTCCCTTTAAAAGTTGTACAGAACAAATTAGAAAATCAAATCATGGAATTGTTAAGAGGCACTATAAGTTTGAATATGATTCAATTTTAACAAATTCGCCAGCAACTGTTATTTTAGATGTTGTATTTGAAAACAATACATTTATTAAAACAAAAGAAGTTGAAATTAGCTCTCCAATTCTTTTAATGGAAGCACCAATTTCATATGTTAAAGTTCCCGTGATTGATTATTTGATAGCAGACAAGTTAACAGCTTTTGCTCCAACTACAGTTGGGGTTTTATACAATGTAAGAGGAGACCTGGAAATTATTAAGCAAATGCATGATGTTGCGGTTCTATTTGATTATATAGATGATATAAGTATCGTTAAAAGTGCCTATAAAAAATATGCATATTATCAAATAAGATATCGAAATCTAACGATTACCCATAACGAATGTCTTGATGATACAATCGGTGCTTGTTTATCTATTCTAAGCGAAGGTTCTCATTCTAAGCACATTCAATCTTACAGTAATTTAAAAAGTGGAATTCAAAGAATTAAAAATCATATTTTTGGTGGTTACAATTATGTTGATGCGATTTTACATGCAAGTAAAGTACTCTTACTTGCGACCGTAATCAGATATAATCATGAATGGCTTATGGTAGATATCGAAAAAAAAGAACCATTAATCCAAAAAAAATCAATTTATGCAAATTTAAACCGAATATCAAAAATTAATCGGAACGCATTTAACTATATTAAAGCATCTATTTTAATTCTTGATACGTAAATAAACAATATTTATGATTATAAACTATGTATTTCAAGACCGTTAAATTTTTCAATTTACAACTAATCATAATGGTCTAATCTTCACAAACTTGTCCTTTATTATTTAGAGATAATCTTTTCATATTTAATGTTGTTTTAATCGTTCTTCTGCTTTTAATAAAATGATTTTTTAACCATGTTTTTTTTATAAATAGACCCTCTCTGAATCGAACCTAAACTCCATATTGATTTACACCTAAAAGTTTTCTATACTAGACTTAAGAAGACTTTGATTTATCATTCACAAACCCGACGTAGTGATCGGTTAATCATAATACACACAA
>CAYXES010000089.1:3775-5272 GCA_964464075.1 uncultured Erysipelothrix sp. | reverse complement strand
GGTGACGACCATCATCTAATTTAAAGATGACGTGCACATGTTTTTTCGCATTACGATTATCTTCTAGATAGAATCGCCCTTCCATGCGTAAATGCATCACACAATAACCTTGATCTAAAACTAAGATAATATATTTACCCCGCCTTTGAAATGCTTTAATCCTTTGATTAGTAAGCATCTTTGAAAAGTAAAGTGAATCTTGTTGAACAATGGAAGGTGTAATAATTTCAACCCCCACAATCTTATTTTCTTGAACTTGATTGCTTAAGGTGGCTATCACCGTTTGTACTTCAGGTAGTTCTGGCATTATTTGGCCTCATACCAATTTGGCCCCACACTGATGGATACTTCTAAAGGTACCTTTAAGCTCACAACCTTAACCATGGTTTCTTCAACCATGGCTTTCACCCAATCCAATTCAGATTCATCCACATTTAAGACAATCTCATCATGCACTTGGAGTAAAAGTTTTGATTTAGCTTGGTGGTCTCGTAGCTTTTGATCCACTAGAATCATGGCCATCTTCATTAAATCCGCTGCACTACCCTGAATGGGAGCATTCATAGCGGCGCGTTTACCAAACTCGCGTACGCTATAAACCGATGAGAATAACTCATCAATGCTGCGACGCCGATTAAAGATGGTCTTCACATAACCCTTATCTTGAGCTTCCTTAATGGTGGCATCCATAAATTGTTTAATACTAGGAAAAGAGATGTGATAAGATTCCATAAAGCGGTTGGCTTCTTTAGGGCTCACATTAATTTGTTGGGCTAAACCATAATCTGACATTCCATAGATAATCCCAAAGTTGACTGCTTTAGCCTGACGCCGCATGGCATCATTAACTTCATCAAAGTTAACCTTAAAGATGTCCATAGCGGTCGTGGTATGAATATCTAAATTATGATTGAAGGCATCAATCATGGCCTGTTCATTCGCCATATGGGCTAATAAGCGTAATTCAATTTGAGAGTAGTCAGCTGATAATAAAACACTGTTTGCTTCGGCCACAAAAATCTTACGAATAATGGCGGTTTCTTCATTCTTTACCGAGATATTTTGCATATTCGGATTATTGGATGAAAGCCTTCCGGTTTGGGTTGCACATTGATTAAAATCAGTATGGATTTTATGATCAGGTCCAATATGTTTTTGAAGACCTTGAGTGTAGGTCGAATAGAATTTTTGATATTTTCGATATTCCATAAGTTTATCAATAACTTCATGTTTTGGCTGTAAAGCCTCAAGCACATCAATCGCGGTTGAACGCTTTTTAATCTGTGGTAATCCCAGATGATCATAAAGTACTTCCGCCAATTGCTTTGGTGAATTCACATTAAATTCCATATCCACCATGTCAAAAATCTCTGCTTCAAGTTCCATGACTTTGCTTAGGGTCTGTTCATTAAGCTGCGCTAAATTTGCTTCATCCACTAAAATCCCATGAGCCTCCATATGATATAAAACCTTAATTAAAGGAAATTCAATTTCACG
>CAYXES010000089.1:0-3675 GCA_964464075.1 uncultured Erysipelothrix sp. | reverse complement strand
GATTCCATTTCATAAGTTCTTAAAAACTTGGCTAAATTCTGCCAGTCTGGTTCATAGAATAATTCATCATCTGTAATATCAAGGGGAACCGCTTGATAGATGGTCGCCAAATCATAGGATAAATAAGCTTGATCTTTTTGATTTTGAAGATTCTCAAGCAACTTCCCTTTTAATTGATCTAGATTTTCATACACACCATTCAAGGTGTGATAATCTGCTAATAGTTTCTTTGCGGTTTTCTCTCCAATTCCCATGACTCCAGGAATATTATCAGAGCTATCACCCATGAGTGATTTTAAGTCCACAATTTGAGATGGACTTAAACCTTGTTGTTCCTTAAGGAGGGCTTCATCCACTAACTCGGTTTCAGAAATCCCCTTCTTCATCAACATCACTTGGGTATGAGGATCGATGAGTTGCAGCATATCACGATCACTGGTCAAGATAATTTTATCCACCTGTGGATATTTCTTAACCATGGTCCCAATGATATCGTCCGCTTCATAACCATTAATCTCAAAACGACGCATATTAAAAGCATCCAAATAATCTCTAACTAATTGAAACTGGTCAATTAACTCTTGCGGTAATTCACTACGAGTTGCTTTATAACCTTCATATTGTTCATGTCGAAAAGTTTTTGCTTTAGCATCAAAGGCAAATAAAATCGCATCGGGTTCGATGGTTTCTAAGGCCTTTAAGACCATATTCACAAAACTATATAAGGCATTGGTTGGTTGACCTGAAGAGGTCTTCATCATTCGGGTATAGGCAGTTGCATAATAGGCCCTAAAGACCATGGAATTTGCATCCACCAGTAAGAGTTGCTTCATAAATATCCTCCCTTAATATTGTAGCACATTCAATCGCTTGCTTTTAAAAAACCTCCGAGGAGGTTAGTTGGCAATTGATTCTAAGAAGGATAAATTATCGTACATGATGGTTAGGTAATCCTTACCTTCATTAAGATCATTTTCACTTAAGAAAGTTAAGTTGCTTAAGTTAACTTGAGTTAACTCTAATTCATCCTTGATTTGAGTATATAATTCTCTAAGTTCAGGTGTTAGATTGGGTTCAAAAGCAATGTATTTCACATCATTATTCACAATGGTTTCCTTAATGAACTCCAATTGCTTAGTGGTTGGGCTAGCACCATAACGCGATAACATAATGGGATAGACTTCGACCCCATAAGCACGTTGCCAATTTCCAAAACTAGGAGTGATGGATGCAAAGGCAATCCGTAAATGTTGATTCTTAAGAATCTGATATTCAGAATCTAAACGTACTAAATCTTTTTCCAGTTCTGAGAAATTTTCCTCGAAGAATCGTTGTTCTTCCGGATAATAATCAATGAACCAATCCCGAATCTTGCGGGCAATTGAAGTCATTGCAATCGGATCCATCCATAACATGGGATCCATATCATAGGTATCAATTAATTCAAAGGCTTCATTCTCATAGTATTCACCTTGGATAAAGACATCAAAATCACTCACACTCACTTGGGTATAGCGTTGAAACTCATAAACGGCACTGTTAGATACTAAGTCCATGATTTTCGCCTTAGAAGCTCTCACATCATCCTTAATGAGCTCCCAATAAGGTTCTAGTTGACCCATGGTAATAATGAGCTTGGCTTCTTTAATCTTATCCTTGTAGTCTTCAACGACTGTGGCCTGTTGGATTAAATGACCTTCACTCAACATGCAAACATCACCGCGCCCATCACTAATGCGTTCGACAATATATTCAATGGGATAATTAGTTACACAAATTAAAGGACGCTTGACTTGGCATCCACTTAATATGGAGAGTGTAAGACCCACAACGAGTATTTGAATTAATCTTTTCACAAGATGTCTCCCTTCAGGCTTAAATTCGCCATAGACTTCTTTCTGAGAATTTCTTTTGTTTATCAAGTTCTTTCATTTTCTTCAAATGAAATTGTGATAAAAAATAACTGAATATCATCAATGGAAGGTTCCCTATCATTGTAACAAATAATCGGCGCATATACCAAAGCGAAATCGTAATTTGTATCTCACTAAAGATATAATAAAACAAAAATAAGAGGAGCTCATAAATAAAGATAATCACCAGTCCCATTAAAATCATTTCAATCAATGAATCACTCATATGCCTTTGGTAAATCTGCATAATAAATAAGGCTGAAATAAAGATGATGACATGCAGAAACAAGGCGGAGTGCGTTACAAAATCAAAACTAAGCCCTACAAAGATGGCTGCAATCAAGACTTTATTAAAATCACCTTGCAAAGACATATAAAATAAAAAAAGTAGGCTTGTCAGTGGAATAAACACAAAGGTAGACCACATAAAGGAACTGTGAATCACACTCGATATAATTGCATCAATCAAGATGGTTAAAGCAACAAGTAAAATGGTCATGGCTCAATCTCTTCTAAGGCATCCGAAATCCGATAGACGACCAGGGCGTAATTAAAATTATAAAAATTAGCGGATGGCTTGACGAGTATTTTAGCCCCTAAGGTATTGGGCATCTCCATGACTTCACTTACCTGACCCACTAAAAGCCCTGATGGAAATACTCCACCTAAACCGGAGGTAATCACACTATTACCAGGATTAATACTGATATTGGTATCTAATAGAATGACCTCAAAAACCTGTTTTTGAGGATTATAGTGTTCTAAAATTGCTTCTGCGGTCGTACTTGGGGAAACTTGGATCTTTAAAGCCACTTTATTTTTCTGAGTCTGAGTAGTCAGTAACCGGACAATGGAGCGATTTTCATAAACTGTCTCGACCTTCCCAACCAAACCATGATTGGTCACTAAAGCTGCATCTTTTAAGATACCATCCTTACTACCCTTATCAATCACTAAGGTTGATAAAAAGACATCAGAAGGACGATAAATTACCGTGGTTGCGACTTGATGAAATTCACTGGCAGAAAGATTCAAGCCATTTAATCCTTTTAACTCATTAATCTGACGATAAGCTTCTTCTAATTCACTCTTATAAAGCTCCAACATCTCAATCTCAGCTTTTAAAATCCGTTCTTTATCTCGATCAATTAAAAATTGCGCAAAATCCTTAAAGAAATTACTACTTTTTTTAATGGGATATTCAATAAAGGTATAACGTAAGGAACCAAAAAAACCAAATCCGAAATCTGAGATATCACTGGCAATTTTAGTCGCATTAAAACCAAAAAAAAGAATAGCAACACTTACAATGACAATCAACAGACGAATGATTGGGTTTTTTATCGATGGCTTTTTCATAACACATTCATTATAAAGAAAAAGCAAGCTTGATTCAATCCACTAACAATTTTTGTCTTAAACTCGTATACCCATTATTAGTCACAATAATATGATCCAATAAAGGAATCCCCATCATATTACCGGCCTCAACTAAAACATTGGTAACTTCTATGTCTTGAGGTGATGCTTTTAAAGAACCACTGGGATGATTATGCACCGCAATAATCTTCGCTGCACTTAAAGCCACTGCTTCCTTAAAGATTTCACGAGGATGAATAATGGAACGGTCTAAAGTTCCGATAAAAAGAGTCTTATAAGAAATAATCTTGTTTTGAACATTTAAATACACCACTAGAAAATGTTCCTGAGTCTTATCCATTAACTCCCCCATAAGCCATTTCACTAACTGCGAGGGATGATC
>CAYXES010000088.1:0-5283 GCA_964464075.1 uncultured Erysipelothrix sp. | reverse complement strand
GAGTCAATGATTACCCCATCCATATCAAAGATAATTAATTCTTTCTTCATAGAGCTCACTTTCATATTTATTCCCTATTATCATACTATAATTACACGTTAAATCATTTAAAAAGCACCGAAGTGCTTTTAGTGTTTTGCTTTTTCGGCATCCCGCCAATTATCTTGGTAACCACTCAATAGATCAACAAAACGCTTTGCGATCAAATGAGGACGCGTGATAGCACTACCTACCACAACGGCATGAGCACCTAAGAAGATGCATTTCATTGCATCTTCAGGCGTATAAACATGCCCTTCCATCATCACGTAGGCTTGATCAGATAACTCACGTGTGAACTGACCAAACATACGATAGTCAGCTCCTTCAATGTGTTGGGTTGCTTCGGTATAGCCATATAAGGTAGGAGCCACAATATCGGCCCCATACTCAACCGCTAACTTAGCCTCTTCAATATTAGAGACATCCGCAAAAACAGGGATATCAGGATATTTTGCTTTTACCTTTGGAAGCAACTCTATCGCTCGTTCACCTTCATGATTCAATTGAAAGGTACAATCTAAAGCAATGATATCCGCACCTGCCGCAACGATTTGATCAACAGCGTCTAAATTAGGAGTAATAAATACATCTGAATGATCAGCCCATTGTTTATATAAACCAATGATTGGTAAATCAACTTCTTTTTTAATATCCGCAATCTGCTCTGGGCTGTTTGCGCGAATCGCGACTGCACCAGCCCACTTTGCGGCCTTAGCCATAATCACATGGGTGTAATCAGTATAAATAGGATCATCATGTTGAACCTGACAAGAAACAATTAGACCACCCTTCATCTTCTCAATAAAATCAATTTTCTTCATGAACCTTCTCCTTGTCTTCTTCTCTTACTTTTAATTTATCTTGATAATAGGCAAATATAGAGGTGCCATATTCACCATAACCTTTTAAAGCTGCCCACTCAATGAGTAATGCATGGATAACCGGTAAAAAATAGGCAACATTAATCGCTGAATCATCATCAACCTCAAATCCACAATCACCTTCTGGGGCTTGATAGCCAAACCAAATAACCTTTTGGTCTAACGTTTGAATAGCCTCATAGAGTTTTTTAGCGTAATCATAATTTGCTTTATCAACTAGTAACAAAGTGATATTATCTCTAGGATTAGCGGCACAAAATCCATGTAAATATTCTTCACTGTCTACATAAACCGCAAAACGGTTTTGGATCTCAACCGATTTAATCGCAATCTCAGCAGCAACCTCAACTAAAGGACCACTACCTAAAGCCGTAAGTGTGATTGAGCTATCTAATGATTCAATATTCTTAGCTGCCCATTGGCTTCCTAAATGTGCATACTCATCATATTTAGCGTTCACTGCCTTATATTTTTGTAGGTATGTCTTTACTTGAGAGGAACTTATTTTTTCATTTGCTTGAGCTAAGCCTAAAACAGTTAACCAAAGTCCATATAATAATCCTAATACTCCAGTTACTTTGTAATCTACTAGCTCAATGAATTCCTCAAAGACTAAAGGGTATTGGGCAATTTGAGTAATTGGACTTTTTGGAGTTGCGCTTAGTCCAATTGATATCGCTTGACTTGCATTGGCAAGTCTAAGAGCATCTAAGACGAGTGCAGAAGTCCCGGTCTGTGAAAGTGCAATCACAATATCATTAGCCTTCAGTGCCTTATGGGAATAATGGACAAACTGATAAGGGGTTACAAAGATGGGATTCTGATTAAATAATTCTAAGAATAAATAAGCAGATACCCGAGCTCCTTCTCCCGAAGCGCCTGAGCCAATCAAATAAATTTGATTGTGTTCACCCACCTTAACATCCTTAAGCTGTTCCATAATCTGCTCACCACGGTCTAAGGCCTTGGCAATTTGATTTTGAGTCGACTTTAAATACGCATGCATTTGTTGAATTTCTTTTTTCATGTTTACCTCTTCACTATAACTATATCGTAAGACTTACCCTAAAAAAAGGTGTAAGTTTCTTAACCTTGCACCACTTTTTCATAACCTAGAGCTTTAATTTTATCAATCCAGCTGATGACAATATCATCATCCGGTATTTTAGCTTCAATGGTATACAATACCCCAATTTCCTTAGCTTTGGATTTACCCATGGGGTGGTAAGGTAAAAGCTCAATATGATCAATATTAGTATGCATTTGCGCTAATTGTACAATTCGCGCAAAATGCTCATCATTATCATTGATGTTTGGGATAATTGGACAACGCAACACAATATTGGCACCTAATTCATTAAGTAAAGCTAAGTTATCTAAAATCAGATGCGGATTACCACCGATGTATTGATCATAATCATCCAAGTTAGTTAACTTGTGATCGATTAAAAACCAATCCACATAGTCCACAATATCATATAGAATTTGATTATTAACATGCAGCGCGGACTCAATCGCAACACTAATCCCCTCAGCTTGGGCAGCTTGAGCCAAAGCTAAAGCAAAAGCGGGTTGCGCTAGCGGTTCTCCTCCGGATAAGGTTAAGCCACCCCCTGAGTTGATGAAATAAGCCTTATCTTTTTTAACTTCCTTGATGACTTGATCCACACTCATTTGTTTACCATAGATTGATAGTGCACCTGTAGGGCAAGCCTCCACACAAGCACCACAGGCAATACAGGCATCACGATTAAGGGTATGAATACCATCTTTAACCGTATGCACTTTCTGCTTACAGACCGCCTCACAAGCCCCACAAGCAATGCACTTATCTTCACGATAAGCTAACTGTGGCAGAAATGATTTGGATTCAGGATTATGACACCAAGCACAGTTAATTGTACAACCCTTTAAAAAGACGGTTGTCCGAATACCTGGTCCATCGTTAATACAGAATTTCTGAATATCAAATACAATTCCACGTTCCATAGTTTTATCCATTATGAGTCCGATTAAGGATCTCTAATTGTACATCACGATCAAGTTGAACATAACGAGCACTAAAACCACCCACCCGCACGACTAAATTTGGATGCTTTTCAGGATGATGATAAGCTTCTAATAAATCTTCTTTCTTAACTACCGTAACCATAAGTTGATTACCACCCTGTTCAAAATAGGTTTTAAACAAGGAATCAATCACATCATGATTTGCAAACATTTTCTTTTCAAATTTAATGTTTTGGACACTACCAGCATGAATATTACAGCACAGTTTCGCTAATGAATTCAACATGGCAGTTGGGCCATTTTTATCTGCTCCACTTTGAGGGTTATTACCAGGTGCCATATAAACACCACGATGTCGACCATCATAAGACGCTGCAGTATTACGACCCCAATCGGTATTCGTTTGATTATTAATAATAACCACCAAGTAGGAATCTAAACCATAAAGTGATGCGCTATCACGAACCACATTACATACATACTCATGTAATTCAACCGCAATATCATCCGCACGTTCATCATCGTTACCATACTTAGGAGCATTTAATAAGGCCTTTTGAATATATTTATCATTTTCATATTCAAAGTCCCGAGCTGCTGCCTCAACCACTTCCTTTAAAGTATAGGTTTCACGTTCAAAGACCACCGTCTTAAGCGCAACCAAAGCATCTGCCGCATTGGCATTACCATACATTTCATTAGTCCCACCTAAGTACTTAATACCACCATCTAAGACGGCTCGACCTCGTTCTAAAACACTATCACTTAAAAGTGAAACCATCACAAAGCTACATAAGCCATTCATCACTTTATAACTTTGAGCTTGAGAGTAGGTTCCTAGATGCAGATAATGCTTAAGCACTTTTTTATATTGATCAAAGACTTGATCAAATGATGTTACTGCTTCGGGTTTTAATAAATCTAAATCATCTGATTTATCGATATTATCCCAAGGATCAACACCACCATTAACTGAGATAATTAAGAGTTTTAAAAGATTGGTTACTACATTGGGAGTACCTACACTCTTACCTGAAATCACATACTCACCACAACCAAAAGGAACATATTGTTTAGCATCCTCAAGATCAATATTCATCGCATGGGCAACGGCTTCAACATTCACATCATCATTAAGTAACATCGGATAGGTAGTCCCAGCTTCAATGGTTTCTAAGGCTTTTTGATAAACCCTTTGATCCATATCATGCGTTATTCTTAAGGTATATTGAGGCTCTGTGTCTTTGTTGAGTTGCACTGCATCCATAGAGTATAAACAAAACTCATCAGCTTCTTTGGGATGCTTACGACCTTGACCTCCCACAATCACCCGCCCATTAACCGTTGTACGACGGGCTTCAATTAATTTAAAGTAGCTTGCGATTATCGCAACCGCTTCTTGTTCATCATAAAGACCTTGTTTTAAATCATTCACTAAATAAGGTCCAAATAAATCATCAATACGACCATAATTCACGACCCCTGCCATCAAACTGTAAATCCAGGTTAACTCCATGGCTTCAATCATCGTGGCAGGCTTATGTTTTTTAATGCGTTCAAAAGCTGAGCGTGAACGCTTAAGCTGTGCTTGACGCTTCTGACTTAAATCTTTCTCTAATTCTTTATCAATTAAATCAATATGATAATCAAACGTTTTTACCAATAAATCCAAAATATCTAAAAAGCTCTCATACAAGGCTTTCGCTTTTTCATCTTGACTTGCATTTAAATAGTTCATGATTTTTTCTTTAAGACCATCAACCCCATAATCAAGTAACACTTGATAGTCTAAATACATACCACTTAAACGCGCCGTAATATCAACCGGATAATTAGGATCCACAAAGCGTCCTAAAATATTAGGTTTAAGATATTGACGATAGAAAATTTCACGGGTGTCATGATCATGCCAGTAGCTAATTAGTTGATCAAGTCGTTGTTTTTGATTTTCATCCGCTTCATCTTTAAGTGCTTCTAGTTTATCTATTAAACCATAATGACCCACACCCCCAACTGAGGTGACACTCCCAAAACCAACCGCTAAGGCATCCAAACGCCCTAGCACTAAATCCCCATCTTCGATAGGTCTAAAAAGAACGGGATACAAGTGGCTTAGACAGGCTGCTTCTTGAATCGGTAAAGGCTGATCCTTATAAGCATGGTGTGTCTTGGTGTAGCCCTCCATAATTGTAAGTTGTTCATTTAAAGTTTTAATGATTGGAATCTTTTTGTTCACATCCACTTGAGCAGGTATGTGAGCTGCTTTTTCATTGAACTGTTTCATAATACCACCCCTTTATCCATCTTTAGTATATCATAATTCAATTATTTGTATATACATATCTTAATG
>CAYXES010000087.1:0-5328 GCA_964464075.1 uncultured Erysipelothrix sp. | reverse complement strand
TATCACTATGATACATGGAAGCATCTTGTTTAAAGAACCAACCACTGAGTTTATGCTTTTTGAGAAACATGACCTCAAATTCATCAAGTGAATGCTCAATAATTTGATTACGACTAATCTTACTATGCATGACATCCACAACTTCGTTGAGAAAAGAGAAGTAATGTACCCCTAAAACATCCTGACTTAAGGTGTGATCAATCACCAGGGCGTAGGTTAAAAGTTGAAGCTGTAAGCCGGCTTTAACTTTAGGAAGTGATAGATTATGAGGCGAACTCTTATAGTCGATAATACGACTGTAGTCAAAGCGCGTATCAATTCGATCCACAAATCCTCTAAGGGCAAGCTTCTTATCATGGCTTAGGGGCCACTTTTCTATAAAGTCATGCTCAGATTGATAAAACTTAAAGTCTGAATCAGCTTCAAACTGAAGCAGACGGTTTATCGCTAAGGTTAATTCATCATAGAAGCGTGCTTCCACAAAGTTCCAGTGAGCACTTTGATGCGGGTAGATTTGATATAAATCCTTAAAATAATGATGAATACGCTCATGTAAGCTAAAGCCACTTAAACTTGGATCATTAAGGGAGAAGTCTTTTAAGTCCTCCACAATCGCATGAGCGATGGAACCCATAAGGGCCACAATGGTTGGTTGACCATCATTCACACTGAGCCGTAGACCATATTGTAGGAAGTAGCGGTAATGACACTGAAAGAAAACCTCAAAGGAAGACACACTACCATAAAGGGTGTCATCTCTAAAGAAGAGGCTTTGAGCAATTTCTGGATTAAGATGATAGTCCTTAATTGGGATTTGTCCAAAGGTTTTTAAAGGCCATGCTTCTTTTTTAATATTTTTAGTGAGCTCTAATGATTCACTTAAAGTTTTACCTTCAAAGTTCGCGCTTGCGTAGGAATAAATAATATGAGGGGCATTATGAAAGACATAGTCTAATTGATTTAAGTGATACTTTAAGCGTTCCTCTAAACTTGGATATGGGCATTTCTCAAGATAGGCTTCATCAATAATACCGGAAGCTTTCACAAAATTAGGGAAATTCTGTTGGTTGGCACCACAGACAATCATGGTATCAAAACCAACTTGGTGGCCATGATTAAGATTGGTAATGTGGATAGACTTGCGTTTATGAGGTTGATGATCACTTAAATTCTCTAAGAAGTATTCAATACAAACATTTTGGATTGTGGGATCATCACTCACAAAAAAGACGTGCTCAATGACTTCTTTAATCTGTAAAAGAATAGACTGATTTTCAGGGTATCTTTCCAAACTCGTAGCTAAAATATCATAGGCAAAATGATAATCATCACTACTTTGAGTTTGGAGAATCTCTATAATGATTTGACGCTGGGCTTCCGCCTTCATCTCTAGGTTCTTTAGATTATTAATGTCACGAGCATCGAGAATTTGATAATCATAGTTAGCTTGATAAAGCTCAAAAGGAGTTAGAAGTTGCTCATAACTTAAGTCACGGACCTGAATGTAACGGGCTAGATCATGATAGTTTTCATGATTAAAGACATAGGAAGTTAAACCGGTAATGAGTGATGTCATGGACTTAGTCTTTAAAAAGTCAAGTAGTGTCAAAAAGTTATAAACCAATAATGGTTTACCAATCGCATAATCAATGGAATAGTCTAAATTATAACGCTCTAAGGCACTCACCAATAAAGGTGGTAATAATTCTTGATTAGCTGTGACTACTAGTGTCTTTTGATTAGGATGAGCTAAGAGCCATTGGGCAATTGCTTCGGCCTCCTGCCCTTGATTAAGGGCATAGTAGACCTGTTTTTTACTGACTTCAAAGCTAGGGTAGTTAATCGACTTTGCGCCTTTACTTTCAAGGCACTCAACTAACCCTTTATCAGTATAGGATTTAAAGAAAGGATAAATATCAACATGACTAGCATCCTTAATTTCATTTTTGATGGTGTTTAAAGCGGGACTGTGTTCGTAGACTTGGGCAAGCTCACCCAGGAGGGTCTTAATCTCAACATCCTTAGGATGAGTATCAGGTAATTGGTTAATATCAATATCAAGCAACAAACATTCCTTATAAAAGGAAACCAGCGCTTGAATAATTTGTGGGTAAGTTAGTGAAGCATGTAGGGTTGGATAGCGATCCTTGTGAGCCACAATCCTTGCATAAGCTTTTGTGAATAAAGCAACCGGATGTTCACTCTCAAATAAATCATTGATGTAGGTGTTAAAAGGCAACACCAAAACATTTTCAAGTACTGTATTATTTTTAAGTAAATCACTCATGATATGAGGGTGATTAATCGCAGGAGCGAGTATAATTTTACGTTGTTTCATGATAACCTCTATCATTTATTATACACAAGATTTGGGCTTTTTAATTTAAATATCGTGATATAAGTGTTATGGTAAAAAAAAGGTCAGGGAATTAACTTATTTTAAGTTCTAACCCTGATAGGTGGGTAAAAATACGGTGTGAGGATGGTGGCAGTTATGGATTTAAAGTCATATTTTGATGAAATTAAAGATCAACGTAGTGAAAATCCCACAAGTAGCTTTAATGGCTATCTAGAGGATTATCTTAATATCATTGGCGATGATCATGCGTTGTATGAAACATTTAAAGCATTAAGCGAACGCGATGAAACGTTGAAAATTGTGGTGGATTTAAACTTTACCGTTAATAAAAAGAATGTCGCGAATCAAATCATTCGCTACAAAGATGCCTTTAAAATACCGGCAAGCTTGTGGACTTGTCCCTATATTCTTTATGGGAAACCCAATGATCGAAATAGTTATGCGATTATACTAGCCGGAGAAAGTGAACTTGATTATCTTTTAAGTAAAGGCATGTACTTTACGATGACTGAAATTGACGCACCTCTGCATCCTTTCCGTAATAAGATGTTAACAACTATTAGTGATCCTGCTTATTTCAATTTAGAATTATTTGATAAAGTACTCAACCATGAAGTATCTATCGGGCGCCTACAAAAAACCTTAGACAATCTTTTATTTGAAGATAACCAAGCGCTCTTAGATCAGGCTTTAGTCTTATCCAATCAAATCACCGATGCTATTGAAAATGATGTGGATCAAGAGGATTACGAAGAGCGCATTTACCAAACTATCATTAAGTGGTTCTTACTTAAGAAGACTCTTTATGTTCAAACGATGATTGATTATGATTTACGAGAATCCTTTGAAGGCGATTTAAAGGCCATGCGAACGCTGGCTAAATCCCATGTGGATGCGATACAATTTATCCCATTAGCCATTATGTGGCGATCAAAAAAGCGGATCTAGAATCCGCTTTGTGTTGCTTGGCAATCATGGCAGTAGCCTGAGATTTCCAATTGATGATCCATGACCTTAAAGTCATGGTGTTTTTTGATGTATGCCAGAAATTCATCCATGGGACAATAATCAATGGGTATCATCTTATGACAGTTGATACAAACCAGATAATGTTGATGATGTTGATGTTTGAGTTGAATCAAATAAGTATTGGTTACACTTGAGTAAATCTTTTCAATAATATGATGATCACTGAAGGCTTCCACACTGCGATATATGGTGGAAAGATTGATGTTGTGATTATTCTCTTTCAAACCATCATAGAGTTCTTCCACACTAATGGGAGCTTGATATTGACTCAAGGCATTGAGAATGAGTTCTCTTGGTTTAGAGTATTTTAAACCATGATGATTTAAGATGTCTTTGGCATTGATTTTCATAGGCTAACTCCTTTTCATCACACTGGTGAAGAAGGTAATAATCATAAATAAAAGGGCATTTAATAAGACGATGGTCGCACCCGTGGGGAAATCAAAGATAATCGACGTTAAGATACCACCGATAACCGTAATCAATGAAATAAGTACCGCTAAGGCAATGGTTCTTTTAAAGCCCATTTGTAGTTTAAGCGCAATCACAGTCGGGAAGATAATAAAGCTAGAAATTAATAGTGTACCGACCACCCGAATCCCTAATACAATGGTAATGGAGGTTAAGACCGCCAAGATTTGATTAATTCGTTGAGTATTAATACCTGATACCTTGGCGAAGTCACTATCATAAGTCACACTGAAAAGATCATGATAGAAGTATAAAACCAAGGCAACCACAATTAAGGAAAGGATGATGGATAAAACCACATCCACCTTAGAGATAATAAGAATAGAACCAAAAAGATAGGAAAAAAGGTCCACATTAAAGCCGCTTGCCAAAGAAGAGATAAAGACCCCTAAAGCGACTGAGGTTGAGGATACCAAGGCAATGGCGGCATCTCCGCCAATTTTATTTTCCTCACTTAATTTCAGAATTAATAAAGAGGCGAAGGTTACAATCACAATCGAAACAATGAGGGGTGAGGTATTAAGCAAGAGGGCTAAAGCGACCGTCGCAAAACTCACATGGGCTAATCCATCCCCAATCATGGAATATTTACGCAAGATTAAAAAGATGCCTAAAAAGGATGAACTAATCGCAATTAAAGATCCTACAAGAAAGGCGCGTTGTAGAAAAGGAAAGGATAAGAGTTCTAATATGGTATTAATGTTCATGATCGGCTACCTGACACAAGGATTTGACGGCTTGTGCACCTAACTGTTCGATTAGGGATGAGGATGAACAAATACTGGTCGTATCCCCAAAATAAATTAATTTCTGATCTAAATATAGAATCCTTTTAGCGTATTGATTCACCGATTGGAGATCATGAGAAATCAAGACAATCGCAACGTGTTCATGCGCATTGAGGTGATGAATTAAATCATAAAAGTCTTCTCTAATCTTTGGATCAAGCGCTGAGGTTGGCTCATCCAAGATTAAAATCTTAGGGGCTTTAACTAAGGCACGAGCCATTAAAACCCGTTGGTGTTGACCTCCCGATAAATGACCAATCTTCTTATTGAGTAAATGTTTGATATCAAGTAAGCCACTGACTTGTCGAATGGCTTTTTCATTTTCCTTGGATAAACGCCATAGATTTTGTTGGGGTAAGCCAGTGGCGATGATTTCTTTGACGGTTGCGGGAAAGTGTTTATCCCCTAAAAAGGAAGCTTGGGGTAAATAGCCAATATCCGCTTGGCTAATACTTTCGTGATGACTGATCCGTCCACCTTGGATGGGCACTAAATTTAAGATGGCCTTCATTAAGGTAGTCTTACCTGAACCATTCGGTCCTACAATTGCTAAGAAATCATTTTCTTGTATATCAAAAGAAACATGATCCACAACTTCTAAACGACCATAGGAAATGGATACATCATCAATTTCAATTAGTTTAGTCATGACTTAAAGCCTCCTTTAGTTTTTGGGCATTG
>CAYXES010000086.1:0-5328 GCA_964464075.1 uncultured Erysipelothrix sp. | reverse complement strand
CAATGCCCAAAAACTAAAGGAGGCTTTAAGTCATGACTAAACTAATTGAAATTGAAGATGTGTCTATTTCCTATGGTCGCTTAGAAGTTGTGGATCATGTTTCTTTTGATATTCAGGAAAATGATTTCTTAGCAATTGTAGGACCAAATGGATCTGGTAAAACAACCTTGATGAAGGCCATCTTAAATTTAGTGCCCATCCAAGGTGGACGTATTAGTCATCACGAAAGTATTAGCCAAGCGGATATTGGCTATTTGCCCCAAGCTTCCTTTTTAGGGGACAAACACTTTCCTGCCACGGTCAAAGAGATTATCGCAACCGGCTTACCCCAACAAAATCTATGGCGTTTATCCAAGGAAAATGAAAAGGCCATTCGACAAGTGAGTGGCTTACTTGATATAAAACATTTGCTCAACAAGAAGATTGGTCATTTATCAGGCGGTCAACACCAACGGGTTTTAATGGCTCGGGCTTTAGTTAAAGCCCCTAAGATTTTAATCTTGGATGAGCCAACCTCGGCACTTGACCCTAAGATTAGAGAAGACTTTTATGATTTGATTCATCACCTTAATGCCCATGAACAAGTCGCGATTGTCTTAATTTCTCATGATCTTCAATCCGTGAATCAATACGCTAAACGGATTCTATATTTAGATCAAAAATTAATTTACTTTGGGGATACAACCAGTATTTGTTCATCCTCATCCTTAATCGAACAGTTAGGAGCACAAGCCGTCAAATCCTTGTGTCAGGTAGCCGATCATGAACATTAATACGATATTAGAACTCTTATCTTTTCCATTTCTTCAACGAGCCTTTCTAGTAGGGTCTTTAATTGCGATTAGTTCATCCTTTCTAGGCATCTTTTTAATCTTGCGTAAGTATTCTATGATTGGGGATGGATTAGCCCACGTGAGTTTTGCGACCGTCGCCTTAGCCCTCTTGCTTAATACTTCACCCCTTATTGTATCGATTGTGATTGTAACCTTCGCATCCTTATTAATCCTTAAATTAAGTGAGGAAAATAAAATTGGCGGTGACGCCGCCATTGCCTTGGTTTCATCTACTTCAGTCGCTTTAGGGGTCTTTATCTCTTCCTTAGCGAGTGGTTTTAATGTGGATCTCTTTTCCTATCTTTTTGGTTCGATTCTTATTATCTCTAAGGTGGATGTGATTTTATCCATCATCCTTTCTTTGATTGTGGTTGCCTTGGTTTTATATTTCTATCATGATCTTTTCAGTGTGACTTATGATAGTGACTTCGCCAAGGTATCAGGCATTAATACCCAACGTATTAATCAAATCTTAGCCATCTTAACATCCATTACCATTGTATTAGGAATTCGAGTAGTTGGTACCTTATTAATATCTAGTTTTATCATCTTCCCGACCGTGATTGCGCTTAAGCTACAAATGGGCTTTAAAAGAACCATTGCCTTGGCGGTGCTTATTTCATTAATAACCGTTATCGGTGGGATCTTAACGTCAATTATCTTTGATTTCCCTACCGGCGCCACCATCGTCCTATTAAATGCCCTTTTATTTATCATCATCACCATCTTTACCAGTGTGATGAAAAGGAGTTAGCCTATGAAAATCAATGCCAAAGACATCTTAAATCATCATGGTTTAAAATACTCTAAACCAAGAGAGCTTATTCTCATAGCCTTGAGTCAGTATCAGGCACCTATTAGTGTGGAAGAACTCTATGATGGTTTAAAAGAGAATAATCACAATATTAATCTTTCCACCATTTATCGCAGTGTGGAAGCCTTCAGTGATCATCATATTATTGAAAAGATTTATTCAAGTGTAACCAACACTTATTTGATTCAACTCAAGCACCAACACCATCAACATTATCTGGTTTGTATCAACTGTCATAAGATGATACCCATTGACTATTGTCCGATGGATGAATTTCTAGCATACATCAAAAAACACCATGATTTTAAGGTCATGGATCATCAATTGGAAATCTCAGGTTACTGCCATGATTGTCAAACAACACAAAGCGGATTCTAGATCCGCTTTTTTGATCGCCACATAATGGCTAATGGGATAAATTGTATCGCATCCACATGGGATTTAGCCAGCGTTCGCATGGCCTTTAAATCTCCTTCAAAGGATTCTCGTAAATCATAATCAATCATCGTTTGAACATAGAGGGTCTTCTTAAGTAAGAACCACTTAATGATGGTTTGGTAAATGCGCTCTTCATAATCCTCTTGATCAACATCATTTTCAATAGCTTCGGTAATTTCATTGGATAAGACTAAAGCCTGATCTAATAATGCTTGGTTATCTTCAAATAATTGATTATCTAAGGATTTTTGGAGGCGCCCAATTGACACTTCATGATTGAGTACTTTATCAAATAATTCTAAATTAAAATACGCAGGGTCACTGATAGTGGTTAATATCTTGTTACGGAAAGGATGCAGCGGTGCATCGATTTCAGTCATCGTAAAATACATGCCTTTACTCAAAAGATAATCGAGTTCATTT
The DNA here is from genome assembly GCA_964464075.1 of uncultured Erysipelothrix sp. GTDB lineage: Bacteria > Bacillota_I > Bacilli_A > Erysipelotrichales > Erysipelotrichaceae > UBA6182. The sequence goes on along the minus strand of CAYXES010000086.1, from coordinate 2,820 downwards.
TCTCCAGCCAGCATAATCGCATAACTGTTTCGATCATTAGGTTTCCCATAAAGAATATAGGGACACGTCCATAAGCTTGCCGGTATTTTAAAGGCATCTTTATAGCGAATGATTTGATTCGCGACATTCTTTTTATTGACGGAAAAGTTTAAATCTACCACAATTTTCAACGTTTCATCGCGTTCACTTAATGCTTTAAATATTTCATACAACTCATGATCATCACTGATGATATTAAGATAATCCTCCAGATAGCCATTAAAGCGACTCATAAGGGTTTCACTACGTTGATCTTTAATTTCATCAAAATATGACTTTAAATCCATAACTGCCACCATCCTCACACCGTATTTTTACCCACCTATCAGGGTTAGAACTTAAAATAAGTTAATTCCCTGACCTTTTTTTTACCATAACACTTATATCACGATATTTAAATTAAAAAGCCCAAATCTTGTGTATAATAAATGATAGAGGTTATCATGAAACAACGTAAAATTATACTCGCTCCTGCGATTAATCACCCTCATATCATGAGTGATTTACTTAAAAATAATGCCGTGCTTGAAAATGTTTTGGTGTTGCCTTTTAATGTCTACATCAATGACTTTTTTGAGAGTGAACATCCCATCTCTTTATTCACAAAAGCCTATACGATGATTGTGGATCACAAGGATTGTTATCCAACCCTGCATGCTTCACTAACTTATCCACAAATTATCCAAGCTCTCATTGCCTTTTATAAGGAATGTTTGTTACTTGGTATTGATATTAACCAGCTACCAGATACCAACCCTAAGGATGTAGAGATTAAGAATCTTTTAGGGGAGCTTGCCCAAATCTATAAGCATAGTCCGGCTTTCGATACCATCAAAAATGAAATTAAGGATGCCAGTCAGGTTAATATTTATCCTTTCTTTAAATCCTATAGTGATAAAGGGCTGGTTGAATACCTAGAAAGTAAAGGCGCAACTTCGATTAGTTACCCAAGCTTTGAAGTAAGTAAAAAACAGGTTTATTATGCGCTCAATCAAGGTCAAGAAGCGGAAGCGATTGCCCAATGGCTTTTAGAGCATCCAAATCAAAAGACTCTCATAGTCACCGCGAATCAAGAATCATTACCTGCTTTATTGGTTAGTGCTTTAGAACGTTATAATTTAGACTATTCCATTGATTTTGCGGTTGGTAAACCCTTATTAGTTTATAACTTTTTGACGTTACATGATTTTTTAAAAACCAAGTCTATGACGGCTTTAATCACTTGTTTAAGTACGTACGTCTTTAATCATGAAAACTATCATGATCTAGCCCGTTACATTCAGGTCCGTGACTTAAGTTATGAACAGCTTTTAACTCCTTTTGAGCTTTATCAAAGTAATTATGATTATCAGATTCTAGATGCCCGTGACATTAATAATCTTAAGAACTTAGAGATTAAAGCAGAGGCTCAGCGTCAAATCATTATAGATATCCTTCAAACACAAGCTGGTGATGATTATCATTTTGCCTATGATATTTTAGCAAGCAGTCTAAAAAGATACCCTGAAAATCAGGCAATTCTTTTACAAATTAAAGAAATCATTGAACATGTCTTTTTTGTGAGTGATGATTCCACAATCCAAAGTGTTTGTATTGAATACTTCTTGGAGAATCTAAGTGATCATCAACCCAATAAACGCAAATCTATCCACATTACCAATCTCAATCATGGTCACCAAGTTGGCTTTGACACCATGATAGTTTGTGGTGCCAACCAACAAAATTTCCCTAACTTTGTGAAAGCATCCGGTATTATTGATGAATCCTATCTAGAGAAATGTCCTTATCCAAGCTTAGAGGAACGCTTAAAATATCATTTAAATCAATTAGACTATGTCTTTAATAATGCCCCTCATATTATTTATTCCTACGCCGGTGCAAGCTTTGAAGGTAAAACCTTAAGTGAATCGTTAGAGCTTACTAAAAATATCAAAAAAGAAGCATGGCCTTTAAAAACCTTTGGGCAAATCCCAAGCAAGAACTATCATCTTGATCCAGAAATCGCCCAAAGCCTATTCTTTAGAGATGACACCCTTTATGGTAGTGTTTCTTCCTTTGAAGTTTTCTTTCAGTGTCATTACCGTTACTTCCTACAATATGGTCTACGACTCAGTGTAAATGATGGACAACCAACGATTGTGGCACTTATGGGTTCGATTGCCCATGCGATTGTGGAGGATTTAAAGGACTTCTCCCTTAATGATCCAAGTTTAAGTGGTTTTAGTTTACATGAGCGGATTCACCATTACTTTGAAGATTTGTACCAAATATACCCTCATCAAAGTGCCCACTGGAACTTTGTGGAAGCGCGCTTCCATGATGAATTAACTTTGGCGATAAATCGTCTACTTCAATTTGAAGCTGATTCAGACTTTAAGTTTTATCAATCTGAACATGACTTTAAGGAAAAGTGGCCTTTAAGCCATGATAAGAAACTCGCCCTTAGAGGGTTTGTGGATCGGATTGATACCCGCTTTGACTACAGTCGTATTATTGACTATAAGAGTTCACCCCATAATCTATCCCTTAAAAAAGTCAAAGCTGGCTTACAGCTTCAACTTTTAACTTACGCCCTGGTGATTGATCACACCTTAAGTCAGGACGTTTTAGGGGTGCATTACTTCTCCTTCCTCAATGAAGTCGTGGATATCATGCACAGCAAGATTAGTCGTAATAAAATCATTGACCATTCACTCGATGAATTTGAGATCATGTTTCTCAAAAAACATAAACTCAGTGGTTGGTTCTTTAAACAAGATGCTTCCATGTATCATAGTGATA
>CAYXES010000085.1:0-5354 GCA_964464075.1 uncultured Erysipelothrix sp. | reverse complement strand
TTAGTTCCTCAAATAAACTAGGACTTACAATCATATCTTTGAGGACATTACGAACGCCGCCTAAACCTTTTAAGACTCCTTTACCAATGATATTGCGATCAAGGATTTTACGCATATCACTCTTGATACGAGTATAAGGTTTGGAAGTCCGCATCTTTGATATATTTTTATCCATGAGTTTAATGGAGGTTTTGTGGGGATGTTCTTCATAATAAAGAATAATAACTTTATTATTTAAGGCTCCTATTTGACTTAAGGCCTCAAAGGACTCCCCTTTTGAAAGGGCTTGTTCACCCACGCAGACCACAATATTAAAATCACTTGAATCAAGTTGTAGGCCTAAACTATAACCAAATGCCAAAGCTAAGCCTTGCCGCTGTAGAGCATTATTGGTTAAGGAATTATAGAGATTTAAGAGTAACTCATGATCAAATAAAAGAATGTCTTTTTTAATATCAAAGGTTTTAATCAACATCAAAATAAACATGATGTGGTTAAATTGAACATTCTCATGCGCTTTGACTTGGTTGTAATGCTTGAATAAGGCTAAACCAAGCGCTTTAGTTTGTTTGTGATTAAGATTTTTAACCTGATTAGGGTTATCTAAAAATTCTTTAACCATATTAGAATCCTCGTGTTTGTACCGACTTAATCAATGTTTCTAAATGTGGGTGATCTTGATAACGATTTAAACTTTCATAGACATCCACAAAACTTGCTTCTAATAGATAAGCGGCTTGTTTTAGCCCAACTAATGCGACAATGGTTTGTTTTTGATTCGTTGCATCACTGATGGATTTACCAAGTTGAGCTTGGCTTTTCTCGACATCAAAACAATCATCTTGAATTTGAAAGGCAACTCCTAAAGCTTGACCTAGATTACGATAGTAATCTACTCGTTCAATTTGATTAGCTAAAATCGCTCCAATGGCCATTGCCGCACCAAAGAGCATTCCAGTTTTTAAACTATACATTCTCAGTACATCATTATTGGTATTCAACAAATCTTGATTCATATCATAAAATTGACCCAGAATCATACCATTGATACCAGCTGCATTACTTAGTTCTTTAATAATAGCTAGTTTTTGGTTGTCTTCATACTCACTAGTTACAATGACTTCAAAGGCTTTGGTTAAAAGTCCATCTCCCGCTAAGATAGCGGTAGCTTCATCATATTGCTTATGATTGGAGGCTTGATTACGACGCCAATCATCATTATCCATCGCTGGCAAATCATCGTGGATTAAGGAATAAGTCTGAATCATTTCCATCGCAATCGCGGCCGCATGACCCATTTCTGGTTTGATCCCATAATCTTGCAGAATGGCATAAATAATCATTGAACGAATATGTTTACTTTTACCATTTAAAGAATAAAGCATGGCTTCTTTAATAATTGAAGGTGCATCATCTTTAAAGCTAGCGTTAATGTGTTCATTCAGTTTCATCAGAAACCTCATTATTTTTTTGGCTTAAGTCACTAATCTTCAATTCAAAATCACTAAGTTGCTGTTCACAGTAGGTTAAAAGCTTTAAGCCTTCTTCAAAAAGTTCACTGACTTGAGCTAGTGGAATCTCCCCTTTTTCAAGTTGACTTACGATATTTTGAATTTTAGCTAAAGCCGCTTCAAATGTTAATTCATTCATGATCATTCTCCTTTGTTGATTCTACCAGGCTGTATACAAAGCCATCACTTAATTGGGTTTTTAATGAGGTGTTAACCTCAATATCTTCAATACTATTAATTATTTTACCATCTAAATAGGTAATACTATAGCCTCTTAAGAGTGCCGATTCATAGGATAAGGCCTTAAGTAAGGCTTTTTGATTCTTAATCTGATTGGCTTTATCCTTTCTTAGATGATCAACACTTTGTATCAAGCTATTCTCTAAATAAATTAGTTTATCTTTTTGTTTAAGTAAGAGTTCAAGTTGATGAATCAGTTTACCCTTTAATAATCCAACTTCATTATTCAATGGTTGAATTAATGAGCGTGGATCTTTAAAGAAATAGTGTCCTTTAACCTGTTCATAAGCTGCCTTTTTCTTTTCAATATTCAAATTTAAAGCACTCATCAGACCTTCATTCAGCTTGAGTAACATAAAACTTACATCATCATGTGAAGGTGTGATAAGCTCTGCGGCTCCGGTTGGGGTTGGAGCTCGTTTATCCGCTACATAATCAATTAGAGTAATATCACTCTCATGACCTACACCACTTACCAGTGGGGTTTTCATACTGGCAATAAACTGAATCAAGGCTTCATCATTAAAGGCCCATAGATCTTCAATTGAGCCGCCTCCCCTTACTACCATAATGACATCCAAGCCTTGGCTATCAAGGCTAGCAAGGGCTCTAATGAGCTGTGGTGGAGCTTCTAGACCTTGAACCTGGCTATGATGAAAAACAAGCCTGGCAAAGGGCCAACGACGTTTAAGAGTTGAGACCACATCATGATAAGCTGCGGTTTCTTTTGAGGTTACCAAGCCAATGCGCATGGGATATAAAGGTAAAGCTTGTTTTTTACTTTCATCAAAATAGCCTAAAGCGGCTAACTTCTTACGGGTTAATTCAAGTTGAATATACAGATTACCAACTCCATAGAGTTGCATATCCATGACATAGCACTGGAGATTACCACCAGCTTCATAAAGGGAAATACGTCCTAAAATCATGACCTCATCCCCTTCTTTAAAGGGTGTTTTAAGCAAATTTGCACGATTAGCGAACATAACACAGGCTAAACGAGCCTTGGCATCTTTCAGTGTAAAATACCAATGCTTATTATTAGAAACAGTAACATTCGAAAGCTCACCGACAATGGAAACATTTTGTAATTTGCTTTCATTATCTAAGGTGTGCTTGATTTGACTTATAACTTCACTAACATATAAGGTCTTAGGGTTCATAATTGATCTAGAATTGCATTTATCATTTTATAACTGTCACTATCACCATAGTGTTTCGCAATTTCAACGGCTTCATTAATAATTATAGCACGTTCATCCACTTCGTAAACTAACTCACTAATGGCCATAAAAAGAATCGCTTGTTCCACCAAATTAAGACGTTCAAAGACCCATCCTTTTTTAAGCAATGAATTAATTTTGTGAATAATTAAATCTTGTGCTTCGATGGCTTCCACCATCATAAGCTTAGTTTCTTCATCAACCATCATAAAATCACTATCTTCTTGATTCTCAATAAAGACTTCATTAAAATCAGCCAATATTTTTAAGATGTCTTGGTTTTGAAAGAAATAAATATAAAAACAAACGATAGCGGTTAAGCGCTGTTTGCGACGTTTCATAAATCGGCCTCCAACAATGTTTATTTTACCACATTCATACCCTATTCAGGCAAAAAAAAAGCCCGTTTGGGCTAAAAAACAACACCGGTTACATTGATATGAACAATGGAACTTTGATAGTCGGTCATATCAGCGATTGTTTTCGCAATCTTTGCTTGAAGTCGTTCAATGACCGTATTCACATTTTTACCATAACGTACTGATACATCAGCACTCACATACAGTTTATTTTCACTAATCTTAACACTAATAGGTTTTGAGAATTTAGTCATGATTAATTCCGCATCCTCATCCTCATCAATGGTATAAATTGCGATAAGTTCAAATGCATTCTTTGTAATCGCAATAATTCCTAATTCATCATGTTGTTTTAATCGAATATATTCATTAGCCATAGTTGTTCTCCTAGTCTTATTTTACCACAAGTGGTTCAAAAAGTAAGGGCTAGCGATATTAATCGTTAAACCATTTATCAATGAGTTGGCCTAGGGTACCATTAGCTTCAAGATTATCTAAGGCTTGATTGACTTTATCTAAAAGCTCAGAGTTTTTTGGTAAAGCCACACTGATTCCATCTACTTCAATAAGATACTTTTGAATTACATCATTGGTTAATTCAAAGGTAACCAGATTATCGAATTGCTTCACATATTCTTTTGCGGTTGGCCCTTCAACCACAATTAAATCTAACCGTTTGGACTGGACTTCCATGACTAATTGACTAATACTGTTTCTTTGATCCACATCTAAATTCATTTGGTCTTTAAGTTGATTAATCATTTGTTCTTGTACGGTACCAATTTGAACCCCAACCTTTTTATTAGCGATATCATCACTGATTTTTAGATTCGTTTCATCAAGTGCTAAGACAAAGAAAGGACTTTCTTCGGCACCCGTATAATATGACTTAGAAAACAAGACATCCCGTTCTGGATCGGGCGAAATAGCGGCTAGTGCCATATCCCCTTGATTGGCATTTAAAGCTGCGATAATACCACCAAAATCCATGTCTAACCACTTTACTTTAACGTTGAGTTCTTTTCCAATAGCTTCACCAAGCTCAATATCAAAACCAATAAGGTTACCTTGTTCATCAACCATTTCAAATGGATGATAACCCGAGCTGGTTAAAATTGTAATCGTTTCTTCTTTGGCTTGATTACAAGCACTAAGTAAGACTAAGCTTACCATAATAAGTAATAATTTTTTCATATTTTTTCCCTCTATTACAACATGTTTCTTAAGAACTGTTGTGCCCTTTCACTTTGAGTATTATTGAAAAATGTTTGCGTATCATTCACTTCGACAATCCGTCCTTGATCCATATAGACAATGACATCTGCCACTTCTTTAGCAAAATTCATTTCATGCGTAATTAGGATGGAAGTGATTTCTTTTTTAGTAATCTGCTTAATGACATTGAGAACTTCAGTGGTCATCTCAGGGTCTAAAGCCGATGTAGGTTCATCAAATAATAAGATTTCCGGATCCATTGCCAGGGCTCTGGCAATCGCAATCCTTTGTTTCTCACCCCCTGATAATTGGCGGGGATAATGTTCAAGTCGGTGTGCACAACCAACTTCCGTCAACTTCGCGATCGCAATTTCTTTAGCTTGGGTTTCATCCAGCTTCTTAACCTTCATAAGCGCAAACATTACATTTTTTAAAGCGGTGAAATGTTCGAAAAGATTGAAGGATTGAAAGACCATGGCTAACTTGGGCCGAATACTTTCTAAGTATTTGATATCTTGAACAATATCATGGTCATAAACCTCAATCCTGCCACTTGTCGGTACTTCTAAGCCATTCAGCATGCGTAATAAGGTAGACTTACCCGAACCACTAGCCCCTATAATGGCATAGGTTTTATTGGCTTCAAATTCAATATTGATATCTTTTAAGATTTCTAGATCGCCAAACTTCTTAGAAACCCCACTAACCTTGATCATAAGATAACTTCCTCTCAATCTTCTTACCCGCAACCGATAAGAGTTTATTCATAATGTAGTAGATAATCCCAACTACAATTAATGTTTCTA
>CAYXES010000084.1:0-5371 GCA_964464075.1 uncultured Erysipelothrix sp. | reverse complement strand
GATCAGGTATAATGGATCTAACGAGATACTGTTTAGGGGTGTGGAATGATTAATAATGATTTAAAGCTATTAACAAATAATTATCGTAAAGGGCACAAAGTGTTAACTTCTTTAGTGAAGCAACTTCAAACATGTAATCGGTTCATTTTTTCAGTTGCCTTTATAACAAATAGTGGATTAGCATCAATAATTCATGAATTAGAAAAAAGCAAAACAGAGAATAAAAAAGGGTTAATTATAACGACAGATTATATGAGCTTTAATGAGCCGTCAGCTTTAAAAAGACTCATGGCGTTTGATAATCTTGAATTAAGAGTTATTGAGGAACCTGATTTTCATATCAAAGGTTATATTTTTGGACACAAGGATCATAATCAATATATTATAGGCAGTTCAAATCTAACTCAAAATGCTTTAACTTCAAATCTTGAATGGAATATACAGTTTGCGAGTTATGAAGATCAAGAAATTGCGAGGCAGATAAATCTTGAATTGGATTATTTATTAGAAATATCTTCTGAATTGACAGAAGTTTGGTTAGATGATTACACAATCAGATATAATCAAAAACCAAAAGAAGTTATAGTCCAAAAGCCTAAATATTTAAAACCTAACAAGTTGCAGTTCAAAGCCTTACATGCTTTGGAATTACAAAGAGAACTCAAACACCAAAAAGCATTGGTTATCTCAGCGACCGGTACGGGGAAGACTTATCTATCTGCTTTTGATGCACGTAACATGGATGCGAAGCGTTTACTGTTTGTGGTACATCGAGAACAAATAGCGAAAGCAGCTATGAATAGTTTTAGAGATGTATTTGATGAAGAAAGAACTTATGGATTGTATACGGGAAATAAACAAGAGAAAGAAGCAGACTTCTTGTTTTCAACCATTCAGACGCTTTCCAAAGAATATCATTATACGCAGTTTGAACCAGATGAATTTGATTATATTATTTATGATGAAGCTCATCATATTGGTGCTCAATCCTATCAAAAGATTTTAAATTATTTTAATCCAAAATTTGCACTTGCAATGACTGCTACTCCTGAAAGGAATGATAGCAATAATATTTATGAATACATGGATAACAATATTGCCTATGAAATACGTCTTAATGAAGCTTTAGAAGAAGATATGCTTTGTCCCTTTCATTACTATGGGATATCAGATTTAATCATTGATGGTGAGTTTATTTCAGATTTGAGTTCATTTAATCAACTCATCACAGATCATCGTGTTGATCACATTATTGAAAAGATGAACTTGTATGGTTATTGTGGTGATCGAGTTAAGGGGCTGGTTTTCTGTAGCCGGGTTGAGGAAGCTCATGCTTTATCAAATCGTTTTAACGAGCGCGGCTTTTCAACCCTTGCTTTATCCGGAGCTAATACTCAGTCCGAACGTGAACTAGCAATTCAAAGATTAACTTCAGATACTGAGCTTGACACCCTTGATTATATATTTACTGTAGACATATTTAACGAAGGGGTTGATATCCCACAGATTAATCAAGTTGTGATGCTAAGACCAACCCAGAGTGCGATTATCTTTGTTCAACAACTCGGTAGAGGTTTGCGAAAAATACCAAATAAAGAATTTGTTGTTGTAATTGACTTTATCGGTAACTACCAAAATAATTTCTTTATTCCAATTGCTCTATCGGGTGATAGAACCTTTGATAAAGAAACCTTGTATAAATTTGTAAAGAAAGCTAATCACACCATTCCTGGTGCATCAACCATACATTTTGATGATGTGGTTAAAGAACAAGTGTTAAAATCAGTGAAACAAACCAATTTTGCGACGAAGCGTTTTCTAAAACAAGCTTATGATGATTTAAAATTTAAATTAAATACGATTCCTAAACTTATTGAATTTTATCGATTTGGAATGGTTGATCCAAGAATCATCTTGCAGTATAAACCTAATTATTATCAATTTTTAGTAAATATTGATCCTGATTTTAATCAAGATGTAAGTGAAGACCAAAATAAGGCACTAACTTTTTTATCACGCGAAATACTTTATAATAAGCGACCACATGAAGTGGTTATTTTAGAAGAACTCTTATCGAACCAAGAAGTATCAATCCCAAGATTAGTTGATAAATATGGATTCCAAGAAACGACCATCTATCATGCTTTAAGAGTCTTGAGTTTAGATTTTTTCAAACAACAGGATCAAGAGAAATATGGTAATGAATCTTTAATTATAGTTGATAATTATCATATCAGATTAGGAAATCGTTTTGTGGCTTGGTTAGCTGATGAGATATTTAAAGAGTTTGTGTTTGATTTAGTCAAAGTGAGTGCGACCATTATTAGCGAAGAGTATCCTAATACAAGTGATAATCCTTTCATTTTATATAAACGTTATTCAAGAAAAGATGTATGTAAATTATTAAATTGGGAACGTGATGATTCATCGACAATGTATGGTTATGTGGCTAAAGAAGATGCGACACCAATCTTTGTTACTTATAATAAGGATGACTCTTTTACAAAATCAACACTATATGAAGATGAAATTGTCAATGAGGAGCATTTTATTTGGTACACTAAATCCAATAGAACGTTTGAGTCAAAAGATGTCCGACGCATCAAAAATCACGATCAGACTAATATGAAGATTGACCTCTTTATTAAAAAGGATGATAAGGAAAAAGAGTTTTATTACTTAGGAGAAATGGTACCTGAAAGATTCGTATCGGAAACCATCGAAGATGATAAAAAACAAAATCTTCCAATTGTAAAGATTGATATGCGCTTCAAGGAAAGTCTTCATGATGATATGATTGAATACTTTAACGAAGAATAAAATATTTTGAGAAAACAGTTAACAAAGGATGCAAATAGGCATCCTTTTATTTTTGTTCAGATTTAATAACTATGATAATAAATTATATAGATTATTGATTTCTCTATAAACCCATGGAATTCGGATTAAAATCTACAAGCGCTTACATTTTAGGGCAAAAAGGATATTTTTGGGGATATATATGGAGATAAGTGGATTTAAAGCGATGGGTTCTTATTATAGAATGGAATTAAAGTGATGAACTTTAAATGTCATAATCAAAGGAGGAATTTATGTTAAAAAAAGTTCTTAGCCTCGTCTTATTGAGTTCGGCCTTACTAGTTGTAAGCGCTTGCGGACCTAAGAAACCAGGCGGTGGCCCAACTGATGATCCAGGTAAACTCGTTGTTTACTCACCTTGGTCAGATGTTGAGTTAGCGATTGCGATTCCAGCGTTTGAAGAACAAACGGGGATTAAAGTAGAAGTTATCAGCGGTGGTGCTGGTGAATTAGTTGCTCGGGTTGAAGCCGAGAAAAACAACCCTCAAGGAGACGTCATCCTTGGTGGATCCATTGGTGTATTTGAGCCTGCACTTGAGCTGTGGGAACAATATGTTTCACCAGAAAATGAAAATGTGTTAGATGCTTATAAAAATACTACTGGCGCAATTTCAACCTATTGTTTAGTTCCGACCGTTATTCTTGTTAATGAAAATTTAATTGGTGATACTGAAGTTAAAGGTTGGGGCGACTTATTGAAACCAGAATTAAAAGGTAAAATTGCCTTTGCTGATCCTGCTGCATCTTCATTATCTAACGTATTACTATTTAACCTATTAACTGTTATGGGTGATGGTCAAAACGTTGAAGCTGGTTGGGATTGGGTTGACAAATTTGGTGATCAACTTGATGGAAAAATCTTATCCGGTTCTTCAGGAGTTCCAAAGGGTGTTGCGGATGGAGAATATGTTGTTGGTTTAACTCATGAATTGTATTATGCTACCTATCTTGCTGACAATGCACCAGTTACAGCTGTGTATGCAGAAGAAGGTTCTGCAATCGTTGCTGGTCCAATCGTAATCGTTAAAGATGCTCCAAACATGGATAATGCTAAACGTTTCGTTGACTATATCTTAGGAAAAGACTTCCAAGAACGCTACCGTGATGGACATGATGCTCGTTCAGTTCGTAAAGATGTTGATGCTCCAGGTACCATGCCTGCATTAGATTCTTTCAAACAAATTGCTGAAGTAGTAGCTGAAGCGGATGTTCAAAACAATGTTTTAGACAGATTCAAAGATTCAGTTTATAAATAATACCTTAACAATATAAAGTATTTCGGTTTAGTTGATACCGCCCCACCCCAACGGGGTAGGGCGGTATTCTTGTTTAACCAGTCATAAATTCAAAATGTGATATTTAAAGAAATTAGGAGAGGAGTATACGATTGAATGAATTTTCAATCGTAGATAAAATAGATGAGTGTTCAAATTGTAGCAGAGAATATCGTTAAGAAATACGATAATGGTAAGGTTACGGTTATTCCGAATTTATCCGTAACCATTAATAGAGGTGAGTTTTTTACCTTATTAGGACCATCAGGTTGTGGTAAGACAACCTTATTAAGGATGATCGCTGGGTTTAATACCTTAGAAGGTGGAAATATTTACTTTGATAACCAAGTTATCAATGAAGTGCCAGTACCTGATCGAAATATTGGAATGGTGTTTCAAAACTATGCTATCTTCCCACACTTAACCGTGTTTGAGAATGTTGCCTTTGGTTTAAAACAACGTAAAGTTCCCAAGGACAAAATCAAGGGTATGGTTGAAGAAGTATTAAAATCAGTAAGAATGGAACAATATGCACAGCGATTACCAGAAAAATTATCGGGTGGTCAACAGCAACGAGTCGCATTAGCACGTGCGATTGTGATTCATCCAAGTGTTTTATTGATGGATGAGCCTTTATCTAACTTAGATACCAAACTAAGAGTTGAGATGCGTTCTACCATTAGAGAGTTACAACAAGAAGTTGGGATAACAACCGTTTATGTTACTCATGACCAAGAAGAAGCATTAGCTATTTCTGATCGTATCGCAGTTATGAATGAAGGGGAGATCCTCCAGTTGGATAACCCAACCCATATTTATACCCGCCCAGCGAATACCTTTGTAGCGACCTTTATTGGATTCTCAAATCTATTTAAGGCGAAGATTAAAGAGGTTGATGGTAAAAAACTAGTGGCGATGACTGAAGATTGTATCTTAGATGTGCCAAATCTGAGTGATGAGGTAGTTGATGGACAAACGGTTATTGTATCAATGCGTCCTGATGAATTTACCATTGCGGATAAAGGCTTACAAGCTAAGGTCTTAACGCGTATCTTTCTTGGTCAAACAACTAGTTATAAGGTTGAATTCGAGAACATTGAAACGCTTGATATTGGTGATGAAAATGAAATTACCGAATCTATGAAACATATGACAACCACTTATGAGCCTAATGAAACCATTTATATTCAACCGGTTGTTGATAAGATTAATGTCTTTACTGAGGATGGTAACAAGAG
>CAYXES010000083.1:1615-5406 GCA_964464075.1 uncultured Erysipelothrix sp. | reverse complement strand
GAAATGTGGTTGAGTGTCTTGGTTTTAAACTGTATAATTCAAATACGGCCATAGGAGAAATGATGGGATATTTAGTTTTAGGGGGTGTAGGATTTCTTTTTTTAATCGTCTTTGATTTAAATAAAATCAAGCACTATCATAATGGTTTTAATTATTTCTTTATGATTGGGATCTCCTTAATTGGAATTGGATCACTCTTAGTACATTTTAATCCCATAATATTATTTGAAGTTCACTTGTGGCTAAAGATTGTTTTTTATAGCTTAGCTGTTTTAAGTGGTCTTTTTATGTTTTATGCACTTTTTGGGGCTTTGCCTTTTAAAGAGACTTATCAAAAGACCCAAAGCAATCAAACAATCACAACGGGTGTCTATGCACTATGTCGACATCCAGGGGTATGGGGGTTTTTCTTTATGTATTTGTTTGTCTTTTTGGCGTCGGCTAATTTACTCATGTTGTATGTGACAATAGTATGGACGCTGTTGGATGTGATCCATGTATGGATCCAGGACAAATACTTCTTTTCAAAGACCTTGATTGGTTATGATGATTATAAAAAAACCACTCCGTTTTTATTATTCAATGCAAAAAGTATCGCTCGTTGTAGACAAACTATGAAAAGGTAAGCGCTTATGAATGTGGATGTGATGTTGAAAAACAAAGAGTATCAAGAGATATGGCAACGCTATTGCGGTTTTTTGGACTATTCATTAAAAGAGTTCATGCAAATCCAAGAGCGGCTTTTGCTTGAACAAATTGATATGTATGCCGATAGTATTATCGGACAACATATCATGAAGAACCAACATCCACAATCCATGGAAGAATTTAGAAAGATGGTTCCATTAACCACCTATGATGATTATGCGGATTATCTCTTACCTAAAAATAATGATGTATTACCTTCAGAACCGGTGGTTTGGATTCAAACAACCTGGGAGGGTGGTAAGGCACCCATTAAGGTGGCACCTTACACCAAGACCATGATTTCCCATCATCGGGATATTTGTATTACCTGTATTATCTTATCGACCAGTAAAGCTAAGTATCACTTTGATTTAGAAGTCGGTATGAACTTCCTTAATGGAATGGCGCCTCTGCCTTATTTAACGGGTCTCTTGCCTTATTCAATCCAAGGTGAGTATACGGTTAACTTTATGCCTTCCATTGAAGCAGGCAACGCTATGAGCTTTGGGGAGCGTAATAAAGCCGGCTTCACCATGGGAATGCGTAAGGGTATTGATTTATACTATGGATTAAGTTCGGTGATTGTGAAGATGGGTGAAAGCTTTGTGGAAGGCTTTAAGTCGAATTCATCCGGATCACTTTTGAGCTATGACTTAAAGATGATTAAGAAATTAGCGAAAGCTAAGTTAAACCATAAATTTAAAGAGAAGACGATTTATCCTAAAGATGTCTTTGATTTAAAGGGCTTTGTCTGTGCGGGTACTGATTCGATTCATTTTAAGGATCGCATTGAAGAATATTGGGGGGTAAGACCTCTGGAGATTTTTGGTGGCACCGAAGCGACTGCCATTGGGGCGGAGTCCTGGTCTAAGAATGGCTTGATTCTATTTCCTAATATTTGTTTCTATGAGTTTATTCCTATGGATGAGTATTATAAGAATCTTCAAGATCCAGATTATGTGCCACGTACTTATTTGATGGATGAGATACGCGCCAATGAAGATTATGAAATTGTGATCACAACCCTTAAGGGTGGTGCTTTTGCCCGTTATCGCATTGGGGATATCTTCCGATGTGAGCGCTTAGAATCCAAGGAAGATGGGATTGCCTTACCGCACTTTACCTATGTTGATCGGGTTGATCCGATTATTGACTTAGCGGGCTTTACCCGGATTACTGAGGCAACGATAACGTCAGTCATTAGTTTGTCGCGTTTGAATGTTGCGAATTGGTTTGCGATTAAGAAATATGATGAACAGAAACGACCTTATATTGCCATGTATTTGGAGATGCAGGTCAGTGAGAAAGGTGAGGGGCTCTTAGATCCAGACCTGATTAAAGAACAACTTGAGATTTACTTTACCTATATTGATGAAGATTATCGTAACTTAAAGAAGATGATTGGTATTGAACCTTTAGAGGTTCACTTACTACCACTTAATACGATTAAAAAGTATACGGATTCCATTCAACATAAGATGAGTAAGGTGAATCCTTTCCACTATGATGTGGTCGAAGTATTAAATCTAGCTAAAAGCAAGGAGTAGTTGAATGTTTAGTGATGTGATTTATTGGGGGTTACCACTACTAGCATTAATTATAAACGGTATTCTACTGTTGCTTTTAGGCTTGTCTAAAAAGGATAAACACATTAATGTCTTAATGTTCTTCCTCTTAGCCATGATGCTTTGGGCTGGTTCTTCAATCCTGATGAAGATGCAGCTTGATCCTGGGGTTCTTTTTTGGAATCGGGTTATGGTTTCAGCCATTACCTTTGTGCCTTACTTTGCCTATGTCTTTGTCAGTCTCTTTACCAATGAAGTTAAGATTACCGGGCTTTTAGGTTGGGGTGGTATCATTATCATTATCACGACCTTAAATGCAGCGGGTGTGATGGTTACTTCGGCTGAAATGGTTGAGGTGATTAAAAATGGTCAGACTGTTTATGAACTTGAGTATGCTTTAGGACCCTGGGCCCTCTTTGGCTTTGGTTCGATATTTGTGCTTTTAACGATGTGCTTAAATAAGATGCGCAAAGCTTTTAATAAAACGGATATTCAGCGGATGAAAATAAGACCGGTATTGTTTGGTCTTTTTGTACTTTATATTGGGATGGTTTTAAATGCCCTACCGGCTATTGGGAAGTACCCCATTGACTTTGCGGCAGGGATTATCGCATCCAGTTTACTCTTCTATTCAATTTATAAGAATAATCTGGTTGAACTAAAATTAGTTATTACGCGAACGGTTGCGACTTCATTTATCTTTGGTGCCATGTTTGTGGTGGTCCCCTTTGTGACCAGTGAGTTTTTAAAGCTCTTCTCCAATATGAACACCAAGCTTAATGATCAAATGTTTGTCTTATTGACAACCTTATCAACCATGATTCTCTTTATGCCTTTGATCCAGTTTATTCATAAGAAGATTGATGATTATTTCTATAAACGGGTTAATCTACAAAATGATTTGATTAAGCAGTTTACCTTAACGGTCTCCAATAACTTGGACTTAGAGAATATCTCAAATCATCTACTGGATGTGGCGAATCAGTTAAGTGGTAATAATCGGTTACATATTTTCCTAAACAATCAAGATGAAAAGACCTATTCCAATTACAATTCTTTTCAAAAGTTAGATAAGGTAACCTTTGATATTCGTCATACCCATCCCTTTGTGCGTTGGTTCGCTAAGAGTGATGAAACCATCTATGATGAACATCTTCAAAATCACCCATTCTTTAAGACCATGTGGGATGTGGAACAGCATGACCTTTTGATGATGCGTTTTCAAGCGGCTTTTCCACTTAAATATAATAATAATTTGATTGGAATGCTTCTTATTGGTCATGGTGGTAACTTTGCCCTACAGGAAGCGGAAGCCCGTATGCTTTCAACCTTATGTGCAACCGCATCCATCGCTATTAGTAATGCGTCCATGTTCCTTAAGTTCCAAGAGGAAGCTACAAAGGATAGTTTGACCGCTTTATATAATCATCGTTACTTTATTGATCAGATGGAAAACTTCTGTGACTTAAAGGATAGTGCTCCCTTATCATTGATTATGATTAATGTGGATATGTTCTCCATGTTTAATGATATTTATGG
>CAYXES010000083.1:0-1515 GCA_964464075.1 uncultured Erysipelothrix sp. | reverse complement strand
TATCATTGATTATGATTAATGTGGATATGTTCTCCATGTTTAATGATATTTATGGTAACCAAGCCGGAGATAAGGCGCTGATTAAGATTGCGGATGCAATTAAATTTGTCTGTGGTTCCATGGGCGTATTAATTCGTTATGGGGGCGATATGTTTGCGATTCTGCTTGAGAAGACCGATACCTACTTTGCCTATGAAATGGCTGAGAAGATTCGGATGCGGGTCGAAAACATGTCTATGGCGGATAACGATGAGGTTGCGCGTCACTTAACTATTTCCATTGGTTTAAGTGTCTGTCCGATTTTAGCTAAAGATGATAAACAACTTATTGAACAAGCTAACCTGGCTTTAGATATCGCCAAACATAGTGGGCGTAATAAGACCATTATTTACGAACCCAATCAAGCGAAACAAGATAGCCATCACGCTCAACCATCGGAAGAGATGAATATGGCGACCATCTATGCCTTAACGGCGGCGATTGATGCCAAGGACCACTATACCTTTGGTCACTCACAACGGGTTGCGAAATACGCAAGTGCGATTGCTCAAAAGGCTGGGGCTTCCCCAGAAGAGGTTAATACCATTCGCCAGGCAGCTCTGCTGCATGATGTGGGTAAGATTGGAATTCCAGAACATATTTTAACCAAGTATTCGAAACTTGAAGATCATGAGTATGAAACCATGAAGATGCATGTGGATATGTCCATTACCATCATCAAATACTTACCATCCTTTAGTCACGTTATACCAGCCGTATTAGGCCACCATGAACGGTGGGATGGTCGTGGTTATCCCCGTCAAATCGCCGGTGAAAACATTGCCTTTGGCGCTCGTTGTATTGGGATTGCGGATGCCTTTGATGCGATTACGTCCAATCGTCACTATAAGACCCTGCTAAGTGTTGATTATGCCTTAGAAGAGATTGAACGCAATGCAGGAACTCAATTTGATCCCCATCTAGCGAAACTCTTTGTGGAGATGGTACGCTCGGGTGAATTAATTATTGAACCATCACGAACCTATGAAAATTAAATACTGAAATAAATCGCTTTATGTTATGATTGTCATGTTACTAAGGAGGCTATATGAAAGATCCTATTTATATTCATAACAATACAGCGATTTTAAATTATTCGACTTTTTATCCTAAATCCAATGAAGCCTTTATCGCATCTGAGGTCTTTTATAAGATCGCAGATAAGTTTTTAAAGGCTTTTAAAATTCAAGATCCTGATACCTACGATTGGATTTGTCGCGGTTTAGATCATGACACAATCATTATCAAAATGCAAAAGTTTTTGCGTACGCTTTATGTCTTAGAAGTGGATGAAATAGATTCACAGTTACTTTTAGATCGAGAACGCTTAGTGTATGTGATTGAGAGTTTTTATACCTTCTATCGTAAGCTTGATCGCCTCGCAACCATTAAAATCTCAGAATCAAGTTCTGGTTATGTGATTAGCTTGATGGATGCGGATACCCGTTTTAATAATATGTTGCGTTACATGTATCG
>CAYXES010000082.1:0-5604 GCA_964464075.1 uncultured Erysipelothrix sp. | reverse complement strand
TGCTAGGACAATTAGTTATAGGCTATCTAGGAGATATTTTTGCCTATGAAAAGGTGGCTATTTTTTGTCAGATTTTATATTTATTAAGTATAATCTTTATCGTATTAGTTCCTAAGAATAAAATTAAAGAACTATACAATTATTCAACGGTTTAAAAACTAACTTTTGTTTTATTTAATTGAGGATATAAGAAAGCATTAATAATTATGATGATGTAAAACTGATGTCAAAAAGTCGGAGAACCAAGAGAATGGTGAGAAAATAAGGGCTGAAACAGCTTTTAAACAGTCGATTTGAGAACTGTGAGACGTTTTGACTTGTTGAGTGGAAATAATTCACTGAAGTTTATATGAAAATACCAAAACTAACTAAACAGTGGGTTTAGTTGACTTCTTAATCAAAGAATTCAGTAATGTACAAGCTTTGATTGTGTAGACTCTGCCTCTAGGATATAATTGTCTTAGTGAAGTTCTTTTATTGGGGAGGATATATAATGGATAGAGAAAAAGCAAGAAGAGATAGATTGATAGAAGACCTTACAGGCTATAAATGGAATGGAACAGAGATATCTATGACGGGTCTTCAAGCACCTGTGACAAAATACTTTAAGGATAATATGGTCCTGGTTTTCTATAATAATGGTCAATGCACAATTACCATTGCTGATGAGATACTTAAAGGGAAGTGGACTCTAGAAGACAACAAACTCCATATTAAGGGTGATGATTTTGAAACAAAATTCTCTCTTAACTGGACTTTTGAAGACTATGAGGATCAATATATTGAAATGCGTGATATTAGAGAATATAGTGTTACCTTCTATACAAGCAAACCTAAATCACAGGAATATCTTGATGAGCAAGAAACAAAAAAAGCAGAGTATAAGAGAGAAAAAGAGGAGGAAATGCAGCGCTGGTTAGATAGCCTAGAACTTGACCTTACTACTATTCAACCCAGCTTTTTGAATTTATTAAAACAACATAAATTTGAAAATTTTCGTCCCCTTCAAATAGAAGAGAAAAATAGGGAAGCTTTTATGGAAGAGTTCTTCCAACCTATTTTTACTAGAGGCCTTCACTATGAAAATTGGAATAACTCTTACATAGGTGATGGGGATATTTTCTTAGATGCCTATGAACTTCATAAGCTAAACAAGGAAATGGACCAAGAGAAAAGGAAGGCAAGATCAGGAGAGACAGTCAAGGTTCACTATAGGGATATTGAAGAATATGTAAATCCTATTATTCCCATAGTGTATCTTAATCCTAATCCCTTTGGATCTCATAGACTCCCAGGGTCTATAGACCCTCTTTTTGAGATAATATCAAAATCAGATCGCTATGATCCTACTGACACTTCTTTTAGATTGAAAATATTGGAAGATCCTAATTATGACTTTAAAGCTCAGTTGATAGAGGCTTGGGAAAGTGACTACTTAGGTGGGCAAGTGCTTATTCATCTTCTTTATGGCCAAGGAAATAGTTCTAAGGATCATGCCTATTTTATGGCCAGAAAAATTGCCTCAGGTAATTGGTCTTTTGTTGGAGGTTCATCCTTTGAACCTGAGAACAATAATTAGGATTGAGAGTCCATTCCCAATTAAGATAATAAATTGTAAGCTATATCAGTAGTTGAATATAACCCTATGTTTCTTTATTAGAGATATAGGGTTTTTAATATCAGCTATTTGAAAACCATTCTACAACCACGTTTATTATTGTTATTAATTTATAATCTAATGCAAAGTGATTTCAATAAGTTTGAAAACCAGGATAGTGGTGAGAAAGGTGAGAGGATAAGGATTGAAATAACCTTTAAATAGTCGATTTGAGAAGTGTAAGATATTTTGACTTGTCGAATATGAATAAATCAGTGAAGTTTATATCAAGCCTATAAAGCCCACTGTTTAGTGGATTTTTTAAATGTTGAACATGAGAAAAGTGAGAAAATAGGAGTTACTGATATCAAAGTGATATCAAAATACTGTATTCTTTACTCTACAGCTATTAAACAAGATCTTTATGAGAAATTTGGTTTGGCTGTTCAATTATGGTACTATTGGGTTAGATTGTAGATTAATTCACATACTTTATCGTTTATTTAAAAGATCATTTAAACATACAATTAAAGCTAGGAGAATAAAACTCATAACGCTTAATGAATGAATAATATAACGTTTTGGGTTTTACATTAGACATAAAAACTCTTTATTAAATTTAAAAGGAAAAGGAGGTTTATCATGAATAAAAAGTTTTTACGTGCATTATTAGTTTTTACTTTGCTTATTAATATGTCTTCGATTGTATTTGCAGAAGGTGAAGAAAACTCAGATCCCAATGAGTTTACCGTGCAAGCCATTCACCAAAAATATGAAGAAAGTAAAGATGAGTATCCAATGGTCTTAACTTTAATGAATCATACCGATCAAGATGTAACTGTTATGGGGGATGTTATAATTTCTGTAAAAGTTAATCCTCATCCTATGGCTGAAAAAGAGGACTTTATATTTAAGCTTTTTAAAGATGCAGAATCAATTGTAGTAAAAGCAGGAGAGAAGGAGGAAATTGTAGAAGTTTCTGCTGGAGCTCCAGGTGGTTGGCAAGCTTTTTATCATCCTAGTTATACATCAGGTATGGACATTACAATTAATATAGAAGGAAAACAGACAACCTTCTTAGAAATTGAGTATGGAATCACAGGAATAATTAGAAATCCTCTTTATATTGGCAAAATTAATTCACTTGATAATAAAGATGGAACGTCAACTTTAAAATTTAAGTTAACTGCTTATAATGAGGAATATGAGATTGCTTGTAATGATTCTAGGTGTGAACCTGGTAAGCAGTGCTGTATTATCCCATCAGATCCAGAGCAAATTGGTCTAAAAACCGGTTTAGTAAAAGATGATTTTTCAGTTCGAAAGATTGATGGCCCTATCTTGGGAGAAATCATTCAAGCTAAAGAAATAGCCGAAGGAGAGTATGAACTTGTTTGGCAATATGAAGTGGGTGTATATGAAGATCTTTTACTAAATACAGGTGGTGATTATGGCGATTTCTTTGTGTGTGAAAGCTTAGAAAAAGCAGGAGAAGGAAATTATAGTTTTAATGCTACAATTACAAAAATAAAAGATCCTGAACCGGTGGTAATCGAACATAAAGAAGCTACTCTGGAAACAGTTGGAGCCACCAACATTCCAAAGCTAGCCACTCTTATCTTTAGGGAAGTTAGTTCAGAAGTTGAAGAAGATAAAATGAATGTATTTGAAGAGAATGTTCAAAAAACCACACCAAGCAAAGAAATAGTTTATATTTATGATATTAGTTTACTTCATGATGGAATTGAAATAAAACCGGACGGGTCTGTTAAAATAACAATACCATTAGATGAGAAAATGAAAGATTATGTGGATTTAAAAATTGTCTATATTACCGATACCGGTGAAGTAATTGAGGTTAAATCTGAATTGTCAGATAAGGGGATTTCATTTATTACCGATCACTTTAGTTATTATGCAGTCGTAGGAACTCCTAAAGAAGTTGTTGAGCCTGAAAAAGATAAACTTCCAGGAATGGGAGATAGTGATTTCTTGAGCTATTTAGCCTTATTCTTGGTAGTATTAGGTAGCATCTTAACTATCAAGAGTAAGCCTCAAGAAGAATAAATACATTAATAAAATATTTTACCAAGTAAAAATAATAAAAACCAGGTGATATTCACGTACCTGGTTTTAAAATTTTAATCTATCTTCCCTTTAAAAAAGTAGAATTTTGTTTGATATTAAAATATAGTTTATTTTATATTTCTGCACAAAATTTGCACAATCATCAATTAAGCATCAGTAGTAGCTTCATATTAACTAGTGTATAATAAAGAAGTCAAAGAAGAGACGAAACAGGGGGAAATTTGAAAGATATAATAGGTACGATATTAACTAATACGAGTCATGCTGGATCGTTTTTTTGTGGAGATTTCAACAGTTTTAAAAGAAGAACTGTACTTTGGTATTATCGATGACTGAATTGATAATTTAATACCTTATAAAAAAACCGAAAGGATTAATTATGAAAAATAAGCATATAAAAAAATGCACTAATAATATTAGGTATGATGATATTATTCCATTGGGTTGTAGCTATTGGTGGTTCGATATTTGGTCTGGCTTTATATGGTGGTTCAGATTACCTCAACAGTTATTTTTCGGGTATTTATATTGGACAAACTATTATATTCTCGTGCTTGATATTTCTTATTTTGAATTTAGTTTTCGACAAAAAAGAATAATTCATTATGGCTGAAAATTAATTAAGTAAAGTACAAAAAATTAATATCTGTATATTAATACCATAATGGAAGTAACTATATTATGGCTTTTTATATATCAATATTATATTGATTTTGTTAAGAAAAAATTAATGAAAGATTCGATTTACTAGCTCACGAACGAAATTATCAATATGATTATTTAAAGCAAATAATAGCCATAGTACACAACCATGATGTTTTAAGTCAAACTTAGGTAAGAATTCTGTGATACCCATCAATTTTACTATAGGATTAACATTCATTTTCAAACATCCAATTATGAAATGCAATAATTTATAATGTGGTGTACAATAAAGGGGTATAATAAAACTGATTTAAAAGAAATTATGACGTTTTTGTTTATTATCAATGAGGTGTGTTTTAAGATGAAGTTTGATTGGAAAACATTTAAAGAAAATAGAAAAACACTTATTTTAATAATCGTTATCGTTGTGACGACGATGTTTTTAAGTCTGCTAATTAATTCATTATATACTTACTATTTAAAGGAACAACCTCTTATTGAAAGTGGTGCTATTAATACATCAAAGCTTATCATCAGTGAAGTTTCAGCCGATAATAATGGGATGTTTACTGATGATGAAGGTGAAGCTTTTGACTGGGTGGAACTGTACAATGGCTCCAATGAAGCAATCAATTTATCTGGATATGGTTTATCTGATGTTTATAGTAAAACAAAATGGAAATTTCCAGAGGTTATCATTGAATCGAAACAATATTTAATTGTCCATTTAGCATCTGCGAATCGTAATGGTTTGTATGCGAATTTTGCTTTAAAAAAAGATGGTGGTGAAACACTACTTTTAATTAATAATAAAGGGGCGGTTATTGATGCTTTGGATGTGTTTGCGGTTGGTAAATACCAAAGCATGGCCCGTGATCAACAAGGTGTATGGCATGCGACATCTGAAATAAGTCCCGGGTTTGAAAACTCAAAGGAAGGGCATGAAGCATTTATGGCTTCCCGCGTTGGGGAGCCAAATGGAATTGTTATAAGTGAAGTTCTACCCCGTAATCGGGGAAATTTCCTCGACTCATTCAATGAGTTTAGTGGTTTTATTGAGATCACAAACTTAAGTGAGACAACTGTTGATTTAGAAGGATACACACTTGGAAACAGTGATGTTGCACCGTATCGTTATCGCTTACCAAAGCGTGTATTAAAACCGAATGAAGCCCTCGTTGTTTATACCTCAAACCGTAACCTTAAAGGTGATGAACTGCATAGCAACTTCAATCTTGAATCTCAAAATGGTACGGTAACGTTATCGAATCCTA
>CAYXES010000081.1:1188-5670 GCA_964464075.1 uncultured Erysipelothrix sp. | reverse complement strand
TGGTCGGTCAGCATAAAAAAGAATTGGAATTATTAGAAGTTCAAAAACTACCGAAAGGTAGTGTCGTAAGTTAAAACAAAAGGAATGGAGCAATCCATTCCTTTTTACTTAAGTTGACTCTCAAATTCAGATAATTGAATATTGAGGGCATTCACTGAGATTTGTAACTCAATTAACATCAAGACTAAAGATCCTAACATGAAGATTAGACTTAGTCCAAAGGATACCTTGGACAAAAGGTCCATAGCAAAGAACATAAACAGAAGACTAATGACTGAAAATAAGAAGGCTAGTCCTCCAAAGATCTGCATGTTACGAATAATGTTGGTGCGTTTACGCAAATTAATAAGTTGTTGTTTGGTAATCTCAGTTGGGTTTTCTTTGTGTTGAAAATACAAGTCCCGAATCAAACCCGCAATCGTGAGAAAACGATTAGTATAAGCCAACATCAATAAGGAGATGGCTGAAAATAAAAGGGTTGGGGTTTGTAAGTTGAAATCCATAATGTAATCCTCCTGCATGAGTAGTGTAGCGATTAAAGTAGGTTCATACAAGAAAGATGCATAATAAAAGGCGATTGGTGGTCCAATCGCCTGATGATTTTATTCGACTTCTTGAAACAAGACATCATAGAGATACCCTGTTGTTATGGGTAGGGTATCCTTCCATTCATTGACTAAATCATTTTCTAGTATTAAGAAAGTTTCTAGGGTTGAAAGGGTATCATAGTCCTGATAATCATTATGTTCACTACGATGGGAAACCAAGAGATTATAAGGATTAGTGGTATTTCTACCAACCATCAAGTAGGGCAGTAACTCAAGGGCTTGTTCATGGTTGATGTGGATTGCACTAAGTTCATAATCATAAAGTTGATTCATTACCAAGTTAGAGTAATAGAACTGGGGTATATCATAATCCGGTTTGAGCAAGATCTGATAAGTACGATCACTGGTAGGCGCAACACTTAAATCAATATTTTGAGCCGCAATGAATTTGAGGCTTTCATGATCTAAGCTGGTAATAGGCCAACTCTTGGATGAACAACGATTGTATAAGTCTCTTGTACATGCATCAATTTGAACGAATCCAACGATGGCTGCCCCTTCAAAGTGAGCGGATACTGGTTTACTTAGGTAATCCTTTTTATAAGCTAAGGCAAAATCCTTGGCTAGTGATGTATCAAGGCTACTCACGTTAGTATCAAAGGGATCATAAGCCGAAATCCTTTGGAGCTTGATATAGGAACTATCACTAATTAAATCCGCAAGCTGATGATTCAATGAGTTAAAATACGGTTCACTATTATAAAGGGTAAGCATGGGCTCCAACCAGTTGTTCCAAACTTGATAAGAACGTGAAACTTTTGAACCATTATTTAAACGATACACAATATCAATCGAGGCACTTTCCCTTTTTTGATAGTAATAAATGTCTTGGTGTTCATCAACTTCAGTTAAAGTTTGATCTAGTTCATATAAGGAATCAACGTAGTCATTTTGTTTGTACTCATCTAAGATAGCTTGATGCAAAGAACGTATAATTTCGATTTCCTTCGCATCCTTAAAGACCATGGTTGCATGCTGCGGGTTGTAGTAGGATGAATAGCGGAAGTATTCCGGATAACCATAAATGCCATAGCCATCATCAACCTTCACCTCCACACTTCCAATGGATTCAACTTTAGGAATTTGGGTAATGTAGCCAAAACCACGGGACTTATACATCCCAAAGAAGAAGGATAAGGATAATACCGTAATCACCACAAAGCTTATAATCGCCTTAAAGAAGTTTTTAAAACCCCGATGGGCAATCACATCCAAGATCACATAAGCTACGAGGGTAAATGTAATTGGGAAGATTAAGGTCCGGGCATCAAGGCTAATACCATAGCTAAAGCTTGAGAAAACGGTGTAGAAAAAGATTTGAACCACCATAATTAAAGCAGTGGTGAAGATGGGGAAGTACCATTTATTGGTAAATGGATTTTCAGCTCGTTCACTTTTACGATGACGATACAACACTAGAACCACAATGGCCATCACCAGGGAGAATCCCAACCAATAGACAATCGTTACCCAGGTTTGTGGATAGAGACGGCCCGTATTAAAGTTCAAATCAAATAAGGTATAAATAGGAGTACTCAATAAAAGAAAGAGTAAATCAGTATTGGGTTTAAAACCTAAAAGTGTGGTTGAGGCAAAGAGAATATAAGTTCCATAGGCTAAAGCGGGAAAGACATGCAGTAAACCACTGTATAAGAATCCATCGACGGTGGTCCCGGTATTCATCATGACAAAGAGAATTGGCATCAAAATCGCGATACTCAACACTACTGAATACAAGTACTGCTTAAGCATCAAGATGAGATCCAATCCTTCCACCACCACTAAACTATAAGAAGCACCGATGGTATACACAATGGTATAAGGGATTAAAATAATCACAATCGCACTAATTAATACTGAAAGAAAGAGGTCTTGGCGCTTAATAGGTAAGGCGTGATAGACGTCTAAATTCCGTTTTGAATTTAAGAATGAAAATAAATTCAAAGGGACAATAAAAATGGATAAGACTAAGAGGACGGTGAGTATAATACGCCCCGCTAAGAAGGATTCGTAATAGTAAGTTTGATTACCACTTAAAATAAAGGTCGTAAAGACACTGAGTGGATAGAGCGCAAACATGGCGATGGAAACCAAAACCATGAACTTGATATTACGTTTGATTAGAAATGAAACGTATTGCCAGTTAATTTTAATATTAAACAGATTTGCCATAACCGCGTGCCTCCATTTCATAAACAAAGATTTCTTCGAGATTCAATGGTAATTCATTAAGTAGAATTGGATGGGTATCTTCAATAAGTGCCTTGATTTCATCAACCTCACCTTTAGCGACAATGGTAAAGACATTACCGACTTGTTCTAAGTGAATGATATTCATGGCTTTAAAGATGGAACCATCGACCATTTCTTGATAGCCCACTTGAAACTTATGGAATTCACCCTTAATGTTGTCTACATCACCACTCATAACTACCTTGCGATCATCAATTAAAGCAATTTGATCACAGATATCTTCTAATTCTCTTAAGTTGTGAGATGAGATGATCACCGTCATTTCACGGTTCTCCAACTCATGGACAATAAAGCGTTTTAAGGTTAAACGCATGACGGGGTCTAAACCATCAAAAGATTCATCCAGTAATAACACATCCGGATTTAATGATAAAGCTAAAATCAAACCAACCTGGCGTTTCATTCCCTTAGAGAAGGTGTTAATCTTCTTATCTTGATTGATGGGGAAGGCCTTGCAGAGTTGTTCATAATTCGCTTCACTAAAGGATGGATAAAAGATACGATAAAATTCTTTCATTTCCTTCATGGTAGCTTGATGCAGATAGAAAGGTTCATCCGCTAAGAAGAGAATCCGTTTTTTATTTTCAGGATTATCATACACGGGACTACCATCCAGTAGAATTTCACCTTCATCGGCCGTAATAACGCCACTAATAAGCCGTAGAATAGTTGATTTACCGGCTCCATTAGGACCCACTAAACCAAAAACACTACCTTTTCTGACTTGCCAATTCACTTGGTCTAAGACGTGGGTTTCATCAAAGTGTTTGGACACATTTACTAAACTAATCATTGGAAACCTCCTTCTTGGTAAACCAACTGTACTAGGTTGTTGATATCTAATCTTGGAATATTGATGGCTTTCATTTTCATCAGTAATTGTTCGAGTTCCTCTAGATAATCCATCTTTAAGGATTTGAGAGCTTCTTTACTATCACTGATGAAGGAACCACGTCCTGTTTGTGAGACAATATAACCTTGTTTTTCAAGTTCTTGATAGGCCTTAGCAACCGTATTAGGGTTAACACCTAAATCAGAAGCCAGTTGGCGTACCGCCGGTAGCTGCTGATTAGGCTTTAAAAGGCCTAAGGCAATGAAATTGACAACTTGGGTTTGGATTTGTTCATAAATAGGAATTTTAGTTTTATAGTCGAGAATGAACATAGTACCTCCTAAGTGTATTAATCATACTAATACATTAAGGTCATTTAAGGGAAAAGTCAAGTAAAATAATCTAATTCTTACTAAAGGTAAAAAGTTTTTGTATCAGCTTAGTTTGTGCTAAAATAACAACACAAGGAGCTGTGTGTATGTATGATGTAATTGTCGTTGGAGGTGGCCATGCCGGAGTTGAAGCCGCATTAGCCGCTGCCAAAATGAATAAAAAGACAGCCCTATGTACCCTGATTGTGGATAAGATTGCCATGATGCCATGCAATCCTTCCATTGGTGGACCAGCCAAAGGGGTCGTAGTGCGTGAAATAGATGCCCTTGGGGGGCAAATGGGTATTACAGCGGATAAAACTGCCTTGCAGTTTAAGCTTTTAAATACTAATAAAGGACCAGGAGTCCGTTCTTTAAGAGTTCAATCGGATAAACTAGCCTACAGTGAGATGATGCG
>CAYXES010000081.1:0-1088 GCA_964464075.1 uncultured Erysipelothrix sp. | reverse complement strand
GAGGATCAATATCCCTGTTATTTAACTTATACGAATCATAAGACGCATGATCTTATTAGTCTAAATCTTCATCTTTCCAGTATGTATTCTGGGGTCGTTGAAGGGGTAGGGGCTCGTTACTGTCCTTCCATTGAGGATAAGGTGGTCCGTTTTGCGGATAAGGAGCGTCATCAAATCTTCTTAGAACCCCAATCAGCCCGTTTAGATACTACCTATTGTCAGGGTTTGTCATCTTCCTTACCAATTGAGGTTCAAGATCGTATTATTCGTACGGTACCAGGTTTAGAAAATTGTGAAGTAAGTGAATATGGTTACGCCATTGAATATGATGTGATTGAGCCTAAACAACTTTATCCCACTTTAGAAACGCGTCGGATTAAAAACCTGTATTGTGCCGGTCAAATTATTGGGACTTCCGGTTATGAGGAAGCGGCTGGTTTAGGTTTGATGGCTGGGATTAATGCCTGCTTAGCCTTAGATAAAAAAGAACCCCTGATTCTTAAGCGGGATGAAGCTTACATTGGGGTTATGATTGATGATTTAATTAATAAGGGTACGGTAGAACCTTACCGTCTCTTAACCTCACGCGCAGAATTTAGACTCTTACTGCGTCATGATAATGCGCAAATCCGTTTAAGCAAGTATGGTCATGAAGTTGGTTTACTCAGTGAGGAACGCTACACTGCCTTCATTGATGATGAAGCCAAGAAGCAAGCTCTACTGGAACAGATTAAAACTCTGAGAATTGATAAAGATGATCACGCCATTGCCTTATTAGAAGCGCGTGGCTATCCTAAGATTCAACCAGGCCTAAGTGTTTTTGAAGCCATTAAACGTCCTAATATCAAGCTAGTGGACTTCAAGAACCTACTTGATAGTGACGTAAGTGATGCCAGTCTTGATCAAATTGAGATTGAGATTAAATACGCTGGCTATATTGAGAAAGCTAAGAAGGAAGCCGAGCGCATTAAGGTACTTCAGAATTGGAAGATTCCGGAAGACTTTGATTATGATAGTGTCATGCAGCTATCGACTGAAGGGAAACAACGCTTAATTAATATTAAGCCACTGACCATTGATCAAGCTAC
>CAYXES010000080.1:0-5695 GCA_964464075.1 uncultured Erysipelothrix sp. | reverse complement strand
TCATTCATAAAATATCCTTCTTTGCTAAGAAAAGCCGTTTCAAACGGCTTAGTTTTGTTTTAGGGTTTGAGCAAATTCAACACCATAGGCTTTGGCGATACTGAGTTTTTCTGCATCTGGTTTGAACTTAATCGTTAATCCATCAACAACTTTCATTTTTAATTGTTTGAGTCGTTCCGTTAAATGTGGAACCGCTTCACCACTCCATCCAAAGGAGCCAAAGGCTGAAGCGTATTTTCCAGAGAACTGTGCTGATGTCATTGATGATACTACTTCCCAAATGGGTTTAAGAGCATCTCTTACAATGGTTGGTGATCCTAGTAGGATACCGTCAGCTTCAATTAGCTTATCGAAGATATCAGCGACATCCGTATAAACCATGTCAAACATTTCGACCGCGATTCCTTCTTCTTCCAATCCTGCTTTAATTGCAAGTGCAAGGTCTTTTGTAAAACCATAGGCACTCACGTAAGGCATAATAACTGTTTTTTGTGGATTTTTTGCGGGTGTTGACCATTCAATGTATTTATTAATTGCTCCACGAGGATCGGTATCTACAATCGGTCCATGACCCGTTAATATAAGATCGATAGCTAGTGGTTCTAACTTCTTCATGGTAGAAAAGACGAATGATCTAAAGGGATGCATAATGCCATAGTAATATTCCCACATTGCACGATCATAATCTGCTTGATTTTCTACTTTGGAAGCAAATAAAGGGGCAAAGCTATAATGGGCACCAAATGAATCACATGAAACCAATATCTTATCTTCCTCAATATAGGTATACATCCCATCTGGCCAATGCAAGTTAGTTGCAGTTATAAAGCGTAGAGTTTTATTTCCAATTGATAATGTTTCATTTTCCTTGATAGCATGACCATTAAAAGGTTTATTAATAATGTCAGCCAGAAATTTAATTGATGCTGGTGTACCATAAACTTCAATGTCTGGATTTTTCTCTAATAGGTATTCTAAGGAACCAGAATGATCAGGTTCAACATGATGAACGACTACAACATCGATATCTTTATAATCAACTACTTCAGCAACTTTTTTAAGATAGTCATCTTTGAAGACACCCTTTGCGGTATCAAAAACAACCGTCTTCTCACTTCCTTTTAAAACATATGAATTATAAGTGGTTCCAAACTCAGTCTCCAATACGACATCAAATATTCTTAATTCTGGATCAAGCACACCGACCCAAGTAATATCATCTTTAATTTTAATCGTTTCCATAAATCCTCCAATATATCGAAGTTATTATACCATAATCATTTTTAAAATTAGTAAATCAACTTAAGTTAATCATGAAAATGTATGAAAGTTGAAATAATTGTTGAAAATTAATGAATAATGCTTGAATATGTTTTCAGAGTATGCTATATTATCTTTACAATTCATTTTACTACTATCTGAGTTAAAATTTCGAAATGTAACTATCCTCCGTATTTCGATCAATTATTTTTCCATTATTACTCTAATAGTGAAAGTTGTTAAAAGAAAGAAGTGAGCAGCACACTTTTTTTCTTTTTGGTAAAATAAGACCAGGAGTGTTGATTATGTACGAAAATATAGTAACTTGGTATCGTGAAAATAAGCGTGATTTAGAATTTCGGAAATACAATGATCCATATGCGATTTGGGTTAGTGAAATCATGGCACAACAAACTCAAATTGTTACCATGATTCCTTATTTCATTAAATGGATGGAGTCATTCCCTACTATTCAGGCTTGTGCAGATGCAGATGAGATTACTATCTTAAAACATTGGGAAGGGTTAGGATATTATCGGAGGGCTCGCTTATTACATAAAGGCTGCCAATATGTCTGTAAGCAGTATGATGGTGTTTTCCCCAACAAGTTTATAGATATTATTAAAATACCAGGAATTGGAAATTATACCGGCGCTGCGATTGCTTCAATCGTATTCAATGAAAAGACTCCAGCAGTTGATGGAAATGTCATTCGCGTCATTAGTCGCTTTCATGCAATTGACGATTACGTAGATTTAACTTCTACCAAACGAGATATTGAAGCTGTCCTCTTGAATTGGATGAATGATTGCGACCTGTGTGATTACAGTTCCTTTACACAGGGAATCATGGAAATTGGTGCTTTAGTTTGTACACCTAAGAATCCTGAATGCACCAAATGCCCTTTAAAAATTAACTGCATTGCCTATAGAAGTGGCAATCCCATGGATTATCCAAAAAAGAAACCAAAAGAAAAGATACCTACCTTCGAATTTGCAACACTTATTTGTACTGATGATGGAAAGATTGTTTTAAGCAGCGATTGGTCTGACGGATTAATGAAAGGTTTGTATCGTTTACCTCAAATACCCATTGATACATTTAATTCTAGTGGGTTTGAACGTATTGGTAGTTTGAATCATATATTTTCACACAAAAGATGGGTACTACATATCTTCAAAAGGAATTCCCTAAATTTTAAATCTAAAGATAGTTTTGTTATTAATGTTTCAAATCTAGATGAATATCCGCTAATCACAGCACATAAAAAAATCATCTACAAATACCTACTTGCTCGATGACGGATTAATGCAAGAACTTAAATTCTTTCAGTTATAATCATAAAGTTAGTAAGTGTTTATTTTTATCGTAATATAATATAATCGATTATTTATTAGATATTATATTGATGATATGTTGTTTTATGTCATTTTATTCTATTATATATTCATTTAATGATAATTTATTCATTATGTAATCTTATGTATGTTATAATTAATAACATATTACGATAATATGGTTATTAAGTCATTATTTTTAGATTTTAATCAAAGTCACAACAATGATATGTCGTTTTTTGTTTCTTTATTGTTTTTTATGTTGATTAAATTGTAAACAATAAGATCTCGTAAACGCTTCATATAGTATTCAGATGAATATGAATTATGAGGTGTTATAAAGCTATTTTCTAATTCCCATAGCTCACTATCTTGTGATAGTGGTTCATCAGGCGTTACATCTAAAAATGCTTTTGTGTGTACATTAGCTTTTAAATGGTTAATTAAGTCAGTTTCTACCATTAAATCACCACGTCCAATATTTATTAAAATTGCACTTTGATTCACTTTATCTAAGAATCTATGATCAACATATTGTTGAGTATACTTGTTAGAAGGTAATGCAAAAACTAAAATGTCATATTGATTGACTATACTCAAGACATCATTTAGTGCATAACAAGTTTGAAATCCATGTATCCTTCTACCATTACTATTGACGCCATCCACGTGACAATCAAAAGGAGCCAATCTCTTCGCTATCTCGCCACCAATACTTCCAGTACCGAAAATTAGAACTCGTTTGTCTGTTAACTCACTTAAAGAATTTGTGGGTGACCAAAATCTTTTCTTCTGATTTTCATGGAACTGTAAAAATTTCTTATACTCTAAAAGAATTTGTCCAATGACCCACTCTGCAATTGGCACACTATAAACACCTGAAGCATTCATCAATTTAACATCATTCTCTTTAATCTTAGATAACTGTAGATAATCATATCCAGCGGAAACAGTTTGCACTGCCTTTAAATTGTTGTATTGTGATATATCGAGATCACCTAATTCAAAGCCTCCTACAAGGACATCAATCTGATTTAAGAAATCCTGGTGTCTTTTTTTTAATTCTTCAAAATCTGTAATGATTTCAACTGCTATCCCATTTTTGCTCAAATACTTGATATCTTCATCTAAAACTACCTTATCTCTTGTCACTAAAACTTTCATAATATCATCTCCATCAATGCGATTATATCACATATGTTTTTTAATTCGGGATTCAAACCTCTTGCTGAGTTTTATTGCCCAGCAAAGCAGTCCTATAACAGTGCATATAGCATTATAGGCTGGTCTTCTGACCTAAGTTGGAGTTGAGGATGTTAATTGCACCCACAATATCTCTATGGTTTTTATAACCGCATTGATGACAATGGTATTTCCGATCAATGGTGTTATTTATTGATCTACAGTCTGGGCATCTTTTGCTAGTAAATCGTTCATCTACCAAAATAACTTCGATTCCTGCTTTTTCAGCCTTATACTTAATAAATCTGTATAGTCTAGCATAAGACCATGTATTTACACCTTTAATTTTGCTATTGTGCTTTTGAAGTCTAAATAGATTTTCTAATTTTATAACTCCTACTTTTTCAAGCATTGCAAAATCTATTATTTCTTTGCTGATTTTATGGTCAAGATATTTAAGTTTATTAGACCATGAATAATCTCTTCTATCTTTTGGATCATGGATCATTTTCTTCAGCTTTTTACGTGCTTGTCTGTGAATGTATTTTTGTTGCCTGCCATTTCCAAAGAACCTAATTTTACCAGTATTTGTAACGGCAACTGCTGGAACCTTAATCCCTAGGTCGATACTCATTTGATTTATAAATGCATTAGTTTTAGGTTCATACAAGTAAGTTAATAATCCAAGCCATTTGTTTTTGCGCTTAATTATCCGCAATCGTATTAGCTTATTATTTTCTATTATATTAAATAATAATTCGTTATGACTAACATCAACTATTTGGCTACTTTGATGTTTTGTTTGAATCATTAACTGCTTATTCTTATTTAAAAATCGAAAATTGCGGGGCGTCCAACAACAATACTTATGATTAACATTTTCTCTTTTCATTTTTTCTTTTTTTATTCTTAGAAAATCATTTCTAGCTTGTTTAATGATTTCAATTTTTGAGTCCCATGGAATATTGTTTTCAATTTGATTAAATCTTACATCAACAATGGAATCGTGTTCAATGTAGAGATCAACTATCTTATTAACTTCAACATTAAAATCATGTAATAGTTCTTCAAGTGTTGCAGCCATTTCAGTATTTATCATAATTCTAAAAGTTAAATTTAAATACATCAAATATCACTCCTAGTATAGTATTGTTAAAAAATAAAAAAAGTCCTAACGGACTTGATAATTTGCCTGGAGCGAGTGAGGGGAATCGAACCCCCGTAGTCAGCTTGGAAGGCTGGAGTTCTACCATTGAACTACACTCGCAGAATGATGGTGACCCGTGTAGGAATTGAACCTACGACCCACTGATTAAAAGTCAGTTGCTCTACCGCCTGAGCTAACGGGTCACAAATGGCTGGGGTACCTGGGATCGAACCAGGGAATGTCAGAGTCAAAGTCTGATGCCTTACCGCTTGGCTATACCCCAATGAAGAATTTATTTGTCTTAATATAATCGAATCCCCACCCAGCAAAGATGAAGATAATGGTGGAAGGAGTGGGATTCGAACCCACGAACCCGTAGGGAGTAGATTTACAGTCTACCGCGTTTAGCCTCTTCGCTACCCTTCCAATATATATCTGGTGCCGACTATAGGACTTGAACCTACAACCTACTGATTACAAATCAGTTGCTCTGCCAATTGAGCTAAGTCGGCATAAATAATGGTGGAGGTTAAGGGACTTGAACCCCTGACCCACTGCTTGTAAGGCAGTTGCTCTCCCAACTGAGCTAAACCTCCACTATTATGCTGTGACGCCTTAATAATATACCATATAAGTGAATAATGAGTCAACATAATTCACTATTCTTATCATGGTTTTGACTTATTTCTGAGGAATTGTTATATAAAAATCTAGTTGCTTGAATTGTAATTGAAGTTCCGTTTTCAATGAAAGTTCCGTAATCAGTAGC
>CAYXES010000079.1:4425-5813 GCA_964464075.1 uncultured Erysipelothrix sp. | reverse complement strand
GCTATTGATGCGGAACGAGCGGTTGAAGATATGAAGAAGGCAGAATATATGATGGATTATGTTGGTGATATATTCGAAGGTTATATTAGTGGTGTAACCAGCTTTGGGTTCTTCGTTCAACTAGCCAACACCGTTGAAGGTTTAGTTCCAGTTCACACCTTAGATGATGACTATTACAGTATTGATTTTCCTTACCAGCGTTTAGTGGGTTTCCATAATAAACGCAAGTTTTCCTTAGGAGATAAGATCTTGGTAAGAGTTAAACATGCCAGTAAAGAAAAACGACAAATTGATTTTGCCTACATTAAACATATTAAAGGTGAGATAATTAAGTATAATAATTAATGAGGATACCATGATTAAAGTTATAGCGAAAAATAGAAAAGCCTACCATGATTATTTCATTGAAGATAAATATGAGGCAGGCTTAGTGCTTGTGGGCACTGAAATAAAATCAATACGAAAAGGAGCAGTCCAACTCAAAGATGCTTATGTCAATATTAAAGACAATGAAGCGTATGTGGTTGGGATGCATATTTCAGCTTATGAATTTGGGAATCGTTTTAATCATGATGAACGACGCGATCGTAAGCTGCTTTTACATAAGCAGGAGATTAAAAAGATCTTTAAAGCCATTCAACAGAAAGGTTATACGGTTGTACCTTTATCTCTCTATTTATCTAATGGGAAGGCTAAATTAGAGATTGCCTTAGCGAAAGGTAAGGCAACCTATGATAAGCGGGAAGCCTTAAAGGAAAAAGATGCAAAACGTGAAATTGAAAAAGCATATAAACACCAATATTAAAGGGAACCATAAGTTCCCTTTTTTGATTCATTCATGTTAGCGCCAGCCGCCACCGCCGCCACCGCCGAAGCCACCGCCGGAGAAACCACCTCCGCCACCAAAGCTTCCACCTCCGCTTCCACCTTTGGATGGTGGAGGACTACTCATACTTGAGTAGAGGGAGTTAATGGAGCGATTTAAGTTACGATTAAAGTGTGACATAAAGTAAACACTGTCCATAGGAGTTGCGCTTGCATACCAACTAGGTGGTGCCATGGTGATGCTTTCAAATTTCTTTGACCAAACATCAGAGACATTGAGTACATAAGCAAAGGGTAGAATATGATAGAAATATTCAGGATCTTCTTCAACCAAAGTTTCCAAACGACCTTTTTCAGCCATTTGAATGAAATTCTTTAAGCCTAGAATATCATTATAGTAGGATAAGCCTAAAGCGGTACGCTTATGCATATTCCCATTAATAAAGATAGCGATCAAATAAATTCCATAGAGGATCATAAATAAGCCAAAACTGGCTTCCACATCCATCGCAAGATTGGCCACCACGACGGTGTAAATGAAAATCCCAAAAGCAATCCCAAGG
>CAYXES010000079.1:0-4325 GCA_964464075.1 uncultured Erysipelothrix sp. | reverse complement strand
TTACCATGCTTGAAGAAAGCATTCATAAAAAGAGCGAATAAGGCGATACCATACACGCCACCAAGCGCAAAGGCATTTAAGCCTTTCGGAAACGTGAAGTAATTGTTATCAAGGGCGATATCAACAGTTAGTGCTTGATAAGGTTCAAGTGGTTCTAAGGTGTATCCACTTAAGATTAAGCCATCATGACTAAGACTGTAGGAAATTTGATTAGTAATTTGGGCTCCATAAGCTCCACTATAAAAACTGATTTTATCTGCATCAACAGGCTTAGGGAAATGAATCTCAAAGACAAATTTCTCAGTTGGTGAGACCCAATCTTGACCAAGCAGGTTAATATAAAAACGTTGGCGACCACCAATACGTAGATCACGGGTCTTCATGGTATAGGCATATTGATAATGTTGTAAGTCAGAGACATAGACTCCGGCTTGTCCCAGCCGTAGTTGAACTCCTTCACTTTGTTTTTCAATTTGATGGGGTCCCACAATATCAAAATCACTTAAAGGGAAGGTATACTTTCGTTGAACCTGTGAGCCATCTTCAAGTTGCCAATTCATTTGATAAGCGGTTGGGATATTTACAAAAATCCCATAGGCAGGTGTATAGAAGGTGACATCCATGGCATGCTTAAAACGATATT
The DNA here is from genome assembly GCA_964464075.1 of uncultured Erysipelothrix sp. Taxonomy (GTDB): domain Bacteria; phylum Bacillota_I; class Bacilli_A; order Erysipelotrichales; family Erysipelotrichaceae; genus UBA6182. The sequence continues at coordinate 3,682 of CAYXES010000079.1, read as the reverse complement.
GACCGTCCTCTTTGACTTCAATCTGTACATGGTGTTTATTGATGATCTCATGGTATTCAGCGGCTGATACCCCTGAAGTAAGCATCAAAAAACCAAGTATGAATACAAATAGTGATACCAGTTTTTTCATAAGTACCCCCTTACTATGAAAGCTTCTTGTTCTTAACCCATGTAAAGCCTTCGAAAAGAAGTGTTGCTACAAAACCAGATAACATAATCATGATAAACGTTAATAATCCTCTGATATTCTCATTGGAATCAATTGAGTTTGAAAAAATAAGATACAAAGCAATAAATGCAATGATATAAGTCAATAAAAGTATTATAAGCGAAACTTTTCGCTGTAGGAAACTGTATAAGAAGAAAGCAAAACCAATAAATAAGGACCATATGGCAAGTCCAATACAGTTTTCAAGAAACAAGTTCGCATAAAAAACATATTTGTAAAACAAATAAAATAATCCAAAGCTGATTATGAAAAACCCCCCACCAATGATTGGCGATGTTTTTCTCATGGTATTAACTAAAACTGTACTTTGACGTTTTGACGTTGTGCTGGATCTTCCACTTCAAAGGATTGGCGTGGTCCAAAGCCAAATATGCCAGCCACAAAATTAGCTGGGAAGCGTTGAATTGTAGTGTTGTATTGTCTTACTGAACCATTATAGTATTTACGAGATTGTGCAATGTCTTCTTCAACTTTTTGAAGTTGTGCTTGTAAATCTAAGAATTGTTCATTAGCTTTTAAATCTGGATAAGACTCAGAGAGTGCGAATAAACGTCCTAGAACGCCACCAATTTCGCCTTCAGCCTTCATTTTATCATCCATTGACTGAGCTGATACAGCACGATTACGTGCGCTAATAACTTGCTCAAGTGTTTCTTTTTCGTGGGTTGCATAACCTTTTACGGTTTCAACCAAGTTTGGAATTAAGTCATAACGCTTAACCATATAGACATCCATGGTTGAGAATGCTTCATCCACTGTATTTCTTTGAGCAATAAAACTATTATAGGTAGCACCAATTCCTAAAGCAATGACTACCACTACTCCTAAAATAATCCAAGGCATAACTTTACCTCCTTAGGTATGTTTTCTATAAAGTCATTATAATGGTTTTCGCTAAAAATCACAATCAACAAAGCCTAAGTGCTAGTATTGAGGGGCTGATATGGTATAATAGCTATGCAAACGGGGGTGTCACGGTTTCGACAGGATTTCGTTTGATTCAAGATGCAGTGGTGTGGCTACCTAAAGGCTAACCTAAAAATAACTGGAAACAGATTATCTTTCGCTGCTTAATTAGCAAAATTTAGCTTGCAGTGCATCAATTAGAGCTTTGCCATTGGGCCCTATGCGATGACAGACACAATGGATAAGGACAACCAGTCGCTCAGCGCGTTGATCTCGAAAATCTAGTGAGCACATCAGCACTTGTTTGTTTGTTTCTTAAGTGTTGATTACAGCAAACAAAATAAACTGTAGAGTCTTGAATGTGAGACACTTTCTGGACAGGAGTTCAATTCTCCTCACCTCCACCAAGAGTAAAATAACCGCTGAAATAGCGGTTTTTAATTTTTCATATAATCAATATGATTGGACATAACATTAAGAAAAGGTATAAATAAAATTTTTACCCTGCTTGTTCACTCGTCATAATTCCCAATGCTTAGGAAAACCTAAAGAATTAAGAATTATGTAAGCATCAAAATTATTAATACTATTCACTGTACTTTCGACTCTCTTTTTTATTTTTCTTCTAAGTTGGTCATAATCTGTTTTGGTAAGGAAAATCTTTAAATATTGATAAACCTCGTAGACAGTCTGCCTTTCTTCACTTTTTCTTGATGAATTGGAAATGCCATCAATATATGGGAAACTCCCTCTTAGTTTCAAATCAAAAAGTCTTTGATTATGTGCACAAATGTTTCTAACATCACATAATAGTTTAAGAATTGTATCAAGACTCGAAGGTGTTAACTTAATATCGGTGAAATAATGGGACTCAAAAATGGACACTATTCTGCGACAGATAATTGTTTTGTCTTGATGCGTTAAGTAAGAAATGAAATTTCTGGTATCGTAAAAGAAAAACGTGTTGACGGCAACCCATAGAGGTACGTGGTGGTATTTATCGACGTAATGTCTGGTTGGTGATAATTTATTTTTATAATCCCTAGCCAAAGATTTTTGAATGGATGAAAATAATATTAATACTTTATCAGTGTATTGAGCATCAAAATTATTTACATTTAAGTAGTTGTGCTCATCACGATATAGTTCTGAAAAAGTATAGGCAAGTATTGCCTTTGTATGCTCTTCAACCTTAGTTAAATAATTTAAAAAAATAACACGTAGATCTCGATCTAAATGTAGGATCTTAGTAATATCAGAAAATGATGTCTCATTTCTATATTTACCATTATTTATAAACAGATATCCATACTTATTGATTATGTTGTAGTAGTTGTTATGCAAAAGAAATCTTTTTGCATATTCGTAATCTGAAACAATAATCCCTTTGTTTTGAATCAAGGCTATCTGTTCATTCAAAGTTAAAAATTTCTTCACTTACCCTCCTTTATAAACAGAAAGACCTCCATTTTAGAAGGAGGTCTTTTCTGCGACATAAGACTCGCAAGTCTTATAGCTGTTGTAACCTCATTATATACTATTGTTGATTGGTGTCAACGATATTCCTACCTATATATAGGGTGAAATTACTTTATTATTTCTAGGCTATGTTGGGGCAAAACTAAATTTATGAAGAAGGATTTATTGGCTAAAGAGCCATGTAAAAACGCTAAAGTCATCGTTAAAAATACAGTATTTTGATGAATGTCTAAAACATAAGCGAAAAGAAGAGTAAAATAGATGTTTAGCCATGATTTTTTGTTAAAATGGAAGCAGATGTAAAGGATGTGGTAATTAATGAAGTGTGCCTGCGATTTACATGGTCATGAATGTATTCAAAGAGTTCCAATCTTTAAGCATTTATCCCACCATGAACAAAAGAGTATTAGTGAGATAACTTTTGAGAAGACTTATCAAAAAGGGGAAACGATTTACCAGGCTGGTGAAGAGTTTCATCATTTAATGGTGCTTTCCAAAGGCAAGGTTAAATTATCTCGCATTACTTTAAATGGAAAAGAACAAATTATCCGAGTGGTTGAGGCCGGTGATTTTATTGGGGAGTTGAGTTTGTTTAGTCAAAGTCCCACTAAGGATTATGCCAGCGTGCTTGAAGATAGTGTCATGTGTGTTGTGGATGGCTCAAAGCTTAAGGTTTTAATGGCTAAGCAACCTGATATTGCTTTTAAGGTCATGGAGACCTTGACGAATCGCTTGAATGATGCGGAAGAAGTCATCCAAACGAATAATCTACTGTCGGTAGATTATCGTTTAGCGCAGAAACTTTTAAGTATAATGGATGAAAATAAGTTGATTGAATTAACCATGAATCGAAAAGATCTGGCCAATCTGTTGGCGATGACACAAGAAACATTTTCACGGAAATTAAAATTATTTGAGGATAATGAGTGGATTATCCAAAGAGGACCGAGAACGATTGAAATTATTGATGAAGCGGCATTATTAGATATTGAAGAGTAAAGTGGAGTGATACTCCACTTTTTTTCTTGTATGATGGTAAGCTTCCTTTTATAATGAGGCTAGGAGGGG
>CAYXES010000078.1:1303-5896 GCA_964464075.1 uncultured Erysipelothrix sp. | reverse complement strand
TGGACCTTCTTTACCAATACAAATATCCCAACCTACTAAACGATCACCACTTAACTCACATACTCGATTCACAAGTTCAATGGTTTCATCCACAAATGGAATGGGATAACCATCAAGCTTAACTTGACTATCAGGATGAACATCATAAACATCGGTACCAATATAAATCGTCTGAAAACCAGGACCTTTTAAGCATTGATTCTCAAGATCCAAGCTAATATAAAAGCCCGAAGAACTCTCTGGATTATCAACCACAAACCCTTCACGTCCAAAACGCATCACCGCACTTAGAACCCGTGATGGTTCATTGATGGGCTTATAAGTATCAATGCGAACCGTATTAATGGAAGCGTGATTAATCTTATCAATACTTTCGTGTTGCACAATCGTTTCTTGAATAATATAATCCCGCAGTTTAATCGCCGTGTATAAACTATGCAACAACACTTCATCATCCCAATTACTTTCATCAATCTTAAAAGCCCCAATCCCTTGAATTAAAGCTAAGGGTTTCGCAAAAACGCTTTTATTTTTAGAAGTCATAATCCAATTATGCAACACTTCTCTAAAGTGGGCTTGGTCAATATCTAAAGCTTCATGCTTCACATTATAAAACTGCTTATCCTTGGTATAGGCAAGTACTTTGGGAGTTGGAATCTGATGGGCTTCACAAAAATAATAAAAGGCAAGTTTGTTTTTCAATAACTCCATTGATTGCTCGCTATGCACAATCAAAGAAGTCCTTAATTTACCAATATCATAATCACTGGTGTAATTAGACAACGACAAAAAACCCTTACGATAGGCAAAACGACTAAAATATTCTTGGGTTAAACGGCGGTTCTTGATGGTTAAAGCAACCAGCTCTCCCAAAAATTGTAATAGATTTTTTCGTAATGGGTCACTTAGAACCCGTCTTAAAATCATCAGTTGGCGTTGTTTCATGAGTCCTCCCCTAAACTCTGTATTGAATTGTTGTTTTATTTTAACCGATTTTATAAAAAAAGGCACTACTTTAATATTATTTATGACTTATTTTTCTTATTGCGATGCTTGATACGAATAATCAAGGCATTAATCCGTTCATAATAACGGGTAAATAAACTAAAGATTAGTTTTTGATTAACAAGATAAAACTCGCCGACATATTCAATCTCATCCGCATTAAAGCTCTTCTTAAATAACACCAAACCATGATTGGCATCCCGCTCATCACGGTATTGAATAAAGGCTCTTAGAAAGTCATGCGTTGCCATCCCTTGAGAAACACTGTATTCAATCCGTTTATAGTTTAAGAACTGACTTGCGCGGGTTTCACGCGCTAAGATGGCTTTGGTTGCCCCATATAAACAAATTGCTTGGGTATCATAATACAAGGTAAAAGAAGCTGCCAGTGTGATTCTGTTCACTTGATCAAGTTGATAATCATGAGCCCGTAATTGTTGCTCCCGTTTGGTAAAGGCATCATATTGGCTTTGTAGATTTGGCTTTAATTTATTAGGCGTATCAGGATTGTCTAAAGTTTGTTTGATACTTAAGGCATGCGCCTTATCTTTGAGGTAATCATAATAGACAAAGTCAACCATGACCTCATCCTTGAAGGCTTCTAATACCCCTTGATAATAAGCATGACTTCGACTTCCTGCTTGCAGGCGCACCATGGTATCATTCATCACTTCATAAAAAGCATCCCACGCATCGTGATGTTCTCGCATCTGTTCATAATTAAAACGCTCATGAACTAAACCCTTATTTTCAGCCCCTCTAATGGCGGATTGTACACTTTTTTGAAATTGTTTCACCACTTCACTAAGGCTTTTAGCCTTATGTTCATCATGCATTAAATTTAGAATAAATGAATGCTTAGGTTGGATTAAAGGTTGACGCGTTAAGGTCATTAATTCTGATTCATAAATCGAAAGTAAAGGATTGATGGCTACTGGTTCTTGATTAATACGATTGATAATCAAAGGATCAATAATCACAAAGCTAAGCTTTAGGGTCTTACTAACTTGTTTAAGAAATGCAATCCCAGCTTTAAGAATCTTTGGATTATGATCGTGCACCATAAAACCATGTTGAATATAGGCAAGCTTAAAAAACCTTAAAAAAGGCTTAACTCGCAAAACAAAAGCAATACATACTTGTCCATCTAGATAACCAACATAATAATGCTTTTGCCAATCACTTTTCATCGCTGCCGCTTTTGCACTTTGAAATAATTCATGGGGTAAAACCTGAATAATTTGATCAAACTCGGTAGCACTTGCAATCGCTTTAAATTGAATCATTACTTCCGCTTCCATCGGATTTAGATAAAATCCACCCTTATTCTATCATAATCAATCAAAAAACTAATAAATATTGTTAAAACCTATACTTTTAGCTAGGGCTAAGCTGAGGTATTTTGCTATAATTAGAGTGTTAATACGTCACCTTATCTATATTTTAATCTAATAGGTTCTTGTTTTATTTTTGTGTATCGAATTACCTTATTTTTATATAATCAAAATAAAGGGGGGCACGATGAAGAGAATAGTCACACTACTGATTGTATTTTTACTTATTCTTAGTGGGTGTCAGTTGATAAACAAACCGTATCCTGATCCACCAATTATTAATGATGATCCAGATCCCGGTGAAGACCCACCAAAAAAGCCGGCTTATACCGAACATGCTGGGATTGCTTGGCAAGCGGATGACTTAGTTGCCGTTGCTTTTTTAGGTTATGCGGATGACACGCAGTTTGGATACTACACAGACACGGGTGAGTTTATTAATTTTGTTTTATTCTATCCTGATATTACCTACGTCACTAAAGTTTATAACGAGGGTGATGAAGTCTATATGATTATCCCCCGCTATCGCGAAAGTGAAGTCACGATTCAGACGAAGGGTGATGCACCTGAACAACTCTATCATGAGGATGGTGAAGGTAGTATCTTATTGAAGACTAACTTGTCGGATATCCATGCCTCAACCCAAGTCACAATTAAATTAGATGATCAAGAGTTCGTATTTGATCCCGCCCTCGATAATGCGGAAGGTAGACTTATCCGACCTAATCAAGGTATTCTTGATCTTTCCTTCTACACAAGTCCTGATTTTAATGAATTCAAATACGATATCTTTGTCTTTAAGGGCAGTTGGAAAACCACCTACCACAATAAACAAGGAGAAGATAAATCCATTCGGCTTATCTTTCATGGTTTAGACCACTCCTCTGATCAAGACCAACATGAAATCACCTACATTGATGATCAAGAAGACTTAGTCATTATGGGCTCCTTCTTCTTTATTGTACCTGAGGACTTTAAAGAACCCATTGATGCTCAGACTAATTTACTTTATATCAACTTCCATGCAAGTTCGAATGAACTATATCAAACCTTTGGGAAGTTTGCCTATCAATTTTTGGATTTTGATACCCTGTTGCTGAAGCATGTTTCATATGATCCTTTAGCACCAACCGAAGAAGGATTTATGTATATCTTAAAAAGAAACTAATCGATAGAAAGGAACAGATTATGAAAGTTGTCATTGAACGTTTACCACAAACCTTAGAAGCATTTAAGGAAATGTCTCAGTTTGATTTAAGTCAACCCGAAAATACCTGTGCTTTATTCTTATGCGCCTTAAACTTGTTTGTACAAGATCGAGAGCTCGGGGTTGAGGCGATCAATCTATTGAAAGGGCCCAAACCACTAAGTCCTTTTGATATTAATTTTTTAAGGGATCGAATAATGGACAAGCCTTATTTACCCTTAATCTACTTTGAAGGGGCAAATCCTGATAATGATTATCAACCCGATGAGCCCTATACCCTGCTTCTCTATGAAGATCAAAGGCCTCAAGATATCGAAGCAGGTTATCTACGCTTGTACTTAGAAACCAGTGGAGCGGACTCTAAACGCGCCATTAAACTACGCCAAAAAGATGATCAGTGGTTTATTTGGGATTATCCCGGGATTGTCATGGATGTTCGAAAACCAAAAAAAGATAGTGATTGGTAATTCTTACTAGCAAGGAGCAGTGTTATGAAAAATACAAAAAAGTTAACCATCCTACACAACAACGACCTGCATGGTGATTTTCTAGAAGAACGAATTGGTAAGATCGATGTTGGAGGTGTCTCCATGTTGAGTGGCTACATCTCAAAAGTACGGGAAGAGGAAGAAAATGTAATCTATGTCATTGCAGGCGATATGTTTAGAGGTTCTGTAATTGACTCTGAATTCAAAGGGATTTCAACCATTGAAATCATGAATCTGCTCTCTCCGGATGTGGTTACCATTGGGAACCATGAACTCGATTATGGTATCTCACATTTACTGTTTATTGAGAAATGTGCTCAATTTCCAATTATCAATGCGAACCTCTATATCAAAACTAACGGTAGTCGCTTATTTAAGCCTCACCATATCATCGAAATCGATGATATGAAGGTCTTATTCATTGGGATTATTACCGATGAAATCCTAGCCGCAGCGAAAGCGGAAGGCTTGGTTGGAACCTTCATTGATACTGCCGAAGCCGCGGAAGAAGTTGGGAAAATCTGTAATGCCTATAATGCTATTGATATTGATTTTACTA
>CAYXES010000078.1:0-1293 GCA_964464075.1 uncultured Erysipelothrix sp. | reverse complement strand
TTGAACTTGCCAAACTGCTTAAGCCAGAATGGGGTGTTGATGTCATTATTGGTGGTCACTCCCATACCTTTATGGATGAACCGCTCTTAGTCAATAATATCGTGATTGCCCAAGCTGGTGAAGGAACCGACAACATTGGGCGCTTTGATATTATTGTCGATACGGATGATAACTGCATCGATTCTTATACCTGGTCTTTTGTACCGATTAATAATGAGACCTCTCAAAAAGATATCCAGTTAGAAGAATGTATCAATAAATACAAGGATATCACCGATCGTAAGTATCAGCGGATCTTAACTCGTTTTAATAAGCAGTTAACACATCCTCAGCGTAATATGGAAACCGCTTTGGGAAGCTTGTTTTCTGATATCTTCAGAAATAGTTTAGGGTTAGATATCATGTTCTTAGGATCAGGAAGTATTCGCGGGCAAAAACTAGGTCCCATTGTGGAATTTGGTAGTTTAGTTCAAATCTTCCCTTATGATGATGAGATTTATAAGATGAAGGTTTCTGGTGAGCAACTCAAAGCTATGTTTTTACATATGCTTAGAGATGATGCCTGGCTTGGAATTACCGAATACTACCAACTATCAGAAGGGTTACGCTTAACCTATTCAAAAGATGATAAGGAAATCAAATCCCTTACCTACAACGATAATGATGTGATGGATGATCACTACTACACGGTTGGCCTACAAAAGTTCCACTTCTTAAATCTAGAAGAGTTCTTAAATGTGCCAATTGAAGCGGTCGAAGTGCATCAAAAACCAATGATTATCTCAACTTCAGCTCAAGATATTATTGTTGAGTATTTATCATCGCATCATCGCTTAAAATATCGTTATGATCAACGTATTATTATAATCTAACATAAAGGAGAAATTGTTATGGGTTTAATTAAAGCAATTGCTGGATCAGCGGGTGGTGTCTTAGCTGATCAGTGGAAAGAGTTTTTCTATTGTGAAACGATGCCAAAAGAAGTCATGATGGTAAAAGGTGAAAAACGAATCGGACGCCGTTCATCCAACACCAAAGGTAGTGACAATGTCATTACCAATGGTTCTGGGATTGTGGTTGCGGATGGACAGTGCATGATTATTGTCGAACAAGGCGAAATCGTGGACGTCTGTGCCGAGCCGGGTGAATTCACTTATGATACTTCCATTGAACCAAGTATCTTTACCGGACCTTTAGGCCAAGGTATCAAGGATACCTTCAAGAATATCGGTAAACGCTTTACTTATGGGGGTGAACCCGGTAAGGATCAACGCGTTTACTACATTAACACCA
>CAYXES010000077.1:0-5966 GCA_964464075.1 uncultured Erysipelothrix sp. | reverse complement strand
TTGATTTATCATTCACAAACCCGACGTAGTGATCGGTTAATCATAATACACACAAGCGGTATTTAAGAAAACCTTGAAATTGATTCAAGCTTTTTCGCTTTGTTTTACCGATCATTATTACCTTTTAAATCCAAGCCTTACAATTTGGCTTTTAGGGGGTTCTATGAAAAACCAATCAAAATTGAAACCAACTCAACCGATGATAATAAGCCTAGTGGTCTTATTAATCATTCTGCTTATTATTTCATTAGTTCAATGTTCACCTTCTAAAGATCAATTGACGCATCCTGATGAAGATGAAATCAGTGAAGTGATTACTTTAGAAGATGATGAACCACGTGAGTATCATGATAGGGCAATACCAGAAAGTGTATGTTCTTTTGGGACCACGCTTAAGATCTCTGATGGACCGGGGCTACCTCAAGCGTTAAAGGAAACCGGTTTTGCGGTGGATGAAACACCAACTCTTAATGTGCTCGATACAACCATCCCTGATTTAATAATCAAACCCATCGTTTTGAAGTTCCCACACTTGCAATTTGATGTTAATCCTAATCAAAACATCAAAGTGACGAGTCCTAAAAAAGATGTCCTACTAATTGGAGGTAGCACCCAGACTATCCTATGGGAAATTGAATCAGGGCGTGAGCTCTTAATCGATATTTCCATCACCCATGATAATGGGAAAAACTATGAGGAACTAGCAAGTCAGATTCCTAATAGCGGTACTTATGAAATCGTACTTCCTAAACTCACTTCCAGTGCCAGTAAAATCCGGGTTGATGCCTGGATTGGTGAAGTTCATTTTGGCTACAATCTATCGCCCACTTTCAAAATAGAGTTAGCGAAAGAGCCCGATAAACCTGATCCTAATCTGGCCCCTAATTCCAGTATTAAGCTTCTTAATCCTAACCAGAATGAGATTCTCCAAGGTGGACTTAAGCATATCATCTTGTGGCAGATTGATCTTAAAGGTGAACTCAAAGTTGATATTTCCATCACTCATGATAATGAGAAAACCTACAGTACATTAGCGAGTAAAGTTGCTAATACTGGTTTTCACCAAGTTACCATTCCCAAGATTACTTCTAAAGCGAGTAAGATTCGTATTGATGCTTACTCTGATAATACTCATTTAGGATACAATATCTCCCCACTCTTTCAGATTGTTATACCAGAAAAACCGGTGGTCGAGGTAGAGGTACCATCCAAATACACAGAGGGCTTAACCTTTGTGAGGGAAGATAAGCCAGTACGTTATTTAGCGATTGAACATGATTTAAAAGATGTCTCACAAATTATCTGGCAAGTTTCCCGCATTGAGTTTCCTTGTAGCGGATATGCTTTTGATTATTCTCAAATAAAGATGCCAGGACTGATGGTGCAAGGAAAGCTTGATCCTAGTCAACTAGAATTCAAGCTTGACTTTAGGGCGATTGTTTCAGCCATTAACACCCTTGGACCACCGCCTGAAAATGAAGGTGAAGACTTTGAGGTCGAGCCTGATATCTTACCGATTCAAGGTTTACAGAAACAACTGTTTGTGCGAGTGGTTATGTTGGATGAAAATGAGAATATTATGGGAGCCAGTCTCTCTAACCTTGAGATAATTTATGGAAATCCCCTTTTATCCATCAACACTCCCATACCTGAAGGAATTATTCCAGGAGAACCGGTCTACACCGATACTAACCATAAATATGTTAATCTTGGCACTAAAGGCTTGTGGCTCTATTCAGGCTATCAATTTGAAAGCAAGATGTCCGTCAATCCCTTAGAAGCCAAAGTTAGTCATGTGGAAATGCAGATTGCGAGTGAACCTTTTAATAAGGACTACATGGTTGACTACTTAAAACCCAGTGGTTTGGTTTATTCTGACACCTTTGATAATCATCCTCAATATGGCCGTTCAAGTTTGGTCAAATTCCATGAAATTTTCCCCAAATTCAATAATACTAACCCGCAAACGCGCACCTATTATATTCGTTTCATTAAATACATAAAAACTGAGCATCCAGAAGTCTTTATTCCCCTTGCGAGTAATATGCGTAAAATCTATTATACTGATGATTTAAAAGTCTACACCATTGGTATCCTTGATTTACCAGAACCTGATCCCGTTGAAGTCATCGTAGAATCTTATATTCCTGATGTGGAACTGATTTCGTATCGGATACCGCGCTTTGCCTTAAAAGATGAGGAACAATACTTTGAAGTGACACGTCCAATTGAAGCAGAAGAGTGGCATCTCTTTATTAAAAATCATGTAACCGGTGATTTCCTCTATCCTTTCTATGTGCATATGCACATGTATCCCAAAACTACTAGAGAACAATATCAAGCGACCCTTGATCGCATGCTTCCCACCTATGCTTGGTTTAAAGTACCACCCAAGGAAAAATCAAAACTCGGTAAAATGTGGGATGATTTTGTGAGTTTAGCGAGCGATATCTTAAACAAGATTGTTGAGAACTACGAAAAACTAAAGGTCACAGTCGCTGTTTTTGTGGCGGATCGCTTTGAGTTTTTAGGAGAAAAAGCCCAAGGCTACATTAAAAAAGCCGTGGTAGCGGTCATCAATTATGGCTTAGCGTCAATGGGTATTCCTCCCACGCTACCTAATTTTGAGCGGTTAGCGAAAGAAGGTTTGAATTATGCGGTTAATCTCGCCCTCCAACAAGCTGCTGATTCCTTAAATGTACCCCTTGATCAAATACCTTATGAGGTGGAAAGTGCGATTGTGAAAGAGCTCAAGAGTCAATTTGATGAGTTAAGTAAAGAAAGATTGATTAATCCTTGGGATGTGGACTTCTTAAAGCCAGCCACTAAAGCTCAGTATTTACCACCTGAAGTCATGTTTAAACTTCATAATCCTTATGATGAATATTCAAAGCCTGGGGTGCTTTATATATCTATTACCGAAGGTATTCGGGGTGAAGCCTTTACCGAGATGTACAAACTAAGCATTGATATCCCCGCTTTACCTCCAAAGCGAATTACCCATGTCAAGTTCTTTCTAAAACGAGGTGACCTTAACAAGTATATGTTTGATACTTACTTTAATGATCCTGATCGCCTTCTTAATCTTAATATCAGCGCATCATTTGAATTAAACAATGTCATCAAAGAAGCGGCTGCCCAAGGTAAGTTTCAGGCTAAGTTAGGTCAGAAAACCGATTACAAATACGATAAGAGCGATTATTATACCATCAGTTATCCCATGCACCCATCAAAATACTTAGATGGTAGAGATGGACGCATCATTGATCCATAACAAAAGCCCTAGACACTAACCAGGTCTAGGGCTTTTACGGTATATAAGTTTTCAACTATTAATCAATATCAAGTTTCTTCCAGACTTGTTGATGGTCATAGTTTTCCTTTTGATTTGCTTGTTCAAGGGCTTCAAGAATCCGTTTCTCATCAAGATTTAAATAATTCTTAACTACTTTCATAAAATGCATATTATCATCTAATCTCGCCAAATAAGTAGTTACAGCGCTATTAATTAAACTATTAATGCTTACATCATATTCATTTGCATAGTGTTCAATCACCTGATGAAGTCGTTTCCCAGGTCGATAAGTTATTCTTCCACTGTACGTTTTTACCGGCAAAATATACTCAGGTGCTGGTAGTGGCAATCCTTTATCCTCCATCGATTCAACTATCTTATTCATCTCATGTCTTAAAACTTCTAGTGCGGACTCTGGCGTATCACCACTGCCTCGTGCACCATTAAGAGCTGGACATACCGCAACCCATTTTAAACCTTCTGAAGTTTCTAAAGGCTCAATCTTGATATTATATTCCATATTTATTAAACCCCCTTTTTATTACAAGATCTTATTAAAATCTTCATTTGACACTACTTATGGTGTCATTGATATTATTATATATTGACTTATTAAATACCATTTTTTTATTGAACGATCAAGTCTCATCACTATTTACCTTAAATGTCTTAATCATTTTATAATCTTGAAAACTAACATTGAGGAAATCCAGTTTTCTGATACAATTAGACCATGAATCAATTTATTTATGGACCTATTCCTTCACGGCGTTTAGGTAAATCATTAGGTATTAGTCCCATTCCTAAAAAGACCTGCAACTACGGTTGTATTTATTGTATGCTTGATACTACCACGCATATGACCAATACCCCACAAATGTATTATCCGGTCTCTGATATCTTGGATCAATTAAAGGTGGTACTAAATCAAGGGATTGCGGTGGATGTGATTTCCATTGTAGGAGATGGTGAGCCTACCCTCTATGAGGGCCTAAAAGACCTGATTTTAGGCATTCGCCAACTCAGTGATAAACCCATTGCCTTAATCTCAAATGGCGCACTACTGGACCAAAAAGCCGTTTATGAGGCATGTTTACTCGTGGATATCTTCTTACCATCTGTAAATGGTTATGATTTGAGAAGTTTTAAGCGCATCAATCGTCCCTATCGGGACATTGACTTTGAAGCCATTAGTCAAGCCCTCATCAACTTCTCCCATGAGTTTAAAGGTGAGCTGTGGTTAGAGTTAATGCTGGTGAAGGGTATCAATGATAGTATGGATGATTTCCATCACTACCAAAGCTTTTTTAAACAATTTAAATATGATCGGCTTTATCTTAATACGCCGATTCGTATACCGACGGAAAGCTATGTCTTACCTATCGATGATGATGTGATGCATTTAGCCATTGAAACCTTAGGTGGTATTGGGATACGCGATGAACATACCCATGGTTTTGTGAGTGCGATTGAAGATGACTTTGAAGCCATTGTCTCTTTAATTAAACGTCACCCCATGAGTGATCTTGAAATCAATCAGTTTCTTGATGATCGCAACACCCATGATAAAGAGAAAGTCTTTGTGCAACTTGATAATGATGATACGATTCAAAAGAAGGTTTATCGTAACCGCATCGTTTATCGTAAATAAAATGAGGTGAATATGAAAACTATTAAAGCTAACTTAAATGATTGGAAAGTCCTTTATGAAGTCGCTGATAAGCTTAAAAACATGAAACCATGGGAGTTATTTGCTGATACTGATCTTATTGTTTTAGAATACCCCGATTCAGAACCCATTTTCATTAGTGTTTTAGGTAATAACAAACAAACTTATGGTCTTGTGGCTTATGAAGGCTACTATGGTCTTGCGACTTATTACATGCTAGTTGATGAAGAAGAGAATCATATTTCGTCACGTTATTTGATGTTTAATCAAGCATGCTTAACTGCCTATTGGGGAGACCGCCAAGAAATTAGTACCGACTACTACAAAATCATCAAGGATTTAGGTTATCGTTTTCATGGTCGCAATCAATGGTTGTATTTCATGTCTTTTCTACCATCACATTTTCCCCATATGCTTAATCAAAATGAAGTGCAACGCTTAAGTGAATACTATCAAGTCTTAATTGATGCGATTACTTACTATAAAGAAAATGAATTAAACATCGACTTTAATGGTCATAATGGCTATTGGTTTAGTTTTGATCAAAATAACCAAGCTTGGGTTGGCTATGAAACTGATTTACCTGAAGTCGGTGAAGTGATCCCTCAAATTAATCTAAGTACCAGTGTTCACTGGAATGAATTAAAAGCTTCAAAATCATACAGCAATATGATGCTTGAAATTGATGCTGTGTATACTGGCATTGTGGATGAAGAAGGAGTCTTTGGACGCCCAATCCTTGGCCAGATGATTGTTATTGTGGATGCTGAGAGCGGTATGATTATTGATGCTCAATTACTTGATATTGGTGAAGATAAATATTCAGGGTTAGTGGATGTTTTGATGGATCATCTACTTGAGCACGGCATTCCACAAACCCTAGCGGTTCGTTATGACTTCTTTGGGGAACTGTTGGAACCATTAGCTGACTTTTTTGATATCCCACTTTTTGTAAGTGGTGTCTTACCTGCTTGTGATGAAGCGATTGATAATTTATTAGAC
>CAYXES010000076.1:0-5979 GCA_964464075.1 uncultured Erysipelothrix sp. | reverse complement strand
AGTCCCAGTGTGGCCGGTCACCCTCTCAGGTCGGCTACGCATCATCGCCTTGGTAAGCTTTTATCCCACCAACTAGCTAATGCGCCATAAGCTCATCTTAATGTGTTGCATACGCAACTTTAATAATAATATGATGCCATAAAATTAACTATCCGGTATTAGCCATCGTTTCCAACGGTTATCCCAGGCACTAAGGCAGATTACTTATGTATTACTCACCCGTTCGCCACTAAGATTGGGTAGCAAGCTACCCGCTCTCCGTTCGACTTGCATGTATTAGGCATGCCGCCAGCGTTCATCCTGAGCCAGGATCAAACTCTCCATTTGATTTTAGCTCTTTAATTTTAGCTTTTTGTTATCCTTTACTCTTGACGAGTATTGTTTAATTTGTTTGTACTTAAGGTACAAGTTTGTACTTGTTTTTCCTATTTAGTTTTCAAAGATCCAAGCTGCGTCTCCAGGTTTTGAATTTTTCAACTCCCGGGGGCGCCTTACTATAATATCAAAGCACCATATCAATGTCAACAATAATCATCACTTTTTTAAACATTTTTTTAATAATCTTCACAAAATGTCATAAACCCTACTTAATAGTGATGTTTCTGCTTGGTGCGCTCTTGATATTCATCAAATAATCGCAAGATTTCATCGTGAATAAAGGGGTATTCTGCTTTTTTAATCTTTTCCACCAATTCTTGCGTCACCGTTTTAGAAATATGGATAATATCCTGATCATAATTCATCAACACTTGATGACTCTCAAATTCATCTTCATCCAAGACTTCATAAGCATAATCTGGAAAGACTTTCACATCTAAATCCAAATCAATGTTCTTAATGGCTTCTTGATCATAAACCGATGGGGTCGCGATATTACAATAATAATAGATCCCACTTTTACGAATCATCGAAATCACATTATACCAACGGTTATCATAGAAGAAACAAATCGCCGGTTCTTTGGTGAACCAACGTCGCCCATCCGCTTCAATCACCCAAGTCTTATAAGTAATCACAATCCACTCATGTTCTTTCACCGATAAAACATATCCCTTAGACCAGGTTCGGTGTAAAGAACCGTTATATTTATAAGACTGGATATAAACCATAGAATTTTCTTGGGGGCGTAAATTTGTCATGGCTCTATTATACTTTTATTTAGGGGGTTCTTGCAAATGTAAACGCGGCAACATCATCCCGACAATAATAAAAGTAATCACTAAGGTCGCCAACATGTAAGGCCCATTATATATAATAGATGGGATCAAGGGTACTTCCCAATAGAAGATGCCACTAATGACATGAAAGCTAAAGCGTAAGACATTAGCTAACACCAAGCCCCAGGACATATAAAATCCTTTAAACTTTGTGGTTAGCACATTAGCCGCAATCGCATAAGCGCCAAAGGCTAAGACATAATCCAACATAAATTGAACCCAATTCACAAAAAATGGAACTCCGGATACAAAGGTTTGAATAATAATGGACAGCTGGCTCAATAAGAGGGCCTTCTTAAAACCCAAATCATAAGCCGCAATCACCAAGGTGATGGTCGCTAAGCCAATGGAACCACCATTAGGCATTTGTAGAAGACCTGAGGTCGCCGCCACATAATCCAATAAGGCAAACAAAGCCAAATACAAAGCCATCTTCACTAAATCTCTGATTTTCATAAAAAAACACCTCCACGTGAGGCGTAAGGAAAGTCTGGAACTCCCTACGCTAGTTTTATCTAGATCAGGTGATAAGGGTTATTTTCTCAGCTTGACGCTCCCCTGTTCACGTTAATAGTGTATCATATAAGCAACAATAGTAAAGGAATCTACATCTATGATTAATAAGAAAGAAAACTACCAACAACTCCTGGTCTTAGTCCAAGCCCTTTTAGCGGATGAATCAGACATCATCGCCAACCTAGCCAATGTCGCTGCACTACTTTATGAACACTTAAGTGATTTGAATTGGGTCGGCTTCTATTTAAAAAGAGGTAATGACTTAGTGGTAGGCCCCTTCCAAGGCAAGGTCGCCTGCTCCCGCATTCCTTTATATAAGGGTGTATGTGGGCGCGCCTTAGAATTAAAACAAATTATCAATGTTCCCAATGTTCATGAGTTTGAAGGGCACATCGTTTGTGATAGTGCATCGAACTCCGAATTGGTCATTCCTTTAATCGTGAATGATCAAGCCATCGGCGTCCTTGATATCGATGCCCCCATCTTGAATCGCTTTGATCAAGATGATGAAACTTACCTAAGTAAGATTGTCGCGCTTATCAATAAAAAACTTCCCGATTCCTTTAATCGAGAAGCTTAATCATATTTTGATGCGGACAATCCTGTTCAAAGTGTCCAGGACCCACCGCTTGATACCCACAGCTTTCATAAAACTTTAAGGCTTGCACTTGACTTGATAAGGCAAGCTTTTTTGCACCCAAACTTTTCGCTAAGTCTTCAATGGCTTTCATCAACTGACGACCATAGCCGGCTTTACGATAAGTCTCTTTAATCGCAAACCGTCCCACATGATAACTTAAATCCTCATCCTGATACAAACGCCCAACTCCCACACACTCATCATCCTTATATAAGGTAATGTGATAGGCAGCCTCATCAATCGCATCAAACTCATCCACAAAGCCCTGTTCTAACTCAAAGACTTCATGACGCAACTGATAAGCATCCTCAAAGTTTACTCTTCCTTTTTGAATCTGAATCTTCATGGGGTATCCACTACTAATTCATCCAAAGCCATCAGCCACATCTTATTACGACCTAAACTCGCAGTCTTAGCATCTACCTGCAGGGCTTTGAATTGCTGATGAAGCTTTTGATAATCCAGTTTATGATTCAAAAACTTCTGCCAGTAGGCAACCCCATGTTCAATCATGACCCCTCCACTTACATAAATAGGCTGGTCAAGATCTGCCAATGCATAGGCAAAGGGATGACTTCCAGACTCAATATTATTGAGTACTAAGACATACCCTTTTAAGTCACTACTCGCCTGCATAGGACTCTGAGCCCCACTGGGAAAATTAAGCGGAATCTTGCGCGTCACAAAGCGAGCGTATTTACCAATCGCCATGACATTATATAAAGGATGGCGTTTAATGAGCACATCATCCCTTAAAAGCATAGTAGTTCGAAGACTATCATGACTCGCTAAGAGGTTAGAGGATAAAACTAGATTATCTCGAATGCGGCCATAATCACTCACCGCAACATCTCTATCCCACTGACTGGGTTCAATCTGATAATCATTATTAGAGAAACACACAATGGTACCTTCACTGGATAAGACACTAATCAAAGCATCAAAAAAGGTATTGGCTTGATTAATGGTTAACTCAATTTCATTGAGTTGGCCATCCAGCACCACCAACATGCCTTTATCAATTCCCAGTTCTAAGAAGGTATCAACCCATTGTTGTTTATCATACATCTTAGTTCAGCACTCCATTCTCTTCAAAGTAAGCTTTGGTTTTTTTATAATCCATCGCCCCTACAAACTGACTTACTAAAACGCCATCTTTAAAGACGTAAGTCGTTGGGGTAGAACGCGCATCCTTTAGATGAGCTTCAACTAAATCGGTAACATCTTTGGCTTTATCCTTATCCAACTCCACATAAGCCATATCAACCTTATAGTTGGCTAAGATTTCCTTCAATACCGGACGGTATTGCATACACGCCGAACAGGTGGATTGACCAATCACCACCACCAGGGTCTCTTGTTTATCAAGTTGTTGGTGAACTTGTTTGGCAGATACAATTGGAAGTCCTGTCGCAGAATTTGAGCAACCCGTGATGATTAGCACCATGGCTAGTATTAATAATAGTCTTTTCATATTACTCCTTATCATGAGCAAGTTTGCTTGCGGCTGCCGCTGCAATTGCTCCTACAATGTCATCTAAAAAGGTATGACATGAAATGGCATGATCAGCGCGATTCAACTTACCAATAATGCCTGGTTTCATTTTATCAATATATCCAAAATTTGTTAACGCAATTGACCCATACAAATTACAAATTCCATAAGCTAAAACCTCATCCACCCCATACAAACCATCATCACGCCCAATAATCGCTTCTAGCTCCTTATTATCAAGCAGCTTTTTCTCCACCGCCACATCCAGGGCAATTCCGGTATAAATGGCGTGCTGAACCTCACGCTTATTTAAAACACTATCCACATAGTAAATAATTTCTTCATTGGTTAACTGATCATGATAGGGACGCTGTAGAAAGTAAACACATTCCACCAAATCCTCTTTACTGACCCCTCTACTTTTTAGTAGAGCTAATACTTTCTCCATACCTACTCCTTATCCTATTTTCTTTATTTCAAGCTTTAAATCATCAAGTAGCACGGGCTCAAGCTGACCAACCAATGGATTCACACTATCATGACTAAGGCAGGTCAAATGAGCACAAGCTACCATCCGTTTAATTGTTTCTATCTTATCATAGTCACTATCAAATGCAATAAAAGCCGCTAAGGAAGCATCCCCGGCACCAATAGCACTCACAACCTCAAAGGCTGGTTGCTGATAACGGATCATCGCTTCCTGACTAACCACTAAGCCCCCTTGATCACCAAGGGTAATAATCGTCTGTTCTACCCCTTGATTTTTAAAATACTGACCCACCGCCTTCAAGCTAGCTTCATCTGTGATTTCAATCTCAGATAGGGCACTTGCCTGTAAGGCATTGGGCGTAAAAACATGCAGGTACTTTAAATAGGGTTTAATCTTCTGAGCTTTAATTAAAGAGATAGGATCACAAGCCACCTTACCCTTGGCATGCTCTAAAATAAACTCTAACAGCGGTTGATCTAAATTTGTATCCAGCACCACCACATCATCGACTTTCATATCCATTAAGAAGGTTTTAAGATGCTTAACTTGAATCTGATTAAGATTAGAACTATCCACCATGGCGACCATTAAATCACCCTTCTTATCCATTAAGGCCAGATACATGGAACTGGGCTCATCCACCACAATCGCATGTGTCAAATCAACCCCAAGTTCACCCAAATGCTTCATCATATCCTGTCCATAACCATCGCTTGAAAAGACACTTAAAAACTTAACTTGTTTTTGGTGATAGGCTAAATTGCGCACAATATTATTCGCGACCCCACCAAATGATAAGTCAATGTTGGCAACATTGGAATTGCCCTGATGAACTGTCTGTTGGGGATGAGCTACACAATCAACCATCGAGCCCCCAATGACATAATAAGTAATATCCGCTTTCATGAAATAATTATATCAGTCTTAAGATCGATAGGCCATATAAGGATTTTAATATCCTTATCAAAAATAAGCATAACGATTGAACAAGCGCTTTCAATTTGATAGGCTTAACATGTCGAAGGAGGAATATAATGACTTACAAATTACCAGAATTATCTTATGCATTTGATGCTTTAGAACCAGTTATCGATAAAGAAACCATGAACATTCACTACTCTAAGCATCACCAAGCTTATGTAAACAATTTAAATGCAGCTTTAGAAAAATTCCCAGAAGCTGCGAAAACAGATTTAGTGGAATTAATTAAAGACTTAAATCTAATCCCTGAGGAAATTAGAATGGCAGTCCGCAATAACGGTGGTGGCCATCTTAACCACACCTTATTTTGGGAAGTTATGGCACCAAATGGCGCTAAAGCACCATCAGGAGCACTATTAGAAGCCATTGAGAAAGCCTTTGGTAGCTTCGATGCTTTCAAAGAAAAATTCTCTGCTGCCGCGAAAACTCGTTTTGGTTCCGGTTGGGGCTGGCTAGCTGCTAATAAAGATAAAGAACTTGTGGTTCTTTCAACCCCAAATCAAGACAACCCCTTAAGTGAAGGCTTAGTACCACTCTTAGGCTTAGACGTCTGGGAGCATGCTTACTACCTACACTACCAAAACCGTCGTCCTGACTATGTGGAAGCATGGTGGGATGTCGTTAACTGGGATGTGGTTGC
>CAYXES010000075.1:2501-6087 GCA_964464075.1 uncultured Erysipelothrix sp. | reverse complement strand
CATAAACTCAGTGGTTGGTTCTTTAAACAAGATGCTTCCATGTATCATAGTGATACCTTCATCAAAAACATCACCTCCACTAATAAAGTTTCAAAGAATGGCTACTATGATTTAGGCGCCATCAAGGACTTTTTATATACCATCTACGATGGGATGGCCCAAACCTTAGCTCAAGGAAATATCGAACGTAATCCCATTAAGGGAGCTTGTCAGTATTGTGACTTCCGCTACATCTGTGTCTTTAAAGGCAACTATCGTACCATTAAAGACTTAGCGCCCGATATTGATATTCAAGGAGGAAATGAAGATGCTTGAAAAGAATAAACGAATTACTGACATCGCCATTCATACCTTAAATAAAAATATCTTGGTTTCAGCTTCTGCGGGTGCCGGTAAGACAAAGCTTTTAATTGACCGCTTAATTAAGCGGATTACCCAGGATAAGATTGAAGTTAATCGTATTTTAGCCCTTACCTTTACCGAAGCCGCAGCTTTTGAGATGAAGGAACGACTACGAAGTGCCATTAAAGAAATCCTTTTAGATCAGGAAGATGCTTTTTTAGAGAAACAACTTTCCTTAATTGAAACAGCTTCAATCTCAACCATTCACTCCTTTTGTTTATCCGTGGTTAAGGACTACAGCTATGTGCTTAGTTTAAATCCTAAGATGGTTAATAATCTTTTGGATGAAGCCATTAAGAAATCCTACTTGGATGAATGTTTAGACTCCACCTTAAAACAAGCGATTGAAATCAATGATCCTGATTTTGCCTTAACGGTTCAAACCTTATGTAATCGTCCACATCAGCTACAACCACTTAAGGATACCCTTATTAATATCATGAAAATCCGAAGCGCTAAGGTAGACCCCTATGTTTGGGATCAAAAGATTATCTCCTATTACAATCAAGTTAAGCATTTTAGTGATTTACCAAGTCCGCTTTTAAAAATGATTAAAGAGTCAATTTTGGTAGACCTTAAAGGAATGTGGAATATTCTGCATCAGATTTTAAAGAATCATTCAGCTGCTTTGGAAGACGAAATTGAAAGCTGGGAAAATATTGATAAGCATTTTGAGGCGATGGAAGTCTTAATCAACGCGAATGAGTTTGATCGCTACTTTCATCTTATGAAACAAGTTGGAACCATTAAAACCAAGAGTCTTAAAGATTACCCAGACTATCAAGAATTACGAGAGGATTTTAATAAGCGCTTAAAGAAACAGGTTGAATTTCATGTGCCTGAAGCATTACTGCTCAATGATCTACACCTGCAACAACCAATCATCAGACAACTGCTTAAGTTGACTGATGAGTTGATGCAGGCCTATCAAACTAAAAAACAAGTTGAACAAGTTATGGACTTTGATGATATGGAGAAATATGCCCTTGAAATTTTATCCTCACCCGATTTTGATGTACCCCAAGCTTATCAAGAGCGCTTTGAGGATGTCTTAATTGATGAGTTTCAAGACACCAGTGATATCCAACATGAAATTATCTCTAAGGTTAGTCGCTCGGATAATGTCTTTCGGGTTGGTGATATTAAACAATCGATTTATCAGTTTAGAAACGCAAAACCTCAACTAATGCGTGATCTGCTCCATAATGATGACCAAAACATGGTCTTAGTGCTTCCTAATAACTTTCGTTCTAAGGAAGATATCGTTAAAGCCAATAATTACCTCTTTGATACTTTGATGAATATCGATAGTTTTGAAGATGAATACTTGGATGATGACCATGTCAGTATTGGTTTAGAAAGACAAGTTTCTGAAGGATTCCCTATCGAATTGGACATGATTGATCATGAGATTACCGATCAAAAAGAATATCAAGATGATGAAGAAGGTAATGAGGAAGACTCAAACAATGTTAGTTTTGAAGAGTCCAAGCAAGAAGCCTTACTTAAGGCCCGTCATATTGCCCAGCGGATTATATCGCTCAATAAAGAAGGTTATGACTTTAAAGATATTTGTATTCTAATTCGTAGCCATAGCTCCAAAACTTATTTAAAGGATGTCTTTGATGAGGTGAATATTCCTTATTTCATTGATAGTCGCAGTGGTTTCTTTATGTCACAACCCATTCAAGACGTGCTTTCCTTTATGAAGGTCCTTAATGATCCAAGTGATGATATCTCTTTTATGGGATTAATGATGAGTCCTTTCTTTCAGTTGTGCTTCAATGATTTAGCTTTAGTAAAGCTTAACCATCGCACCTCAAAACAAAGCTATTACAATATCTTTAAATCTGCATATCCCCATATCATTGATCAGCTTGAACAAATGGTAACTCAAATTAAAAACGAATCCTTAACCCAAGTATTAAATCGTATTTATGCCTTTAATGATTACTACCAAGCTCATTGTGATACCCAAGCTAAAATCAACTTGGATTTTCTCTTAGAGAAAGCCCACGCCATTGATTTACAAGGTAATCATTCCATCCTATATTTTTTAGATATTACTAAAAATATTCAAGATGAGGTGAGCTCTGAAGCAATTGCGATATCAAGTGATGCGGACGCCATTAAAGTGATGACCATTCATCAATCGAAAGGACTTCAATTTAAAGTGGTCATCTTTTGGAGTAACAGTTCAAACCGAATTATTGATTTAAGAGAAAAAGTTATTGTGGATCCGGATTTAGGTCTTGGTTTACACACCATTTTACTTCCTCAACGTTTACGTCGTACTAATCTGATACGTAAGGCAATTGAATTCAATATGATTAAAGGTGAGCTTCAGGAACAAATTCGTTTACTTTATGTAGCCTTAACCCGAGCAGAATCACGCCTTATTTGTGTTTCAATGGCTAAGTATGATCCTATTGATCATCCATTTAATCAATACACCATTTATAAACGCCTGGGGAATGGCCATTGGCTTAATACTTTATTTGTGCGTAGTAAGCAGCCTTTCCTCAAATACCGTAAATATGGCGCAACCCTTGAGCTTGAGAAACTAGTGGATGAAAGCAGCAAAATGAAAGATGATGTTCTCTATCCTCTGCCTCAAAAGCCCAAAGCGCCATCCAAAAAGGTCCACTATACCCCAAGCCTACAATTAACTCCTTATATGTCAGCTACTGAGTTTGGGACTTTAATTCACCATGCTTTAGCACTACTCATTGAAAATCAACTGGTATTTAATGACCACGTAAAAGCCATACTTACTGACCAAAGCATGCTTGAATCAATTACGAAGTGGACTCAAAATCCCTTTACCAAGCAGCTAAAAGATTACCAGCTTTATAGTGAGCATCCTTGCATTATGCATTATCAAGATCAATACCAACAAATCTATATTGACTTGTTAGCATTGAATAATCAGGAAGCTATGATTATTGATTTTAAGAGTGATAGAGTCAGTAGTGAAACCGAATTGATTGAGCGTTATCAGGATCAATTAGAATCCTATAAGTTTGCGATTAGAAATCTATATCCAACTCATAATTTGAGTGCCTATATCTATAGCCTACATTTAAATACTTATATTAAATTATAAACAAAATACAAAAGGAAGTTTCAAATCTGAATGACTTCCTTTTTTAATGGATAATAAATTTCTTTAGAATGTTTGCAA
>CAYXES010000075.1:0-2401 GCA_964464075.1 uncultured Erysipelothrix sp. | reverse complement strand
TTACCATCCACATCCCCAATCACGTTAATGGATTCTGAGACATTGGGTTTGGTCCGACGTTTATCAATAATGGCTAAGGTTGATGAAGGAATTGAATCAGACAGCTTACGGGCCCGCGTTGCGCCACCATGATCTGGTGAAACCACAACCACTTCTTCTTTAAAGCGTTTCGCTCTAAAGTATTGGGCAATCATCGCTACTGCGGTTAAGTCATCAATCGGGACATCAAAGAAACCTTGAATTTGGGGTGCGTGTAAATCTAGGGTAACAACCCGATCTGCACCAGCTACTTGAAGTAAGTCAGCCATTAACTTAGCGGTAATGGGTTGACGCGCTCGCGCTTTGCGGTCTTGACGCGCATAGCCATAGTAAGGCATAACAACCGTTACCTCACCAGCGGAAGCCCGCTTAAAGGCATCCAAAGCGACTAAGATTTCCATGTAGCGTTCTGATACTGGATTACTGGTTGATTGAATTAAGAATACGTTTTTCCCCCGTACTGATTCTTCTGGCTCCACAATGATTTCACCATCCGCAAAATGCCGCACCGCAATCTTACCACGTGGTAAACCTAGGTATGCACAAATCTCTTCCGTTAAATCAATGCTTGCCGTTAAGGCAAATACTATTGTATTTTTTACCATATTACCTCTCCATCTTATTTATTAATATATTTCTCACCATAGCCGGATTTATTTTCTTGGCGTACCCGACCAATCGCCATATCACCTTCATCTACATCTTTATTGACGGTAGTTCCTGCGGCGACTACTGCATTCTTACCAATCTTGACCGGTGCAATTAAATTCGCATTGGAACCAATAAAGGCGCCATCTTCAATAATGGTTTTATATTTGTTTTTACCATCATAATTGACAGTCACAACTCCGCAACCAAAGTTAACGTCATTGCCAACTTCCGCATCCCCAATATAAGTAAGATGGCTACAACGTACATTATAACCGATAAAAGAGTTTTTAATCTCCACAAAATTCCCGATTTTCGTGTAATCTGATACCACCGTACCGTGTCTTAAATGTGATGTGGGTCCCACACTACAATGATTTCCAACTTTACTATCCACAATACGGCTACTATCAATGGAAGTGTCATCACCAATGCTGCCATTAATAATGACAGAATTAGAATAAATGATTGAACCTTCCCCAATCTTAGTCGCTTTTTCAAGTCGTACATTGGGATAAATAATGGTATCCATACCAATAGTCACATCGGGATCAATATAAATGGTACTTGGATCAATTAAGCTAACCCCTTGTTTTAACCAGTGGTTATTAATGCGAGCTTGTAGCCACTGGTTGGCACTTAATAGTTCACTACGATCATTAATTCCCATCACTTCAAACTCATCTTCAACCACTAAGGTATTAATCTTGTAGTTGTTTTTATAAAATATTTCCACAATGTCCGTAATGTAATATTCTTTTTGGGCATTGTTGTTATCAATCTCATCAATATGTTTCCACAATAGTTCATTATCAATGCAGTAGATTCCGGTGTTGATTTCTTGGATCGCCCGTTCTGCTTCATTGGCATCCTTATACTCAACAATCCGCAGTAAACGACCTTGTTCATCTTTCATAATCCTTCCATACATGGCTGGATCTTCAAGTATCGTTGTCGCAACGGTTAAATCGTAACCTTCATGCGCTTCAAAGAGGCGCGTAATGGTTTCAGGCTGTACTAAAGGAATATCACCATACATGATTAGCGTGGTTCCCTTGTTTTGTTTGGCAATCAGAGCTTGCTTAATCGCATGCCCGGTACCTAACTGTTGATCTTGGGTTGCATAATGCACCCGATCCTCTAAGTGATCTAAAATTGACTGAGCATCATGTCCCACCACCACCACTTGAAAAGTTACTCCACTTTTCTCTAAGTTATCAACCACATGTTCAATCGCAGGTTTCCCTAAGATTTCATGCATGACTTTATTCTTTTTTGAAATCATGCGGGTTCCTTTACCCGCTGCTAAAATTATGGCAGATTTCATAGTTCCCTCCTAATCCTATTGTAAAGGATTCTTACCCATAAAAAAAGGACTTCTCAAACAAAGCTAGGGCGTCACTTGTATGATTTCAAATAAACGTTTGAAATCCTCTAAATCACAAGACTGGGCTCGAACACCTTCATCTAGTTGTGCTTGTTTTAAATATTCATTCACCAGCTTAGGCTCTTCAACAAAAGCCTTTAAATTATTAGCTAAGGTTTTACGTCGGAATTGAAAGCAAGCTTTGATGAAATCAAACAAGGGTTGATTCGCCTTCATATCAAAGTTTGACCTTGGTTTAAAGACGAGGATGGCAGATGCCACATCCGGTTTGGGATAAAAGACATTGCGTGAAACCTCAAAGGCTTCCTTAATCTCAAAACTAGCTTG
>CAYXES010000074.1:0-6318 GCA_964464075.1 uncultured Erysipelothrix sp. | reverse complement strand
AAGCATTAAAGATGAGATTAAAATACAAACTGCTATAATCCCAATCAACAATAAAAAGCCACCTAGGCTATATAAGGTTGGGGCAATAATATTACTTACGACATTCACAAAAGACATGGTTAAACTTAAGATAGTTAAAAAAGTAGCCTTGTATTGGTGCACAATTAATGAACCAACTGGAAATAATAAGCCGGTGGCACTATCAAATAAGAAGCCAAAACTTAAACCAACCGCTAAAAGTAACCAACCCTGTGAGAAATAAAAGCCAAGTAAAACCAAAGGAATTAAGCTTGATACTAAGGTAATCATTTTAAACTTACCCATCTTATCGGAGAATGCCATAATAAAGAAGCCACCTAAGGTAGAACCAATGGCAATAATGGTATAAAGAAAGGCAATCCGATCAACCGCTAAGCCTTGTCCATCAAGATAAACACTTAAATAATTAAAGAAGAAAATAGCGGGTGTCGACATAAGAAAGGTAATTAAAATCATACGCTGTTCCTTTTTGCCTTTAATTAAACTCACAACCTGATCAAGTGAAATCGCATCTTGGGTCGTTTTAATTTCCGGACTCACAAGCATAAAGACCACCAGTAAAAATACAATCACACCACTTAAGGCCAAATAAATCGCTTGGAAGTTAAAGTATTGAATCAAGAAGGTACCAATAAAAGGTGACACTAAAACCCCTAAGGCAAAGGCAATCCGATGCAGACCACTAACGACCCCTAATTTATCATGAGGCACTAGTAAAGATAGATAGTTTAAACCTAAACCCAGCATGGTAAAGAAAGCCAAACCGGTTAGTGAACGTCCAATCACATAAACTAATAATGATGGAACTAGACCAATCATTAAGCTCCCTAAAAAAAATAAAAACAAGGTAAAGCCAATCATCTTCTTAATGCCGGTTTTATCCGAAGCAAACCCAATTAAGGGCGCCAACATCCCAAATACCGCATTCCCAATATTCATGTAGGCTACTTGATGGGTAGGCACCCCATAAACCTGGGCAATACTAGGAGTTAAGGGAAAAACCACATTCATTTCGAAGGTGACCACAAATTGGATTAATAGGATTAAAGCAATCGCCCCAAGGGCATTTTTACGTAATGTCATACTTACCTACCTTATTAAAAGCATCCTTGTCATTTTATCATAAAGCCCCTTAAAGTGATACATTTAGGATTTTTCTTAAGGTCTCTCGATCATACATGAAATGTTTAAGGGTTTCACTATCTTCCACCACCAAATCTACCGATTCAAAATAACATGCAATCTTTTTTAAGTAATAATCATAAAACTCATCTTGATGATGGTAAGATCGTCCATAAGCTAACGCATTAAAATAATAGAAGACCATCCCAATGAGGATTTCTAAAATAGAAGTCTCAATCCAAAAGTCAACCTGTTCTAAAGGCGGTAAATAATTGGATAAGAGCTTATCCATAATCTCTAAACCATCCAGTGAGGATTGATGAATATCCACAAATACATAATCATAACGACTTAAATTAGATTCATTAAAATACCCAAAGGCATCTTCATGCAGGATCGTTACTTTATGATTTTGATCAAATTGAGGCAAGATATGTTCTTTAAAGATATCAATCACTGCCTGGTTATTCTCAATAATGGTAATATGATCCACCGCCTGATTAGTCAGTGCCATATAGACAAAGTAACCAATCCCACAACCAAAGGTAAGAACTTGACCATGAGCCTTCAAAGCACAGGGATCAATCGTAAAAGCTTCTGCAAACACATCCAACATCCATACTTGATCATCAATACGCAATACCGTTGTTTCTAAAGGCGCATCCAGGGCTCTTAGGCGCATCCAATCATTAAGTTCTTGATGCTCATCCCATACAATGGCACCCGCATTCATTAAACGATGTTGCGGTATTATTTCCTGGGAAATCCGAACCTGTTCATGTTGTATCGTATCCAGTTTGATATGTTTATAATAAGGGGTCGCCTTAAAATCTGCGCTTGATAAAAATAAAGAAGGCCAAGTACTCTCATCTTTCATGAATTCCCCAAAACCAGCTTTTCTAAGCTGATACTGGACTTCTTTTTCTCCTTGGGGTCTTACCTTTAATCCAATAAAGTCATTTTTATAATCCCGCTGCATATTATTTTCACAACGCTTTAAAAATGCTTTAATTTCTTTGTTTAAAACTATCTTCATAAACACCTCTGATACAAGTATATAAAAAAGGTGCATCCTTTGCACCTTTTTGTTTCAGATTAATAAAAATACCACCCAGTCCTCAAATACTATGAATAACATTTAATTCTTATGCTTGTAATAACGTATTAAAGATAAATACACGATTAAGGCTAAGATATAAGTACCGCCACTAATAAGTAAAAGTGGTAAATTATTCATCAGATTCGCAACCCCAGTGATAATAAATAAACCTGCGAATAAAACATACAACGTAACATGGCCAGCCTTTTGACGAATCATAATTTCACGTTCATCATGCTGTTCAATTTTCATTTCCATAATTACTTCGGGAGCTTTCTTTGAGACATACCAATAATATAAGGCTGCCACCCCAAAGGCACCAACCGTTGCCATAATATCACCTAAACTATCTTGGCGATCAAACACCAATATATATAGGGCACTAAACATAAAATAAGAAACCATGACCAATAGCGCTGCAACCACTACTTTTTTTGTGCTTTTACTCATAATCTTCCTCCTCCATCATAAAAACATCTTCTACTTTCAATTTAAAATATCGCGCTATTTTAAATGCTAATACAATCGAAGGGTTATAACGTCCATTTTCTAATGAACTAATAGTTTGGCGCGATACCCCCATAAGGTTCGCAAACTCATCTTGTGATAAGTTATTAACCTTTCTTAATTGTTCTAGATTATTTTTCATAACACTCCCTTCTTTGTAAAGCAAGCTTTACATCTCTTATTATACTAACTAAAATCATGATGTCAAGCTTACTTTACATCTAAAGTTTAAAAAAACTGAATTTTCATTCAGTTCATTACCATATTAATTTAATCAAAGCTTCCAATCGTTGGTAAGCCTCACTACTTGCTAAATCTGGGTGAGTTTTAATTATGTTTGCCATCTCACTGTAATACCAAAGGTGATCCTTAGGATCAGAATTATTGAAACGAGCCCAAAACTCCTTAGGATTTTCTACTTGTTTTATATCCTCAAATATTTCTTCTAAATTTGCCAACTTATCCGCCAACGTAATCATATATACGTCTTGATCAGCTTCAGGAATTTGACGCAGGGTTTCTAATTGTTCAAGCTTACGATCTTTCCAGGTATCTGCTTCACTTTGACCATGACGCTTATCTTCACTTTCATAAGCAACCAGCTTTTTAACCTCACTACCAAATTCAGCTTCAATGTCTTCAATGGTCGCCTGGGTATCTTCAACCACATCATGCAACCAGGTTGCCACAATAATATCTTCGTCATCCGTTAAACTCTCAACAATCTTAACCGCAGCCTCTAAATGCGCGGTAAAAGGTACATCTTTTCCCTTGCGCTTTTGACCTTCATGATACTTATAGGCAAAGGCTTTTGCCTTTTCAATGAGCTGACTCATACACCCACCTCCGCTTTACATTATAACAAAAAAACCTCTTATCGAGGTTTTAACTAGACTTCAATTCCTAAGATTTCCGCTGCCCTTTGAACATCGGTGGAGCTTGCTTGAGGTATCCCTTCTAATGGATACTCTAGATTCAACTCATCCCACTTATACTTACCTAAGATATGATAAGGCAAGAGTTCAAACTTCTCCACATTATTAAGTTGAGAAACGAATTGCTTAAGCGCTTTAAGTTCATCTTCCCCATCGTTAACCCCAGGGATGATGACCCGACGTACCCAAACTGGTACTTGTTTTTGGGCCAAATAATGGGCAAAATCCAAGATGGGTCCATTATCTTGATGCGTCAACATCTTGTGTAAGCTAGGACTCATAGCTTTTAAGTCTAAAAGCACAAGATCGGTTACCTCTAAGAGTTCATCCATATCCTGGGCCTTACAAAAGCCTGCGGTATCTAAGGCGGTATGAATACCCTTAGCTTTGAGTCGTTTAAAGAGTTGCGTCACGAAACGATATTGAAGCAGAGGATCACCACCAGTCGCGGTGACACCTCCACCTGATACTCTAATATAAGATTGATACTTCATAATGAAGTCAACCAGCTCATCCACATCCCATTCTTGTCCCCCCTTAAAAGTCCAGGTATCCCGATTATGACAATAGGCACATTGTAAAGGACACCCTTGGAAAAAGAGAACAATCCGAATCCCAGGACCATCCACAGTCCCAAAGGTTTCAATTGAATGTAAACGACCGATGCGATCTGAGCTTTTCATTACATGGTACCGTGAATGGTACGATTAATCACATCCAGCTGTTGCTTACGGGTTAACTTCACGAAGTTAACCGCATAACCGGATACCCGAATGGTTAATTGTGGGTACTTCTCAGGATGATCCATCGCATCCAATAATAATTCGCGATCAAAGACATTCACATTCATATGATGGGCTTTTTGAATAAAGTAAGCATCCAACATATTGGCTAAGTTAGAAATCTGATGACTTTCATCTTTTCCTAAAGCTGCTGGGGTAATCGAGAAGGTATATGAAATACCATCTTGTGCGTATTTATAAGGTAGTTTACCGACTGAGTTAAAGGTCGCTAAAGCACCATGGGTGTCCCGACCATGCATCGGGTTGGCACCCGGTGCGAATGGTTCACCCGCCTTACGGCCATCTGGGGTATTCCCCGTCTTTTCACCATAAACCACATTCGAGGTAATGGTTAGGACACTTAAGGTTGGTACTGACTTACGGTAGGTAGGATGCTTTTGTAGTTTCTCCATAAAGAGTTTAGTAATATCAGAAGCAATCCGATCCACCCGATCATCATCATTCCCAAATTTAGGATAATCACCTTCAACTTCGAAGTCGGTAATAATACCATCTTCATTTTTAATCGGCTTAACTTTCGCATACTTAATCGCACTTAAGGAATCCGCAACCACACTTAATCCCGCAATTCCACAAGCCATGGTACGTAGAATGTCCTTATCATGTAAGGCCATCTCTAAGCTTTCATAACAGTATTTATCATGCATAAAGTGAATGGCATTTAAGGTATTAATATACAATTGCGCAACCCACTCTAAAATCACATCAAACTTTTCTTGAACTTCATTATAATCTAAGTATTCACCATGAATGGGTTCTAATTTAGGTGCCACTTGTTGGCCACTTAACTCATCCTTACCCCCATTAATGGCATAGAGTAACGCTTTAGCTAAGTTACAACGCGCCCCAAAGAACTGCATTTGTTTACCAATCCGCATAGCGGATACACAACATGCGATCGCATAGTCATCACCCCAGTATTCACGCATAAGATCATCGTTCTCATACTGAATAGAACTGGTTTCTATGGACATTCTGGCACAGTAGTCCTTAAACCCTTGGGGTAGGTTTTGGCTCCACAGAACCGTTAGATTGGGCTCTGGCGCTGGACCTAAGGTCGTTAAGGTATGCAGCATTCTAAAACTTGATTTGGTAACTAAGGTACGACCATCAAGTCCCATACCACCCAATACTTCGGTAACCCAAACTGGGTCACCTGAGAAGAGTTGATCATACTCAGGAGTTCTTAGAAAACGTACCATCCTAAGCTTCATCACAAAGTGATCCATCAGCTCCTGAACTTGAGTTTCATCCAAGATCCCAGCCTTTAAATCACGCTCAAAGTAAATATCTAAGAAGGTCGCAACCCGGCCTAAACTCATGGCTGCCCCATTCTGTTCTTTAATGGCTCCTAGATAACCAAAGTAAAGCCATTGTAAGGCTTCCTTGGCATTATTAGCTGGTAATGAAATATCAAATTCATAGGCTTCTGCCATGGTTTTAAGCGCTTGTAAGGAACGAATTTGTTCGGTAATTTCTTCCCGTGCTAAGATGCCATCTTCAATTAAAACATCCAGTTCCAAGTGTCGTAATTCATTACGCTTATCTTCAATCAAACGATCAACACCATAAAGTGCTACCCGACGATAGTCCCCAATAATACGACCCCGACCATAACCATCAGGTAAACCAGTAATAATCCCCGAGCGACGGGCTTTACGCATCTCTGGGGTATAGACATCAAAGACCCCATCATTATGGGTTTTTCTAATATTTCTAAAAATATACTCTAAGTCCTGAGGCACTTCTTTACCATAATGCTCAGCACTTTTAACCATCATGTTGATCCCACCAAAAGGCATAAAGGCCCGCT